>NZ_RAWG01000158.1 GCF_003611735.1 Corallococcus sicarius | reverse complement strand
CCCCTGTTCAACTCCGCCCCCTGCGCCCCTCGGATGTGCCCGGACTCGTGGGCTTGTGTGAACAGCTCGGGTGGCCCGCGACGGCCCCGGAGCTGGAGGAGCGCTTCGGGCGGCTCCAGGCCGCGCCCGGTCAGGCGGTGTTCGTGGCCGAGCGGGAGCCAGCAGGCATCGTGGGGTGGATGCACGTGCAGGAGCGTCCGGCCCTGCACCTGCCGCGCACCGCCGAGGTCGCCGCCCTCGTCGTCGACGCCGCGCACCGGGGGACGGGCTGTGGCCGCGCGTTGATGGCGGAGGCGGAAGTGTGGGCGCGGGCGCGAGACTGCCAGGTGCTCATGCTCCGTTCGCGCAGCCACCGCGAGGAGGCGCACCGCTTCTACGAAGCGCTGGGCTACGAGCGGGCTTCCTCAAGCTTCAAGTTCACGAGGACGCTGTGACCAGGATGCAGCGCACGCCCGGGGCGTGACACGCGCCCATCCGCAGGCCGGACCTCGTGTCGAGATGCCGCGCGGAGCGTGATGCGTTTACGGCGCCGTGTTCACCACGGGCGGCGGAGGCACCGTGATGCCCGAGGGACGCGCTGTCTCCAGCTCCCTCACCGCGCGCGCCAGGCCCGCATCCTTCGGCGCGAGCGTCAGGGCCCGCGCATACAGCGTGCGCGCCAGCTCCAGCCGTCCTGCCCGCAGATGGTGCTCCGCCGCGAGCGCCACCACCCGCCACGCGTCCGGCGCCTCCGCGAGCCGCGCCGCCACGGCCTGCTCCAGCGGCCCCGTGGGGAAGGCCGCCGTCGGGGTGCGCTGGAGCGCGACGGTATAGGAGCGCACCGCCTCCTCGTGACGTCCCAGCGCGGCCAGGGCCGAGGCCCGGAGGTACTCCGTCGGAGCCAGGTCCGGGAAGAGGGCCAGCACGCCCTCCGCGTCCGCGAGCGCCCCGGCCGCATTGCCCCAGACAAGCCGCGCGCTGCCTCGCGCATGCCGTGCATCCAGCGAGTCATGGAGCGCGAACAGCTCCTGCTCCCACTCCTCGCGGCGCGGATCCCCCAGCGCCTCCGCCGCCGCGACCGCGAACGCCAGCGCATCCAGCGTGCCTCCACGTTCCTCCAGCGAACGCACCGCCTCCGCGAGCGCCCCGGGCCGGTCGCCCCGAGCCAGCTCACACCGCGCCGCCACGAGCCGCGGATCCAGTGAAGTGTCATAGAGCACGCCCCGGAACCCCACCGCCGCCCGGGCCGCTGTCAGCGCCTGCTCACACTGGCCCGCGCGCCGGGCCAGCTCCGCCATGAAGAAGAGGTCCATCGGCGTGTCCGCCCCGAAGCGCTCCAGCGACAGCGCCGCCGAATGCGCGGCCACCTCGGGTGATTCAAAGGGCACGCCCCGCACATTGCGCAGCAGCGCGGTGAAGGGCTGCGCCGCCTGGAGCCGCACGAACGCGCGCGTGGCCTCGTCATGGCGCCCCGCCGCCAGCGCGGACGCCAGCGCGACCCCGTCCGCCGCGTTCGTCTCCCCGCGCTCGAACTGCCGCTGCACGTCACGCACGAACGGGAACAGCACGGGCAGCGTGCACGCCACCACGACCAGTCCCACGCACACCGCCAGCTCACGCGGACGTCGCCGCGCCTGGACCGCCGTGGACACCAGCACCCCCACCAGCAGGGCCCACGCCGGCAGCGCGGCGACGCGGTAGCGGCTCACCACGTAGAACCCCAGCGCCAGCGCCGAGCTCGCGACGAGGTACATCAGCACCAGCCCCACGCGCTCCCGCCGCCACAGCGCGACGAGCAACCCCGCGAGCCCCAGCAGGCCCAGCACCTGCGCGCTCACCAGCGGCCAGGCCCCGAGCCGCGCCTCCGCGCGCCGCACCTCCACGAGGTCATGCCCGTCCGGACCGAACAAGAAGAAGGCCAGCTTGCGGCCCACGAGCCCCAGGAAGCTGCCCGGCTCCCACCGCGCGAAGGCCAGCGTCTTCTTCACCCAGAACAGCTCCGCGTCCGCGGGCGACAGCGCCTGCCCGGTGTCGGCGCGCGCGAACTCCCGGTAGAGGTGGTGCGCGTAGTCCGGGCGGTCCGGTGAGCGCAGCTGCGCCTCATACTGCTTGAGCAGCGTGGGCGGCTGCGCACCCAACCCCGTGCCCTCCGGCCGGTTGCCCATGTGCAGCACCGCGCCCGCGCTCATCGTCGCGCCCAGCTGCGAGCCCACCTTCGCGCGCACCGCGAGCGTCGGCAGCGCCGAGGCCACGAACCCCACGCCCAGCAGCACCGCCGGAGCGAGGAAGCGCCGGCGCCCGTCCCCCCACGCCTCGCGCGCCACCCACAGCGCCGCGAACCCCAGGATGAACAGGCCCGTGGGCCGCGTGGCCCCCGACAGCCCCAGGAGCACGCCCGCGCCCACCACCGACGGCATCCGGAAGCCCGGGCTCGCCGCCGCCAGCAGCGCCAGCGCCGCCAGGTTGAACACCATCACCAGCAGGTCCGGCTCCAGCGTCGCTTCGTACAGGAGCACCGGCACCGTCACCGCCAGCAGCGCCGCCGCGACGAACCCCGCCGTGCGCGACACCAGCCGCGCGCCCAGCACGTACACCGCGACGAGCCCGACCGCGCCCGCGAGGCTCTGCAGCAAGCGCAGCGGCCCGGGGGACAGCACCACGTTGAGCAGCAGGTACAGCGGGCTGAAGTCCGCGCCCTGTTCGGGGGACAGCCGGCCCGCGGCCCACATGCGCGCGCTGTCGGGGTACTTGCCGAACATCCACCCCGGCAGGAGCCCCAGCCCCAGCACCACGTGGAGGAGGCACATCAGGCCCAGCACCCCGGGCACGAGCCAGCGGCGGGACAGCGGCGGAGGGGAAGGGGAGGCGTTCACGCGGGGCCCCATCCTACAGGCCCGGGCACGCGCGACAGCCCTCCTCATGACGAAGGCCGGCCCCGCGAATGAACGGGACCGGCCTCCTGACTTCACGGCGTCAGTGCGAAGAGCGCGTCAGGCGCTCACTCGACCGGACGCACCTGCACCTGCATCACGGTCTGGCTGGAGTTCTCCGTCAGCACCTCGATGATGGTGCCCGTCGCGGGAACCTTCACGCCCGCGAACGGCTGCGTGGCGTACCAGAAGGTGTTCGTGTCGTTGAACACCGGCACCGCGGGCTGCGAGGCGTACTCGTTGCGCGGGAAGCCGTTGGGCTTGAGCGACAGCGGGAAGCTGGGCTCCAGGCCGAACGTCGCGTCGTGCGTCTGCACGCGGCCGGACCAGTAGCGGCCGTCGCTGCGCTGCAGGGGCTGAGGGCGCGAGTCGATGGGCAGGATGCGGCCCTCACCCGGGTGCTGCGACACGTTGTTGTTCGGCACGGACGTGTCCCAGTAGGTGATCAGCAGGCCGGGGTTGTACGAGTAGCGCTCCGCGTAGTCGAAGAGGCCATCCGCGCTGAAGCCGTAGTTGTACGGGCCCGTGGCCAGCGTCTCGTCGTAGCCGCGGAACTGACGCCACTCAGCCAGGTAGTAGTGGTCGTAGAACGTGTTGGTGCCGTCCGTGTGGAAGAACGTGGACTGGTCCCACCACTTGTGGCCCCACTCCGCGTCGTCACCGAAGACGTACTTCGTCCCCGCGAACAGCTGCACGAAGTCCACCAGGAAGCCCTTGCCGAACTCCGCGCCGTCCGTCTTGTAGCGGATCTTCACCGTGACCGTCTTGCCCGCGTAGGCGGACAGGTCGAACTCCAGCGGCACCCAGCCGTCGGACGTGCCGGTGATGCCGTTGCCCAGGTTGTTGCCCCAGGGGTTCGTGTCGCGGCTGACCGGGCTGGGCAGGTTGACGAACGCGCCGCCGTCCACCGCGACCGCGACGTAGGCGTAGTCCCAGTCCTCCTCGATGTCGAACCACGTCTTGAAGGAGAAGGTGACGGGCTTCTTGTTCGGCAGCTTCACCGTCTTCACGAGCACGCGGTCCAGGTTGTTGCCCTGGCCGCCCTGCCACGCGTACTGACCCTCGAACGGCGCCGTCGTCGGCTGCACGCGGGGCTTGCCGGGCAGCTTCACCATCAGCGCCTGCTTCGCGTTCTTGGACGTCACCTCCGCGGGGCCCAGCTTGTGGTACGAGTACAGGCCGGCCGACGTCGTGGCGTAGTCCAGCCAGCCCAGCTGCAGCTTGTCCCAGGCGAAGAAGTCACCCGGACGCGTGCCGATGTCCGTCGTGCCGTCGTTCAGGTACGAGCCCGACGACATGATGGTCCAGAAGCCCGTCCCGTTGTCCGCCGCGTTCGTCGTGTCGTAGTGATCCGGCAGGCCCAGGTCGTGGCCGTACTCGTGCGCGAACACGCCCAGTCCGCCGTTCTCCGGCTGGATGGTGTAGTCGCCCACCCACTTGTCCACGTTCGGCGCGAAGCGGGTGCCGCCGTTCGGGTTGTACGCGGGGCCCGTGCCGTCCGCGCTCAGGCCCGTGCTGTACGCGAACCAACGGTGGCTCCACACCGCGTTGGGGCCCTGCGCGCCGCCGCCGACTTCCTCACCCATGCCGGCGTGGACCAGCTGGAAGTGGTCGATGTAGCCGTCCGGCTCGTCGAAGTTGCCGTCGCCGTCGAAGTCATACCGGTCCCACGTGTCGAACGTGTCCAGGTACGCCTTGATCTCCGCGGGCGTCTTGCCGGCGGCCACCTGGCCCTGCGTCCACACCTTGATGGCATCGCTGACGAGCGGCCAGATGGAGTTGGAGCAGCTGGAGGAGCCGCACAGGTTGTTGCCGTAGCGCGCGGCGTTGTACGGCACGCGCACCCACTCGGACACCGCGCCGTTCACGGTGTAGCGGCCGGACGACGCCGCCTTGTAGTAGTTCGCCACCGAGTCCGTGCCGGGCGTGGTGTCGAAGTACAGCTTCTCGAAGTGCGCCTTGTCGTAGTCCGGCTGCCAGATGGTGGTGTTGTCCACCGTCCGGTCCGGGGCCGGAATCTCATTGTGCAGCGGGCCCGGGATGTTGCCGCCCGGGTTGGTGGTCGGGTTGCCGAACACCGGGTGGATCTGCGTGCCGTACTCCACCAGGATCACGAAGATGCGGTCCGTGCGCTCCAGCTCCATCTCCACGAACTTGCCGTTGGGGAGCTTCTGCACCCTGCCGGGCTGACCGCGGCCCTCGAGCCGCTCCTTCAGCGCCTGCGCCTTCAGCTCCTTCTGCTGCTCACCCAACCGGTGCGGCAGGTCGTCGGTGGTGTTCTCCGTGGCCACCCTGCGCAGGGTCGAAGGTGGGGCGATGTCGGGTTGCGGCTTCTCGTACCACGCGCGCTCCGCGTACGCGGACGGCGCCGCGAACGCGAGGAGGCTCCATGCCAGCCAAGAGGGAGGTTTCCGCATTGCAACTCCTATTCGGGGTTCAGGACTCGGACCCGGTACGTCCGGGAGGGAGCTGTTTCTAATGGAAGACATGTCCATTTTGGAAGACCGGGAGGTTAAATAATTCCTGCAAGGACGGAGTGAGTCTTCGTTCGCTGGTGGGCGAAAATTGAAGAATGGGCAGGAGGGGGATGGGGTGAGGGACTACCTTCCTGGTCCGATATGGCGCGTACACGTCCGGTGGATCCCCCGCTCCGGCGGGATGTCCGGCTCTTGGGCCGGCTCTTGGGCGAAGTCCTGGTGGAGCAGGAGGGGCAGGCCCTGTTCGACAAGGAAGAAGAGGTGCGCCACCTGGCCATCCAGCGCCGGCGCGGGCCGGTGGCGGGGCGGCGGGCGGCGGCGGCGGAGCTGGCGGCGGTGCTGCGGCGGCTGCCGTCGGAGCAGGTGGAGCCGGTGCTGCGCGCCTTCTCCGTCTACTTCCAGCTCGTCAACCTGGCGGAGCAGCACCACCGCATCCGCCGCGCGAGGGCCCACGCGAGCCCCACCGCGACCCGGCCCCAGCGCGGCTCGCTGGAGGCGACGCTGCAGACGCTGAAGGACGCGGGCGTGAGCGCGGACAAGGTCCGCGAGACGCTGGGCACGCTGAAGGTGACGCTGACCTTCACCGCCCACCCGACGCAGGCCGTCCGCCGCACGCTCCTGGAGAAGCTCTACCGGCTGGCGCAGCTGCTGGAGGAGCGCGACCGGTGCGCGCTCACCCCGCGCGAGGCGGCCGCCAACCTCCTGTCCATGCGCGAGGAGATCACCGCGCTCTGGCAGACGGACGAGCTGCGCCGCGAGCGCCCCACCGTGGGCGACGAGGTGAAGAACGTCCATTGGTACGTGGAGGAGATGCTGGCGGAGCCCGTGTCCCAGCTGCCGGAGGCGCTGGACTGGGCCTTCGAGCGCGCCTACGGCGAGCCCCTGGGCGTGCTGGACACCCCCGTGCGCGTGCACTCGTGGGTGGGCGGCGACATGGACGGCAACCCGCTGGTGACGCCGGAGGTGTTCGCGGACACGCTGCGCGCGCACCGCGCCCGGGGCCTGAGGCTGCTCTTGCGCGACGTGGAGCGGCTGGGCGGGATGCTGTCGCAGTCGGAGCGGCACGCGCGCCCCACGCAGGAGCTGGAGCGCTCGTTGGAGGAGGACGCCAGGGCGCTGCCGGACGTGGCGAAGCAGCAGGGGCCGCGCACGTCGGGCGAGCCGTGGCGCCGCAAGCTGCGCTTCATGGAGGAGCGGCTGATGCTGGCGCTGCGGCACGTGCTGGCCCGCCGTGAAGGCCTGCCATCCACGCTGGCGCCGGAGGCCTACCGCTCCCCGGAGGCGCTGGGCGACGACCTGGCGGTGCTGGAGCGCTCGCTCTTCGCGGCCCGCGCGGAGACGGCGGGCCTGCGCGAGGTGCGCCGCATGTCCGAGCGCGTCCGCGCGCTGGGCCTGGGGCTGGGCGAGTTGGAGGTGCGCGCGCCCGCGGAGGACGCGGTGAGCGCGGCGGCCTCCATCGCTGGGGGGGCTCCGCCGTCGGAGGGCGGCGCGCGCCTCATGGCGGTGCTGGCGAAGCTGCGCGAGGGCCAGGACGAGGGCGGCGAGTCCGTCTGCCGCACGCTCATCCTCTCCATGGCCTCCACCGCGGAGGACGTGCTGGCGGCGTTCCAGTGCCTGAAGCACGCGGGGCTCTGGGACGCGGAGCGCCAGTGCGCCACCGTGGACGTGGCGCCGCTCTTCGAACAGCTGGGCGCGCTGGACTCGGGGCCGGACGTGCTGCGCGCGCTGTTCTCCCACGCGGAGTACCGCCAGCACCTCCGGGGCCGGGGCGTGCAGGAGGTGATGGTGGGCTACAGCGACTCCGGCAAGGAGGTGGGCCTGCTCGCCGCGAGCGCCGCGCTGTACCGCGCCCAGGTGGCGCTCACCCACGTGGCGGACGAGCACGAGGTGCCCCTGCGCCTGTTCCACGGCCGCGGCGAGACGGTGGCACGCGGCGGTGGTCCCGCCCAGACGGCCATCCTCGCGCTGCCGCCGGGCACGGTGGCCGGGGCCTACAAGGCCACCGAGCAGGGCGAGGCGATGGACCACAAGTACGCGCGCCCGGAGCTGGCGCAGCGCACGCTGGAGCTGGTGGTGGGCGGCGTGCTGCTGCACACGCTCGACGCGCAGCCGCGGCCGTCCCCGGAGGACGAGACGGCCTTCCGCGCCGCGTTCGACGTGCTCGCGGAGGTCGGCCGCAAGGCGTACCGGGCGCTCGTCTGGGACGACCCGCGCTTCGTGGAGTTCTTCATGACGGGCACGCCGGTGGAGGAGATCGCCGCGCTGCCCATCGGCTCGCGCCCCAGCAAGCGCAAGGCGGGGGGCCTGGAGACGCTGCGCGCGATTCCCTGGAGCTTCGCCTGGACGCAGACGCGCGCCATCGTCCCGGGCTGGTACGGCGTGGGCGCGGCGCTGGAGGAATACGGGGCCACGCCCGAGGGCGCGGCGCTGTTGCAGCGCATGTACAAGGAATGGCCCTTCTTCCGCGCGGTCATCGAAAACGTGACCATGGTGCTGGCGAAGACGGACATGGCCATCGCGGCCCGGTACGCGAAGCTGGCCCCAGCGTCCACGCGGCCCCTGTGGCTGCGCATCCAGCAGGAGCACTCGCGCACCCGGCGCGCGGTGAAGACGCTGACGGGGGAGGGGAAGCTGCTCGACAACAACCCCCAGCTCCAGCGGAGCATCGCGCTGCGCAACCCCTACGTGGACCCCATGTCCTTCCTCCAGGTGGAGTTGCTCAAGCGCAAGCGGGACGGCGACACGGCCTGCGACCGGCCGCTGCTGCTCGCGCTCAACGGCATTGCTGCGGGCATGCGCAACACCGGTTAAGAGAAGAGGCCAGGGCAGCAGCACCTGGCAGCGAGGAGACCGAGGGATGGCCCAGGAGACGTTCACCGTCGAGGAGATCAACCCGAAGCACGGCTTCGCGCGCCTGCGTCCGGAAGCGGGCCAAGTCCAGGTCCAGGTCCACACCGCGCTCTACCCGGATCCGGAGTTCACGAACGCGCCGCCCTTCCAGCTGCGCAAGGGGGACCGGGTGTCGGGCGTGCGCCGGGGCCAGACGGTGTCGGAGGTCTCCTGGGTGGAGCGCGTGGAGCCGCCGTGGGAGGAGGTGGAGCGCGTCGCGGAGCTGCTCGCGGTCCTGGAGCGCTGGGAGATCCGCGTCCCCTTCGAGGCCCGCGTCCTCGCGGAGCACGCCTGGCGCGACAGCAAGGAGAACCCCCTGCGCGACGAGCTCCAGGCGCAGCTGCCCACCTTCTTCGACTTCGAGGGCGCCCATCCCTTCGAGGATCCGACGTTGCTGGAGCGGCTGTCCGCCGCGATGCAGCCGTACCTGCCGGGCTTCTCCGTGCAGCCGGTGCAGGGGCAGCCCGCCGTGCGCGTGGAGCCCGGGAGCGTGGAGATTGTCGCCGGGGTGGGGAGCTGGGACCTCCCGCAGCCCACCTTCGCCCCGATGATCGCGGAGGTGAACGCGCGGCTCGCCGCCGTCCAGGCCCCGGTGCGCTGGGTGCCCACCCGCGAGGACTGGATGCTGGCGCCCCCCGCGCTGGCCGCGCTCCTCCAGAAGCACGGCCTGCTCGAAGGCACCGCCATCCCCGCGTAGGCCCTACTTGCCGTAGGTCCCGCTGCGCACGTCCACCAGGACGCCGTTGCGGAAGATGGCCGTCTGCATGAGCCGGTTGGGCCCGAAGTTGTAGGTCCACTCCTCGATGGTGACCGAGGAGGAGACCTCCTGGGAGACCTGCTCCGTGCGGTCCGGGCTGCGCACCTTGACCTTGTTGCTGATGACCTCCGTGCGGCTCTCCTTCGACATGGGCTCGCCGCACTTCATCAGCGCGTCCGTCTTGGAGGCGCCTTCGGAGACGAGCTTGTTGTCGCAGCGCAGCGCGGAGGCGTGGACGAGCGAGGGCAGGGCGAGGCAGGCGACGACGACGAGGCTTGCGGACAGGGCACGCATGACGGCTCCGTGAAGGGAAAGAAAGGCTCGGGGGCACCGCACGGACGCGGCAGCCCTGAACCTATTCAATCCCCAAGCACGGTTTCCAACTTACAGGCCGCCCTTCTCCTTGAGCACGCGCACCACCTCGTTGGCCATCACGCGGTGGCCCTGCGCGGACGGGTGGATGCCGTCCACCTCCAGCCCGTCCAGGAAGAGGTCCACGTTGCCTGGCTGGCGCGTCACCGCTTCCAGGTCGATGACCTCCGCGCGCGTCTGCCCGCGGATCCACGCGTTGAACTCGTGGCGCTGCGCCTTCACCTCTTCGTAGCTGCCGTAGTTCGTCTTCTCCTTGGGCAGCAGCGTGCTCACCCACAGCCGGCACCGGGGCTCGAGCTGATCAAAGAGCTGGGTCATCCGCTGCTGCAGCTTCGCCACCGTCAGGTCGCTCGCCAGGTCATTGGTGCCCAGCAGCACGATGCAGTCGGTGAAGCCCTGCATCGCGAGCACCTCCTGCGGCAGCTGCGTGTTCGCGTCGAAGAAGCCCTGGCCGGACACGCCCGAGTTCACCACCGGCACCCCGAGCTGCGCCTCCACCAGGGCCGGCCACGCGTTGCGCGTGTCGTTCTTGGTGTCCATGTAGCCCTCGGTGATGCTGTCCCCGATGGTGACGAAGGCCCGGCCCAGCACGCCCTCCACGTCCACCGTGGCCACCGCGGTCGCCTTCTGCCATTCCTGTCCGCCCAGCACGCCCTGCGTCGTCGCGTACGCCCCGGCGCGCGAGTAGCTGCCCGGGAACGCGTCGATGGTGCTCTGGCCCATGGAGCCCTGGGCCTCGAAGGAGATGGCCAGCTCGTCGCGGAACGCGACCTGGAAGGGCACCGGATCCGACGTCACCAGCGTGCGCGTGCCCGTGGTGAACCCTGGCTTGCCGGTGAAGGTGAGGGCCACCGGCGCGGAGTCCAGCGCGCCGTTGGCGCCCGCCTTCGCCACCGTGGCCCGCTGCAACGTCATCGCCCCGTCGCCCGAACGGAAGGTGACGCGCACCCGGGAGCCCGCGCGGCCCACGGGCACGCGCAGGCGGTACGTGGTGACGCTTCCCGCATAGCCGGAGAAGCGCAGCGCCTGGTGGAAGCCCGGCTGGAACGCGGCGGGCGCGGGCGCCACGGGCGGCGTGGCCTGGACCTTGCGACCATCGTGCAGCGTCAAGGTGGGGGCCGCCTCCACGGACTGCGTGGGCGCGGGCGCGGTGACCTCCGCGTTCGAGCTGCCCGCGCCGGAGGAGTCCGGTGTCCCGTCGCTGTCATCGATGCCTCCACACCCCGCCAACAGGCCCAGGGCACCCACCCAGCTCCAGCACAGCGCCTTCCTCAGACCCATACCCGCACCCTCCCGGCGCAACACAATGTGCACGACCTGCTCTCATGGCGACCGCATGATTCATGGATCGCGCCAGCTGCCCGGCGGGCTGGAGTGCCGCCCAGGCGGAAGACGGCGGCGGCCGACTTCCACCGCAAGGGTGGGCGGCCGGGGCTTCCAGTCTGGAGCGCGCTCCACGGCGGGCGGAAACCTTCCCCCCGTGGGCAAAACCGTCGCCGCGGCTCAAGGGACGCAGGCGCCCACGTCCCCGTTGTTCGTGATGGCACGGCAGGAGCCGCTCGCGCAGGCAGGCGAGCCCGAAGGGAAGCGGCACAATGTCCGGCAATTGCCAGTGCCCCCGGAGACAACACAAGTGCTTCCCGGTGAACACTGGTTGCTGAACTCGCACGCGGCGCCCTCGGCCAGCGTGCCGCTGCCCGCGCACACCGGACCGTTGGAGGCCGGGTAGCACCCCAGCGGACTCTCACAGTCCTGGCTGAACGCGTTGCATGGCGAGGAGGGCGGACCGCACACCAGCGGCAGCTCCTGCGTGCCGGCCAGGCGCAGCACCGTGTTGCAGTCGCCGGAGGCGCAGTCGGACGTCGCGTGGCACAGCTTCCGGCAGAAGAAGCCGGTGCCGCCGCCGGAGAGCGCCTCGTCCTTGCAGTACAGGCCCGCGGCGCAGGTGTCGTAGGTCTGTCCCGGCGGTGCCTCCGCCAGGGTGCACGGCGCGCCCTCCGCGGCGGTGCCCGCGGCCACGCACTGCCGCTGCGTATCGCCTGCGTCCGAGCGCACGTAGGTGCACCGCTGGCCGGACGCGCAGCCCTGCCGCACCGGATCACACGCGCCCTCGAAGCACCGGCTGCCCGTGCCGCCGTCCGTCAGGTCCGTGTAGAGACAGCTCTGGCCCGCCGCGCAGCCGTCCTGCTTCACCACGTTGCAGGTGAAGTCGGAACGACCCCCGCCACCGTCGCCGGGATCGACAGTCCCGGAATCACCGGCATCTACCCCAGAATCCACGGTTGTCCCCGCGTCCGCCGGGGGTTTCAGCGTCTCTCCGTCGTCGCAACCCGCCACCCACAACCCCATCAACAGGGCACCACCCAACAACACGAGACGCGCGGCCATCCGGAAACTCCTGGCGTGGAAGTAATCTGGGACTTACACGAGCCGTTCGAGCTCTCGGGGCCCCTTGAACCGGGCCTGGAAACCAGCCGACACTTCGGCATTCAGGACCGAGGGGGTGAGGGTGCGCATGAACACGAAGTTGGATGGGCCGGTGGAACCAGACCCGTATTTGAACCGTCGCGCCGACGAGCGCGTGACGGCTCGGTTCGAGGTGCGCTTCGAGCAGGCGGAGGACGCTGCGCGCGCGCTGCGCGCCTACTCCCTCAACCTGTCCGCGGGAGGACTGTGCCTGCGCACGCGCAAGTCCTACGACGTGGGCTCGCAGGTGCGGCTGGCCATGATGGTGGACGGCGAGGAGTTCCACCTCACCGGCGTCATCGCCTGGGTGCGCGACGAGGCGGAGGCCATCGGCGTGCGCTTCATCGACGTGAGCGAAGAGGACCACGAGCGCCTGCGCCGCGTCATCGCGAGCTTCCGGCGGCGCTGAACGCCTGGCGCCGGCCGCAAGCCCCTGGCCATGGGCCGGGGCGCGGCGACGGCGCCCTTCACCGCGACTACAGCTTCGTCTCGCTCTCCGCGTGGCGGAACACGCCGGAGTCCCCCTCGACGTAGCCACACGCCTTGTAGAAGGCGCGCGTCTCGTCGGTGACGTTGAGCGGGGCGATGAGCTGGAGCTGCTTCACGCTCAGCACCTTGCCGCGCTGGGCCACCTGCGCGAGCAGCGCCCGGCCCACGCCACGGCGGCGCCAGCCCTCGGACACGACGAGCTCGTCCACGGTGGCCACGCGCCCGCGCAGCCGCAGCTGGGGACGGTGGGAGAAGGACACCATGCCCACCGCGCGGTCCTGAGGGTCGCCGGCCACGAAGATTTCAATCTCCGGATGGCTGATGACCCAGTGCACGGTCTGCTGGTCGGTACCCTGGGGATAGCCCAGCTCGCGCAGGAGCAGTGCCATGACCTCGGCATCACCTCGACGCGCGCGGCGGATGCGGAAGGCGTTGGCGTCGGGAGCAGGGGTCATGGTGCGGACAATGGGCTGGGACAAGGCATTCGCGATACTAGCGACAGGGCCGTCGGACCTCCAAAGAGGAACGACGGCCCGGAAGAATCTTCAGGCGCCACCGCCGGGACGCGCGGTGTGGGTGTGACCCGTCAGGGCTGCTCGCCCGCCAGCGAGCGCACGGCGGCGGTGATGTCCGCCTGCTGCGGCACCGACGCCATCTCCAGCGCATCCGCCAGGCCGATGCCCGGGATGAACTTGCCGGCCACCAGCCGGGGCGGCGCGAGCAGCGAGTAGAACAGCTCCTCCACCGTGCGGCGCACCAGGTGCTCGCCGAAGTTGGTCACCTCGGTGTCCTCGTTCACGTACAGGACGCGGCCCGTCTTCTGGACGGAGGCCTTGATCATCTCCCAGTCGTAGGGCCACAGCGAGCGCAGGTCGATGACCTCCGCGCTGATGCCCTCCTCGGCGAGCGTCGCGGCGGCCTTCGCGCACAGGGGCAGGGTGCGACCGTAGCTGACCACGGTGACCTGGGTGCCCTCGCGGACGATCTTGCCCTTGCCGATGGGCACCGCGTACGCCTCCAGCGTCGGCCACTGGGGCTTCCACTGCGTGCGGTCCCCCAGCGGCGCGTCGATGAGCTTCGACAGCGCGCGGTCATCCTCGGGCTCACCGGGGATGCGCTCGTCGCCCTTCACGCGCAAGAGCGCCTTGGGCTCCAGGAACATCACCGGGTTCGGATCCTGGCACGCGGAGATGAGCAGGCCGTACGCGTCCAGCGGGGTGGAGGGCATCACCACCTTCCAGCCGGGGATGTGGGTCATCGTCGCGTCGAAGGAATGCGAGTGGTACATCGACCCGCGGATGCCGCTGCCCACGGGCGTGCGCACCACCATGGGCAGGTTCCAGTCGCCGTTCGTCGCCCAGTGCGTGTTGCCCGCGATCTTCAGCAGGTCGATGGTGTTGTAGATGTAGTCGCAGAACTGGATCTCCGCGACCGGCCGGTTGCCCGCCATCGCGA
The DNA here is from genome assembly GCF_003611735.1 of Corallococcus sicarius. Taxonomy (GTDB): domain Bacteria; phylum Myxococcota; class Myxococcia; order Myxococcales; family Myxococcaceae; genus Corallococcus; species Corallococcus sicarius. Next base: position 7,231 of record NZ_RAWG01000158.1, on the reverse strand, counting down.
GGCCCATGGCCGCGCCGATGATGCCGCGCTCGTCCAGGGGGCTGTTCCACGCCGTCTTCAGGCCCTGCGTGCAGGTGAAGACGCCGCCCAGCGGGGCGCCCACGTCCTCGCCGAAGATGTCGGTGACGCCCAGGTTCTCCTCGGCGTAGTGCAGGGCCATGCGGATGGCCTGTGCCATGTTCGCCATGGTTAGTTCTTCTCCGCGTAGATGTGGTTCCAGATGGAGTCGCCGGTGGGCTGCGGTTCGTCGCGCACGGTGCGCGCCGCGGCCGCCAGCTCCTCGCTGTAGCGGTTGCGCACGTCGTCCATCTGCTCCCGGCTGATGACGCCTTCCTGCTCCAGCCGCGCCTCGAACAGGCGCAGGCAGTCCTGCTCCTCGTTCACGAAGTTGGCGCCGGACGCGGACGAGTGCCCGTACAGGCGCGACACCCGCGCTTCGATGAAGAAGGGCTTGCGCTCCTTGCGCACGTACTCCATCGCCGCCTGGAGCTCCTGGTAGGACTCCACGGGGTCATTGCCGTTGATGGTCTTCGCCGGGATGTTGAAGGCGCGCGCGCGGTCGCTGATGTTCGTCTCGCCGTGCTGGCCGTCCGACGTGGTGGAGATGCCCCACTTGTTGTTGGTGACGATGATCAGGATGGGCAGCGGGTTGGCGGGGCGGCTGCTCCACACGAGGCAGGTGGGGAAGTCACCCTCGGCCGTGCCCGCGTCGCCGCCCGTCACGATGGTGATGCCCTCACCGCCGTGGCGCTTCTGCGCCATCGCCGTGCCCGGCGCGATGGAGTACTGCACTTCAATGGGCGAGGTGATGGGCGCGATGTTCTTCTCGCGCCGGGTGAAGTGCCCCGCGAAGTTGCGGCCGCCGGAGTACGGGTCCGAGGCCGTGTTCTTCATCTGCCGCAGCGCCCCGATGGGCTCCTCGCCCATGGCCAGCAGCGTCGCGGACTGGCGGTAGTGCCCGTGCAGGTAGTCGTAGTCCAGGCCCTGGCCCACCTTCATCAGCATGCCCAGGGGGACGTTGAACGCCTCCTCCCCCGGACCGCCAATCCAGAAGTAGCCGTGGCCCTGCTTGTACATCTGGATGAGGCGCTCCTCGAGGACGCGCGCCTTCACCATCAGATCGTGGATGCGGATGAGCTGCTCTCGGGCGAGCGAAAGCGGCGCGGAGTTTTCTTTGATCAGACGGGGCCGTGACACGCGCGGAGGACCTCTGAAGGGGAAATGGGAGGCCCCTATACTCCGAACGCGGGCCCCCGACTCAAGGACCCTGCACGGTCCGGTGTTTGCCGCTCTGCGTTCAGGGGCCGGTGGCGCGACGCGGCAATGAGCAGAACTCATCCATGGCCCCTCCAGGCCCACGACCGGCCGGCCGCCAGGGGGCCAGGGGAAGGGGCGCTCCGAGCGAGCAGGGGGGTAGGTCGACTCCTCGCGTCTATGAGGAAGTGAGATACAGTCCGCGCCGCCCCGCCCGTGTATTCCCCACACGGGCACCCCCAGGTGTGCCTTTGTCCCGTACGAACACGCGCCTCGAGCCCGCGCCTGATGGCTCCGATGAGTCCCCGGACGCGCCGGATGCCGCCACGCCCCCGCCGCCTCCGGAGTACACCGGTACCCATTCCCGGGAGCTGACCTCCCTCCGGGGCGGCGACCACACGGCCACTCGGATGACGGGCGCGCTCGGGCTGCCCCAGTCCGACGCCACGCACACCCTCATCGCGCCCCTGGAAGCGGGCGAGCTGCCCAACGTGGCCGCCATCCGGGGCCTGCGGTTGGATCAGCTCCTGCTGGTCACCACCGGCGCGCTGGTGATCATCATCGTGGGCCTGCTGGCGCTGCTGTCGGCGAAGACGACGGAGACGGCGCTCACGGTGGCGTCGGACCGCTTCACCCAGCGGCTCCAGGCCCAGGCGCGCGAGTTGGGCCAGACGGTGAGCCACACCCTGGCGCTCTCGTCCGCCACCAGCCTGCGCGACAACAACTACGCGTTCCTCACGGAGGTGGCGCGCTCCATCATCGCGGACAACCGCAACATCCTGCGCGTGCAGATGTTCGACGCGGAGTCACAGCTCGTCGCGGACAGCGACCCGACCGCGAAGCTGGGCTCTGCCTCCGGGGGACGCACCGCGGAGCGCCGCTGGGCGAGCGCCTTCTTCAACGGCCAGCCCGTCTTCGAGTTCCAGGAGCCGCTCGACTACGGCTCGCTGGGCGGCAAGGGCGTGGTGGTCATCAGCTACTCGCTGGAGGACCTGCAGAAGCAGCTCCACGAGGTGGAGGAGTCCAACCGCGCCGCGGTGCGCGCCAACACCGTGCGCATCCTGCAACTGGGGCTGGCCTTCGTGGTGCTGGCGGGCGTGATCGCCGCCTACCAGAGCCGCCGCATCACGCGGCCCCTGGGCGCCCTCACCGGCAAGGTGATGCAGCTGGCCGCGGGCGACCTGAGCGCCCGCGCGGGCACGGCGCCGGGCGCGGGCCGCGAGGTGACGACGCTGGGCGTGGTGTTCAACCACATGGCCGAGCGCATCAAGGTCCTGCTCGAGGACGTGCGCGCCAAGGCGCAGCTGGAGCGCGAGGTGTCGCTCGCGCGCACGGTGCAGGAGACGCTCCTGCCCGGCCGCGACGCGGTGACGGTGGGCCCCCTGCGGCTCGCGGGGCTCGTGGTGCCCGCGGACGCGTGCGGCGGTGACTGGTGGTTCCGCGCCGCGCTGGATGACCGGCGGGTCGTCATCGGCATCGGGGATGTGACGGGCCACGGCCTGTCCACGTCGCTCGTGGCCACCAGCGCCACCAGCGGCTTCGCCTCCGCGATGACGCTGCGCGAGCCGTCGCAGGTGCACGCGCAGATGCTCATCACCGCGCTCAACGTGACGCTGGCCAACGTGGGCCGGGGCGAGCACCAGATGTCCAGCGCGCTCGCGGTCATCGACGTCTACAACGGCCAGATCGACTACGCGGCGGGCGGACACCCCGCGGCCGCCGTCTTCAACCGGCACAGCGGACAGATGGCGTCGCTGCCCGCGCGAGGCCCGCTGCTGGGCGCGAGCGTGGCGTCGCAGTTCACCTCGCGCCAGGCGCAGCTGCGGCCCGGCGACATCGTGGTCTGGTACACGGACGGCCTCACCGAGGCGCGCGACGGCGCCAACCGGCTGTACGGCACGCAGCGGCTGGCCGCCGCGCTCCAGGCCAACGCCCACCTCCCCGCCGACGCCCTGCGCGACGCGCTCCTCGCGGACGTGCGCGCCTACAGCGCCGGCCAGCCCCAGCGCGACGACATCACCGTCATCGTCGCCGAATTCAGCCCCGCCCCCACGCCGTGACGAACCGCATGCGCCCATCCTCCCGTCCCCCGCGCCGCGTCTCCACCGCGCTCGTCCTGCTGGCCACGCTGGCCGGCCCACCGACGGCGCTCGCGCAGTTCCGTCCGCCCCCCGCCACCGAGGCCCAGCGCCTCGCGGAGCAGGGGGACCAGGTGCTCGTGTCCGCCAACGCCGCCCTCGCCAAGGGCGACAAGAAGGAGGCGGAGGAGAAGTTCCGCAAGGCGCTCCAGCTCTTCGAACAGGCGCTCGGCGAGGACCCGCGCTCCGTCGCGTCCGCCGCGGGCCTGGGCGCTGCCGCCAACGCGCTCCAGGACTTCCAGCGCACGGTGGCGCGCGTGCAGCCGGTGTTCGCCCAGAACCCGGAGGACCTGACGCTCGCGTACCCGCTGGGCACGGCGTACTTCAAGCTGCGCCGCTTCGCGGAGGCCGTGCCGGTGCTGGAGAAGGTGGCCGCCGCGGATCAGCCCGACCACCTCATCGTCCACTACTACCTGGCCAGCTACTACCTGTACGCGCAGGACGGCAACCGCGCCGTGACGCGGCTGCAGCGCTACCTGACGCTGCGCCCGGAGAAGCTCGCCGGCAACGACTTCCAGATCCACGAGCTGCTGGGCAAGGCGCACCTCTTGCGCCGGGACGCCCCTGCCGCGCGCGCCGCCTTCGAGAAGTCCCAGGCGGGCCGGCCGGAGTCCGCGCCCGCGCAGATCGGCCTCGCCTCCGTGCTGGAGCTGGAGGGCCGCGTGCCGGAGTCCCGCGCGCTCCTGGAGCGGCTGGTGACGAAGTTCCCCCAGGTGCCGGAGCCGAAGGAGAAGCTGGCGCGGCAGTACCTCGCCGCGGGCGACGTGCCGCGCGCCGAGACGCAGGCGCTGGCCCTGGTGAAGGTGAGCGACACGCCCGCTGCCCACCTGCTGCTGGGTGATGTGCGGCTCGCGCAGAAGCAGCCCGCGCAGGCGGAGGCCGAGTACCGCAAGGTGCTGGCGCTGCAGCCCGGCCTGTTGATGGGGCAGATCGCCGTGGGCAAGGCGCTCCAGGCGCAGTCGCGCCACGAGGAGGCCATCCAGTTCCTGGAGAGCGCGGTGAAGGCGGGCGGCGGCAGCCTGGAGCTGTGGGCGACGCTGGGCTCCGTCAACCGTCGCGCCGGCCGCTTCCAGCGCGCGGTGGAGGTGCACCGGCGCGTGGTGGAGATGGCGCCGCGCCAGGCGCTGGGCTGGAACCTGCTGGGGGCGGACCACTTCGCCACCGGCCAGTGGGATCAGGCCATCGAGGACTACGGCAGCGCGCTCCAGGTCGAACCGAACAACGCCAACGCGAAGCAGTGGCTGGCCCGGGCCCTGGCCCACCGCGCGCGCGACCGCGCCGGCACGCAGCGCCTGGACGACGCCGTGCGCGACCTGCGCCGCGCGTATGACCTGGACCGCTCCGTGCCCATGGGCCGCCGCCTGGGTGCGGCGCTGCTGGATGCCCGCCAGTTCGCGGAGGCGCGCAAGGTGCTGGAGGGCACCGTGACGCTGCCGGGCGCGACCTGGCGCGAGCACCTGCTGCTGGGCTACGCGCGACTGGGCGGAGGCGACGCGCAGGCCGCGCTCGCAGCGTTCACCCAGGCCGGGGAAGCGACGCAGGAGCCGGATCAGCGCGCGGAGGCGTCCGCGGGCGCCGCGCTCGCGGAGGTGGAGCTGGGCCAGGTGGACGCCGCCGTGCAGCGGCTGACGGACGCGGGGCCGTCCAAGACGGCCGCGAAGGTGGCGGAGGCGAACCTGCCGCGCGTGCTGGTGCGCCGGGCCCTCTCGAAGCTGGAGGCCGGCGACGCGGCCGCGGCGAACCGCGACCTGGACGCCGTGGACCGCCTGGGCACCGGCAAGCGCACGGACCTGGCGAAGCTGGCCACCTTCGCCCGGGCGCTCACGCGCGCGGAGGAGGGGAGGTTCGCGGAGGCGTCCGCGGGCATCAAGCGCGCGCTCACCCCCGTACCGGAGTGGGCGTGGCCCAACTCGCGCGCGCTGGCGGACGCGTGGGTGCTGTACCGGCAGGGCAAGGTGGCGCCCTCGCGCAAGCTGCTCACCGCGGCGCAGAAGAAGCCCATGCCCGGGCAGCCCCGCTGGACGGGCGCCCTCACCGGCGCGCTCCTGCGGCGTGAGGCGGCGCTCGCGTACGCCTCCGGCAACATGAAGGCGTCCGAGAAGGCCCTCAAGGCCGCGCTCGCGACGTCGCCCGACGACGCGCAGGTGCAGCACAACCTGGCGTGCGTGGAGTGGCGCCAGGGCAGCACCGCGGGTGCGCTCGCGGCCTGGAAGCGCCTGGAGAACAGCGTGCCCGTCGCGGCGCTCAACCTGGGCATCGACGCGCAGGAGCGCCGCCACGAGCCCGCCGAGGCCGTGGAGGCGTGGCGCCGCTATCTGGCGTCGGGCGCGGGTGCCCGTGCCGCCCAGGTGCGGGAGTGGAAGGATCGCCTGCAGGGACTCTACGGACTTGGCGACGCCCAGGGCGCCGCGCAGTCCGGGGCCACCGCGGAGGAGACGCCGTGAAGACGTCAGCTTGTTTCGCGCGGTGGAGCCAGGTGCTCGCCGCCGTGTTGTTCATCGCAGCCGTCCCCGCGTCCGCGGCGCCGAAGAAGGCGACCCTGGGCGTGTTCCTCGCCACCTCGCTGTCGGACGGGCAGGAGCGCTTCCAGTACGCCGAAGCGCTCGCCCAGAAGATGGAGGCCAGCCTGGGCCGCCCCGTGGCCGCCCGCAGCTTCGGCCGCTACGAGGACTTCGCCAAGGCGGTGGGCGAGGGGCTCATCGACTTCGCCGTGGTGGATGCCTGGGCCGCGGTCCAGCTGGGCGCCAAGGCCCAGCCCGTGGCGTACGCGCCGCGCGCCGGTGAGACGCAGCAGCGCTGGGCCATCATCTCCACCCAGAAGGGCTCCGTGAAGGACCTCGCCGGCAAGCGCATGGCGCTCGTCAAGGGCGCGGGCCCCGCGGATCCGAAGTTCGTCTCCCACGTCGTCCTGGGCGGCGACCTGGATGCACAGCGTCATTTCAAGCTGGTGCCGGTGCCGAACGTGGAGTCGGCGGTGAAGATGCTGGAGGCGAAGGGCGCGGAGGCCGCGCTCGTGCCGGTGGCGCACGTGCCCAGGGAGGTGCGGGTGCTCTTCCGCAGCGGCAAGGTGCCGGGCGCGGTGCTGGTGGACCTGAAGGGCGGGGCGGACGCGCTGTCCCAGTCCCTGTCCTCGGTGGGAGCGGTCGCCCCGTTCGACGGGTTCACTGCCATTCCGGGCCGCGAGTTCGAGGACTTCCGCCGGCTCGTGACGCAGGGCCCGCCCAAGCGCCAGCCCGTCTTCGCGGACGCGGCCGAGCTGCGCGTGGAGCCGCCGGTGCTCGTACGCTCGGAGTTGTTGGGGCCGGCGCTGCCGCCGTTCGCGGAAGACCTGGCCCTGAGCTCCGAACAGCCGGACGACTGAACCTGGAAGGGCTGATCCGCGACCACAAGCAGGGTGACTCGCGGGATTTGGGCGCATCGGTGGCCATGACTTGGCCCCGGTGGAGTGACTGCGGTAGCTTCCCGACAGTGAGCGCTATCGTTCAGGGGAGGAAGTTCGCCCGATTGGACGATTGTCAGGCGCATCGGCTTTGAACCGGGGCGTACAGGACCGCTGAAGGCTCTCTGCTTCCCCTCGTGGAATTGAGAACGATGGACTCGACTCGGTACTGTGGGCCGCAAAACCATGCGGCGAAGATGGTCTTGGGGCGCAAGAGCGCGCGCATGTACCTGCCCCTGGTGCTGTGCGCCTTGAGCCTGCTGTTCCCGGCCCTGGGCCAGGCACAGGACGCGGCCGAGCCCGCGCCGAAGACGCGCACCAAGCCCGCGCGCACCAAGCGGGCCCCTGCCGCCGCCACCCCGCGCGCGCCCCGCGCCGCGAAGCCCCGCAAGGGCAAGGC
>NZ_RAWG01000157.1 GCF_003611735.1 Corallococcus sicarius | reverse complement strand
GCCATCACCCCCACCCACTGCTTCCACCGAGCGAGCCGCATGGTCATGAACGAGGACTACCCCGCATCCGTCGTGGCGGCCGGCGGAGGCGCCGGCGTGGGCACCTTCACGCCCTGGGAGGCCAGCACCGCCATCCGCTCGGTGGCCTGACGGGCCGCCGCGCTGTTCGGGTGGTCCGTGGGGATCTTCGACAGCACCTGCGCGGCCTCGTCCTTCTTGCCCTGCAGGATGAGCATGCGCGCCTTGTGGTACTGGCCCATGCCGGCCAGGTACTCACCCGTGTCCGCCTTCTCCATCTGCTCGAAGGAGGCCATGGCCTGGGCGAAGTCCCCCTTGGCCTCGTAGGCGTAGCCCTGGCCTTCCAGGGCGCTCGCGCGCAGGGCGTCGTTCTCCGGGACGCCCTTGAGGAAGGCGCCCAGGGACGCCAGCGCGTCGTCGTACTTGCCCAGCCGGAACTCGGCCTTGGCCTGCGGCAGGGCCGCCGTCGTGGCCGCGCGCGTGCCGTCGTGGTCCTTGCGGAAGGTGGACAGCGTCGTCACGACCTGCTGGTCACGGGCCTCCACCGTGGGGAACGGGGGCTCCGTGGAGGACGGGTCCGCCGGGTCCACGCCCGTCACGGGGCGGTCCAGGACGGTGAGCGCCTGGCCCAGCTGCATGGAGGCCTGCTCCTCGCCGCGCTTGGAGACCTCGCTGCCGATGGCGAACCCCACCGCGCCCAGCACCAGCACACCGGCGCCAATGGCGAGGAACTTCTGGCGCTGCATCAGCCAGTCACGCGCGTCCGCCCCCACCTTCTGGAAGGCGTCCGGCTGACGAAGCTCCTGCTGGCGAATCTTCTCGGTCTTCGGCTGGGCCACGATGAGGAAACCTCTCTCCGACTCTTTACGGTGCTCTTCGCCTGCGAAAGCGGCGCACTGTAAAGAGCGCCTGCTGGAAGTGTCAACGAACGTGCGCGGTCAGTCTCGGTCCCGCCCTGCCCGCTTCCCGCCCTTGCCACCCTTGCCCGCCAGGTGCGGCTTCTTGCGAGCCTCACGCTTGGCCTTGCCCGGGCGCTCGCGGAAGAGCAGCCGGATGGGGACCCGCAAATCGAACGTCTTGCGGATCTGGTTGGTGATGTACCGCTTGTACATGTCCGGCACGCCTTCGGGCGCGTTGCACGTGAGCGCGAAGGTCGGCGGCGCCGCGGCCACCTGGGCGATGTAGTACAGGCGCAGCGGCTTGCCCTTCACGATGGGCGCCGGGTTGTTGTCCACCATGTAATCCAGCAGCCGGTTGAGCTGCGGGGTGGGCGCCCGGAAGCGGAACTGCTTGGCCAGCTCCACCGCCACGTCCACCACCTTCTCCACCTTGGAGCCGTGGAGGGCGGACGTGAAGATGACGGGCGCGTAGCCCACGAACTTGAGGGCGATCTTCAGGTCGTCGCGGAACGCGTCCTGCTTGCGCTTGTCCTCCGCGATGAGGTCCCACTTGTTCACCACGATGACAAGCGCGCGGCCGCGGTCCATGGACAGGCCCGCGAGCTTCGCGTCCTGGTCCACGTGGGGCTCGGTGGCGTCCATCAGGAGGACGGCCACGTCGCTGCGCTCCAGCACCTTGAGCGCGGCGATGACCGAGTACTGCTCCACCTGGTGCGCGATGGTCTTCTTGCGCCGGATGCCCGCGGTGTCGGTGAGGATGAGCTCGTTGCCCTTGTACGTGACCTCTGAATCGATGGGGTCGCGCGTGGTGCCGGCGACCTCACTGGTGACGACGCGCTTCTCCTTGAGGATGGCGTTGACCAGGGTGCTCTTGCCCACGTTGGGCCGGCCGATGATGGCGACGCGGATCTTCCCGTCGTCGGGGGGCGCCTCGGCGTCCTCGCCCTCCACCTTCGGGGCGAGCTTCGCCACGACGGAGTCCATCAGGCTGCCCATGCCCAGGTTGTGCTCGGCGGAGATGCCCTGCACGTCGCCCAGGCCCAGGCGGAAGAACTCGCCCGCCAGCGACTGCATCAGCCCCGACTCGTTGTCGAGCTTGTTGGCCGCGACGACCACGGGCTTGCCGCTCTTGCGCAGGTAGTTGGCGACGGCCTCGTCCGCGGTGGACATGCCCACGCGGGCGTCCACGACGAAGATGATGACGTCGCACTCCTCCACGGCGAACTGCGCCTGCTCGCGGACCTGCTTGAGCAGCGAGTCCTTCTCCCCGGGGACGAAGCCACCCGTGTCGATGAGGGTGAAGATCCGGCCTTCCCAGTCCGCGTCGGCGTAGTGCCGGTCGCGGGTGACGCCCGGCTCGTCCTGCACGAGCGCGACGCGGCGGCCCACCAGGCGGTTGAACAGCGTGCTCTTGCCCACGTTGGGGCGACCGACAATGGCGACCAGCGGCTTCATGGAGTCTCTTTCGACAGCGACGACAGCGACGGCAACGACAAGAACAGGGACGACAAGAGCGGCGACGGCGACCGCATCACTCGTACCCCAGCTTCCGCAGGCCCGCGGCGCGCTCGCTCCAGCGGGCCTCCACGCGCACGCGCAGGTCCAGGTAGACGTGCGCTCCCAGCAGGCGCTGCACCGACTTGCGCGCGTCCGTGCCAATGAGCTTCAGCATCTGCCCCTGCTTGCCAATCAGGATGGCCTTCTGGCTGTCGCGCTCCACGTAGATGGACGCCGCGATGCGGATGAGGCCACCCAATTGGCCCGGCGGCGTGCCGGGGCGCGGCTCGCGCTCGGATTCGTCGAACACGTCCACCAGCACCGCGGTGGAGTACGGGATCTCCTGCCGGCAGTGCCGCAGCACCTGCTCGCGGATGTACTCGGCCACCAGCACGCGCTCCTGCTGGTCGGTGAGCATGTCCTCGGCGAAGAGCGGCTCGCCCTCCGGCAGGTGGCCCAGGACGACCTGGAACAGGTGCTCCACGCCGTCCTTCTCCCGGGCGGAGATGGGCACCACCTCCGCGAAGGGGAACTGCTCGCCGTAGAGGGAGATGAGCGGCAGCAGCTTCTCCTTCGGGATGGCGTCGATCTTGTTGATGACCAGGAACGTCGGCTTGCCCACCTTCTGCAGCCGCTCGAGGATGGCGCGGTTGCCGGGCGTGACGTCCAGCGTCTCACCGGCGGGGGGCTCGATGAGGAAGAGGACCAGGTCCACCTCCTCGGCTGCGGAGAGAGCAGCCTCCACCATGTAGCGGTTGAGCTCTCCCTTGGCCTGGTGGATGCCGGGCGTGTCGAGGAAGGCCACCTGCCCCTCCGGACGCGTCACCACGCCGAGGATGCGGTTGCGGGTCGTCTGGGGCTTGGGCGAGACGATGGCGATCTTCTCGCCCGTGAGCGCGTTGAGCAGCGTGCTCTTGCCCACGTTGGGCCGGCCGATGAGCGCGGCGAAGCCGGCGCGGGGTTTCTTCTGCGAGGACTGGGAGGCCATACTTCCGGAGATGATCAGTGGGCCTTCCGCAAAAGCGACGGGAAGGCCCCGGGGAAACCACGGGACTGCGATGAACGGGGCGACGTGAGTCGGACTTAGGGCCGCGCCGTGGAGATGGTCAACGTCTGGATGCGCACGTCCCGGCGGGGACGGTCATTCGAGTCCTTGGGAAGCTCGTTGGCGATGCGGTCCACCACGTCCTGCCCTTCCACCACCTCGCCGAAGATGGTGTGTCGGTTGTTGAGGTGGGGGGTGGGAGCCGCGGTGATGAAGAACTGACTGCCGTTGGTGTTGGGGCCGGTGTTGCCCATGGCCAGCACACCCTTCTTGTCGAAACTCCGGCCGCCCTGGAACTCATCCTCGAAGCGGAAGCCCGGGCCACCGTTGCCCCGGCTGGTCGGGTCCCCGCCCTGGACCATGAAGTCCTTGATGCAGCGGAACAACAGCGTCCCGTCGTAGAGCGGGCGGCCGTTCATGGCCTCGAACGTCACCGGGTGCGTCCAGGGCTTCTCCCCGGTGGCGAGCCCCACGAAGTTCTCCACCGTCTTCGGAGCCTCCTGGGGGAACAGGCGCACGACGATGCGCCCCTCGGTGGTGTTGAACGTCGCGAACAGCTCCTCGCCCGCGCGGGCCCGCTCCATGAACGTCATGGCGTGGGGCTCGGGGTGCTGGCGGGGGCCTTGTCCGCCGGGGCCTTCTTGGGCGCCTTCTCCGCCGGGGTCTTCTTGGGCGCCTTCGCCGCCGGGACGCCCTTGGGGGCCTTGTCGCTCAGCGTGACGGCGGTGAGGACCACCGGCGTCTGGGGACGGTCCTGGGCGCTGCGGGGCACGTTGCCAATCGTCTCCACCACGTCATAGCCGAGCACCACTTCACCGAAGATGGTGTGCCGGCCGGTGAGGTGCGTGGGGGTGGCGGTGGTGATGAAGAACTGGCTGCCGTTGGTGTTGCGCCCGGCGTTGGCCATGGCGAGGATGCCCGGCTTGTCGAAGCTGCGGCCGCTCTGGAACTCGTCCTCGAAGCGGTAGCCCGGGTCGCCCATGCCGGTGCCGGTGGGGTCGCCGCCCTGGATCATGAAGCCCGGGATGACGCGGTGGAAGACGGTGCCCGCGTACAGGGGCTTCTTCGTCACCTGCTGGCCCGTGGTGGGGTCCGTCCAGGCCTTCTCCCCGGTGGCCAGCCCGACGAAGTTCTCCACCGTCTTGGGGGCGTCCTTGGAGAAGAGCTTCACGACGATGGTGCCCTGGCTCGTCTTCAGGGTCGCGTAGAGGTCCTTGCCGGCCTGGACCTTCTTCGTCCAGGGGCCCACGGCCGGTTCGGCGGCCAGGACTCCGGCGGCGAACAAGGCAACGGTGATACCGAGAAGACGGTGCATACGGGACGGCCTCCAGGGCAGGAAGGCGCGGACCCTACCCCCCACCCCCCTCCCCCTCCAAGGGCTTTCACGCCGGAGGGTCGTCCGGTGAAACCCCTGACGTCACCTGTGTCACCGGCTCCGGGGCCGCGGCCTCCGCCGTCAGGACGACGTCCGGACCAGGCTCCGGAGCTGCGGAGGGCGCGGACTTGAGGCGCTCCAGGGTGGTGCGCGCGGCGGACTGCTCGGCCTCCTTCTTGTTGCGGCCGGAGGCCCGAGCATACACGCCCTCACCGATGCACACCTCCACCTCGAACAGCTTGGAGTGCTCCGGCCCGCTCTCCGACACCACCCGGTAGCGCGGGGACAGCTTGAGCTTCTCGTGCGACATCTCCTGGAGGAGCGTCTTGTAGTCCAGGCGGCCCGCGCCGGAGGCCACCTCCTCCAGCATGTCCCCGAAGCAGCGGTCCACCAGCACCAGGGCCGGCTCCAGGCCGCCGCTCAGGTACACCGCGCCCAGCACGGCCTCCAGGGCGTCCGCGAGGATGGAGTTCTTGTCCCGTCCACCTGACTGGGACTCGCCCCGGCCCAGCAGCAGCAACTCGCCCAGGCGCAGGGTCCGGGCCACGCGCGCCAGCCCCTCCTCGTGGACGATGCGGGCGCGCATCTTGGTGAGCTCACCCTCGGGCATGCCGGGGCAGCGGTCCATCAGCCGATGGCTCACCGCGAGGTCCACCACGGCGTCGCCCAGGAACTCCAGGCGCTGGTTGTCCTTGAGGTTCTGGTCGCGGTTCTCGTTGACGTACGTCTTGTGCGTCAGCGCCTCCAGCGCCAGGTCGCGCTTGGAGAACGTCACGCCCAGGCGGCCCTCCAGCACCTGCACCCGCTCCACGAGGGTCATCTTCTCCACGGGTGTCACTCCTGGGGCGCGTCCGGGCCCACGAGGCGCACGGCCTCGGGAGCGACCTTCAACAGGTCCGCCACCATCCGCACCACGCCCGGGAACTCATCCAGTTCGAAGCGGCCCGCCCACACCTTGCCCTGGGTGCCCGCGAGCAGCCCCCGGAAGGTGCGCCCGGCGATGCGCGCGGCGGCGAAGCGGTACGCCTTGCCCTCCACCTGCAGCTGGGCCAGCAGCTCCAGGCTGCTGCGCGGCGGTACCAGCGCCTGGGGACCGAACTTCTCCACGATCTCCACGAACCGCACCGGCCCCGCGCCCGCTACCACCGGCGCCCGGGCCAGCGGCTCTCCGAAGAGGGCCGCGAGGTAACCCGTCAGCGCCCCGCGCTCGCGGAACTCCGACAACTCGATGATGTGGCCTGCCGCGGCGGACAGGTCCTCACCGCCGCGCACGGCCTCCGCGATGCGGAAGTTTCCCTGCCGGTCCGCCACCAGCCGCACGGAGAGGTGGCCCTCCTTCACGGTGGTGGACAGCTCCAGCGACTGAGGATCCACGTCCGCGGGCAACCCCAGGAGCTGGAGCTCCTCCGAGCGGCGCTGCAGGTGGAAGACGTGGTCGCTGAAGGTGTCCAGCAGGAGGACCTGCATCTCCTCCGCCGCGTCGATGGCGCTCAGCAGGATGGGCGTCATGCCCACCACCGCGGCGGGCGCGATGGGGATGAGCCGGTCGCCCATCACCTGGAAGGTGATGTCGGTGATGAAGTCCTTGGTGATGGGGTTCACCAGGGACGCGGCCTCCAGATCCAGCACCACCTCGGTGCCGGACGGCTCCTCCTTCACCTTGAGTCCCAGCTCACTCAGCCGAGCGGTATCCATCAGGCCCCTTTGAAGGTCTCGCGGGCGATGATGGTGCGCTGGATCTCGCTCGTGCCCTCGCCAATCTCACAGAGCTTGGCGTCGCGCAGGTAGCGCTCCACCGGGAACTCGCGCATGTAGCCGTAGCCGCCGTGGATCTGCACGGCCTTGCTGCAGCCGCGCGTGGCCGCCTCGGAGGCGAACAGCTTCGCCATGGAGGCCTCCTCCGAGTACGGCTGCCCCGCGTCCGCGAGCCGCGCCGCGCGGTGCACCAAGAGGCGCGCCGCCTCCAGCTCCGTCTTCATGTCCGCCATCATCCAGCGCAGGCCCTGGAACTCGCTGATGGGCTGGCCGAAGGCGGTGCGGTCCTTCGAGTACGCCACCGACTCCTCCAGCGCCCCGCGAAGCAGGCCCACCGACAGCGCGCCAATGGTGATGCGGCCCTTGTCCAGGATCTTCAGCGTGTCGATGAAGCCCCGGTCCACCTCGCCCACGATGGCGTCGTCGCCCAGCTCCACGTTCTCCAGGATGAGCTCCGCGGTGTCCGAGGAGCGCATGCCCAGCTTCCCGTGGATGGCGCGCTGGCTGAAGCCCGGCACGCCCTTCTCCAGCACGAACGCGGTGATGCCCTTCTGGCGCTTCTCCGGCGACGTGAGCGCGAGCACCACGAACACGTCACCCACCGTGCCCTGGGTGATGAACATCTTGGCGCCGTTGAGCACCCACTTGTTGCCCTTGCGGACCGCGGTGGTGCGCATGCCGGACGCGTCGGAGCCGGATCCCGGCTCGGTGAGGCCCCACGCACCCAGCCACTCGCCGGACGCGAGCTTGGGCAGGTAGCGCTGGTGCTGCGCCTTGTTGCCGAAGACGCGCACGTGGCTGGTGCCCAGGCCGTTGTGGCTGGCCACGGTGAGGGCGAGCGAGCCGTCGTAGCGGGCGATCTCCTCCACGGCCACCGCCACGGCGAGCGAGTCCATGGCCGCGCCCCCGTACTCCTCGGAGACGAGCATGCCGAGCACGCCCAGCTGGCCCAGCTCCTTCACGACCTCCAGGGGGAACTTCTCGTCCCTGTCCCAGTCGCGCGCATATGGCTTCACACGGCGTTCACAGAATTCACGGAGGGAGGCCTGGAGGGCGCGGTGGCTTTCGGGAAGTTCAAAGTCCATGGTCGGGGCGGGAACCTAGCTCAGGTGGGGCTGCTCAGACGGGATAGACACCGTGCTTCTTTTCCGCACGGGGCTGGAAGCGTTCGGCGTACAGCGCATAACGCTGCATCAGCTCGCCGCGCAGCGAATCGCCGGGGATGACGGCGTCGATGATGAGCTCGCTGGCCAGCTTGTAGATGTCCACGTCCTGCTTGTACTCGTCGCGCAGCTTCTGGACGAAGGCTGGCCGCTCGGCCTCCGGAAGCTCCTGGATCTTGTTGAAGTAGACGGCGTTCACCGCCGCCTCCGGGCCCATCACGGCGATCATCGCCTGGGGCAGCGCCAGCGTGGCCTCCGGGGCGAAGCCCGGGCCGCTCATGGCGTAGAGCCCCGCGCCGTACGCCTTGCGCACCACCACGCAGATGCGCGGCACGCTGGCCTCGGACACCGCGGAGATCATCTTCGCGCCCGCGCGGATGATGCCCGCCCGCTCCACCTTGGTGCCGATCATGAAGCCCGGCACGTCCGCCAGATAGAGCAACGGGATGTTGAACGCGTCACACAGCCAGATGAACCGGGCCGCCTTGTCCGCGCTGTCCACGAAGAGCACGCCGCCCTTGTACTTGGGCTGGTTGGCCACGATGCCCACCGGCTGACCGCCAATGCGCGCCAGGCCGGTGATGATCTCCTGGGCGAAGAGCTTCTTCACCTCGAACCAGCTCCCCTCGTCGATGAGCTCCGTGATGAGCGCATGCATGTCGAAGGGCTTGTTCTGATCCGGCGGGATGATCTCATCCACGCGCTTGCCGCTGTGCTTGGGGGCCTTCACCTCCACGCGCGGCGGCGGCTTCGTGAAGTTCTCCGGGAAGTACGCCAGGTACTGCTTCGCCGCGGCGATGGCCTCCTGCTCCGTCTTCACCAGCACGTCGCCCACGCCGGACACCGAGCAGTGCATCTTCGCGCCGCCCATCTCCTCCAGCGTGACCTTCTCCCCAATCACCATCTCCGCCATGCGCGGGCTGCCCAGGTACATGGACGCGTTGCCGTCCACCATGATGACCAGGTCGCAGAACGCGGGGATGTATGCGCCGCCGGCGGCGGACGGTCCGAACAGGAGGCAGATCTGCGGCACCACGCCGGACAGGTGCACCTCGTTGTAGAAGATGCGGCCGGCTCCACGGCGGCCGGGGAACATCTCCACCTGGTCGGTGATGCGCGCGCCCGCGGAGTCCACCAGGTACATCAGCGGACAGCGCGACGCCTTCGCCGTCTCCTGGATGCGGAGGATCTTCTCCACCGTGCGGGCGCCCCAGCTGCCCGCCTTCACCGTGGAGTCGTTGGCCATGATGGCCACGGTGCGGCCCGCGATGCGCGCGAGGCCCGTGATGACGCCGTCGGAGGGCAGGTCCGCGTCCAGGTTGTTGGCGAGCTTGCCGTCCTCCACGAACGAGTCCGCGTCCACGAGCAGGCGGATGCGCTCACGGGCGAAGAGCTTCCCGGCCTCGGTGTTCTTCGCGTGGTACTTCTGGGCGCCACCCTTCTCCACCTGGGCGATCGTCTCGAGCAGCTTCTGGTCGTAGGACATGGCCCGGGCGACATACCAAAAACCCCCTGGCCTGGCTGCCTTCTTGCCGTGTGAGCTACCAGACGTGCCGTCCAAAGGACGACGCAAGGGCTCGGCGCGCAGCATTCCGGGGGATGGCGCCGGGGGCTTCCCTGCCTACCTTGATGTTGCACGAGGGGGGTGCACCCAGGCGGGCCACCCCTTCCCGTGAATCATCCGGCCCAGGAGGGACCCATGTTCAGAGCGAAGAAGGCGACGTGGCAGGCGAAGGCTTTGGCCAAGAGCAAGCTGTACCGTCAGTTCCTGGCCCACCAGCTCCTCGACCAGATCCCCGAGTACGCCGACCTGGCGTCGAAGAAGGCCCGGAAGTCCTGGGACAACTTCGACGCGGACGACGCGCTGCGGTATGTGGGATTGACGACGTACAAGCCGGCGAGCACGGGCCTGGGTGGCATTGGCGCGTTCCTGCTGGGCGCCGCCGCGGGCAGCGTCGTCGCGCTCCTGCTGGCGCCGCGTCCGGGCACCGAGCTGCGCACCACCGTCAAGGACAAGGCGATGGGCTACATCAACAAGCAGGGCGTGAACATCGGCGGCGAGAAGACCGCGAGCGCCTAGTCACACCCGACACGCAGTGACGTCAGGGGCGGAAGGTCCGCGAGCAATCGCGGGCTTGCCGCCCCTGTCGCTTTCGTGGGGCTCAGCGGCCTTTATAGACAGGGGGACGCTTCTCCGCGAAGGCGCGGAGTCCTTCCAACCGGTCCTCCGTCTTGAGCACCTCTTCGTACTTCGCCAGCTCCAGCGCGAGCGCTTCGTCCAGCTCCAGGCCCGTGCCCTCGTCGATGGCGTGCTTCGCCGTGGCCACCGCCACGGGCGCGTTCACGACGACGGCCTCCGCGAGCTGGAAGGCGACCTCCAGCAGGTGTCCTTCCGGGGCCAGCCGGTTGACGAGCCCGATGCTGAAGGCCTCCGCCGCGTTGACGCGCCGGGCGGTGAGGATGAGGTCCTTGGCGCGCCCCGGGCCGATGAGCCGGGCCAGCCGCTGCGTGCCGCCGCCGCCGGGGATGATGCCCAGCTTCACCTCGGTGAGGCCCAGCTCCGTGGCGGGCGCGGCGACGCGCAGGTCACACGCCAGGGCCAGCTCCGTGCCCCCGCCGAAGGCCGCGCCGTTGATGGCGGCGATGAAGACGCAGTCGCTCTTCTCGATGGCGCGGAAGGCGAGGCGCAGTCCGTTGAGGAAGGCGCGCACCTCGTCCTCCGCCATGCCGGTGCGCTCCTTGAGATCCGCGCCCGCGCAGAAGGCCTTGTCGCCCGCGCCGGTGAGGATGACCGCGCGTACATCGCGGCTGGAGGAGACGCGGGCCACCAGCTGGCCCAGCTCCTGGAGCATCGCGCGGCTGATGGCGTTGCGACGGCTCTCCCCGTCGATGGTCCAGATCTCGATGGCGCCCCGGGCGTCGACCTTGAACTCCGGCATCTTCGCTCCCCATGGCGGGTCGCACCAGGCGCCCCGCGTGAATGGCGCGCAGCCTGCGACCGGTTCTCCAGTCTGGCAAGCCGTAAACGGTTAGGATTTCACCCATGCCTTCGTGCCCTCCGACGAAACGCCCGTGGCGATGGCTGCCGGGTCTGCTCACCCTCTCCACCCTGCTCGTGCTGGCCCTGCCGCTGGTGGCCCTGGCGCGCGGGGGTGGCGGCGAGCACTACACGTCCGGCCGTGATCGCGGCGGCGGGGGTGGTGGGGGCGACGGCCTGCCCCTGTGGCTGCTCTTCGACCTGGTGCGGATGATCTTCCTGTACCCCAAGGTCACCCTGCCCCTGCTCATCCTGGGCGGCGTGGCGTACTGGTTCTACAAGCGCAACCTGCACCCCACCGCCACCACCCAACGCGCGTTCGATCAGCGCGAGGCAGAGGTGCGCACGGAGGTGTCCGGCCGCGACGTGCAGGGCTGGGTCAACGCGCTCAAGCTCAAGGACCCCTCGTTCGAACTGCAGCCCACGCTGGACAAGGTGCGCTGGCTCTTCCTCGAGCTGCAGAAGTCGTGGTTCCGCCGCGACATGACGCCGGTGCGCCCCTTCCTGTCGGACGCGACGTGGCAGCGCTTCAACGTGCAGTTGCAGCTCATGAAGGCGCAGGGCGTGCGCGACGCGCTGGCGGACATGACCGTGCAGGACGTGCAGCTCATCGGCCTGCACCAGACGGCCTGGTACGACAGCATCCACGTGCGCGTGCGCGCCAGCATCCGCGACACGGACGTGCCCGCGGACCAGACGGACGCGCAGGCCATGGCCGCAGCGAAGAAGGTGGCCGCGGAGACCTTCACGGAGGTGTGGACCTTCGTGCGCAAGCCCGGCGCGCAGACGCGCATCGGCGAGGACCTGTTCCAGGGCAAGTGCCCCAACTGCGGCGCGCCCTACAAGGGCGGCGCGTCCAACACCTGCGAGTTCTGCAACGCGGTGGTGAACTCCGGCAACTACGACTGGACGCTCTCGGAGATCACCCAGGGCGTGGAGCACGTGCGCCACCACAAGCAGGTGGACGGCCTGATGCAGGCCCGCGCGGATGATCCGGCGCTGAACCTGGAGATGCTGGAGGACCGCGCGTCGCTGGTGTTCTGGAAGTGGATCGACGCGCAGAGCCGCAACGAGACGAAGCGCCTGTCCAAGGTCGCCAACGCGGACGTCATCACCCGGCTGGAGGGGGAGCTGACGGAGCTGTCCAAGCGCGACCGGCGCCGCGTCTTCCTGGAGTGCGCGGTGGGCGCGGTGGACGTGCGCGCGCTGGAGGTGCACCCGGAGTCGTTCGACGAAGCCCAGGTGGAGATCCGCTGGAGCGCCCGCATGGGCATCGGGCCCGCGAACCAGCAGCCCCCCAGCCTCCCCACCGTGCCCCAGCGCTGGGTCTTCACGCTGGTGCGCCGCCATGGCGCCCAGACGAACACCGACACCGGCATGGCCACGGACCGCTGCCCGCAGTGCAACGCGCCCCTCACGAACAGCGCCGCCAACACCTGCGAGTTCTGCGGCACGGTGCTGGGCAACGGCGAGCGCGACTGGGTGCTCGCGTCCGCCCTCCCCTTCGAGTCCTGGAACGTCCAGCACGCGCAGCGGCACTCCGCCGCCGCGGCCCGGCACCGGCAGGCGCGCCAGGAGGAGCGGGGCGCGGTGGTGGCCCCGGCCGAGGGCGACCACGTAATGACGGACGTGAAGGAGCGCGAGCGGCTGCTCTACATGATGGCGTCCATCGCCGCCTCGGACGGCGAGGTGTCCAACGCGGAGCGCCGCCTGCTCAAGCTGTGCGCGGAGCGCTGGAGCGTGTCCTGGCCCAACGTGGAGATGGCGCTCAACGCCGGCCCCCAGCTCTTCGAGCGGCTGGTGCCGCGCGGCAGCCCCGAGGCGGAGGTGTTCCTGCGCCACATCGTGGAGATGGCGCTGGTGGACGGCCGCATCGACCGCAAGGAGCGCAAGATGCTGCAGATCGCCGCCCAGCACCTGGGCCTCGAAGCCCAGCTGCCGGCGATGCTGGGCGACCACTAACGAAGAGGCGGCAGGGGCCTCCCCGCGCGCCTCAGGTCTGCGCGCGGCGGGAGGCCTTCTTGTCCCGCTCGCCCAGCGCCGCCTGGAGGTACTTGCCCGCGAGCTTTCGCCCGATGAGCTCCTGGGCGATCTCCCCGGCCTCCACCAGCCGGTCCAGGTTGATGCCCGTGTCCACGCCCATGCCGTGCAGCATGAACACGGCGTCCTCGGAGGCCAGGTTGCCCGCGGCCCCGGGTGCATAGGGGCAGCCGCCCAGCCCGCCGATGCTCGCGTCGAACGTGGTGACGCCCGCGGACAGGCCCACGAGCGCGTTGGCCAGCGCGGTGCCTCGCGTGTCGTGCAGGTGCAGCGCCAGGGTGTCCACCGGCATGTGCTGCAGGAGCGCGGAGAGGATCTCCTCCGTCTGCCGGGGCGTGCCGACGCCAATCGTGTCGCCCAGGCTGAGCTGGTAGATGCCCGCGTCCACGAGCTGGCGGCAGATGTCCACCACGCGCTCCACCGGGACGTGGCCCTCGTAGGGGCAGCCCCACACGGTGGACAGGTAGCCGCGCACGCGCATGCCAGCCTTGCGGGCGGCACCGGTGACCTCCTTCGCGCCGGCCAGGGCCTCCGCGATGGTCTTGTTGATGTTCTTCTTGGAGTGGGCCTCCGACGCGGAGATGAACACCGCGGCCTCCTCCAGGCCCGCCGCCTGCGCGCGCTCCAGGCCCTTGAGGTTGGGCACCAGCGCGGAGAAGACGACCCCCGGACGGCGGCCCACCTGCTTGAGCAGCTCCTCCGCGTCCGCGAGCTGGGGGATCCACTTGGGTGACACGAACGACGTCACCTCGATGCGCTTCTCCCCGGCCGCGACGAGCGCGTTGATGAGCCGCGCCTTGTCCCGGGTGGGCAGCGTCCGGAGCTCGTTCTGGAGGCCGTCGCGGGGACCGACCTCGTACACGTCGACCTTGCGGGGCAGATGCCCCAGCAGGCCGACCCGCGTTCGCGCTGGTTCTTTCGGATCCACTTGGACGTGTCCCGGGCCGTCACGCGGGAGCGTTCAGCCCCGCCTTCAGCCCTGCTCCCACGATGAGGTCGGTCGACTCGGATGTCATCGGCCCGCCCTCCAGGCCTCCGTGCACCCAGGTCATCGAAAAGCCCGTGCTTTCCAACAGCCGTTCCAGTTCCGCAAGAGGATAGTAACGGATGGCGTACGCCGCTCGCAGGAAGCGCCCGTCGGGCAGCGTCAATTGACGCTGCCCCACGTCCCTTCCACGCGTCGCGTCGAAGCGGCTCTCCTCCTCCAGGAGACTCCCATCCGGTAACCGCTCGCGGAAGGCGGCGCCCGGTGATTGTGCCAGCCGCTCGTACGGCACCGTCTGGAACACGAGCCTTCCGCCGGGCCGCAGCACCCGCGCCACCTCGCGCAGTATCTGGACGTGCTCCGCGTCGGAGAAGGCGAAGAGTGTCGAATACCAGGCGTACGCGCCCCCCAGCGCTCCGGCCTGGAAGGGCAGCGCCCGCAGGTCACCCCGCACCACCGGGAAGCCGGGGCGGCGCAGGCGCAGGGACAGCGCGTCCCGCTCCAGGCCCACCACCCGCCCGGCGAGCGCGCCCTCCCCGTTGAGCCGGGATGCGTGCCGGCCGTGGCCACAGCCCAGGTCCACCACCGGGCCGCCCAAGTCCGCGAACGCCCGGGACAGGTAGTCCACTTCCCGGGCCGTCACCGCCTCGGAGAGGAACGGCAGCGTGCTGCGCAGGTACAGCTCCCCGAAGAAGTCGTCCACGGCCCGGGCTCCCTGACCTCAAGGCGTTCAGCGCTTGAGCGCGGGCAGCTTCGCACCCAGCCGGCGCGCGGCTTCGTCCAGCACGCCTTCCGTCTTGCAGAAGGCGAAGCGCGCGAAGCCCTGTCCCAGGTGCCGGTGCTCGGGGCCGTAGAAGACGCTGGGCGGGATGGCGGCCACGCCCACCTCCGTCACGAGGTGCCGGCAGAAGGCCACGTCATCCGCGAAGCCGTAGCCCGTGATGTCCGCGAGGATGAAGTAGCTGCCCTCGGGCGAGTACACCTTGAGGCCCGCCGCGCGCAGGCCCGTGAGGAGCCGCTCGCGCTTCTGCGTGTAGAGCGCCGTCAGCTCCTGGAAGTAGCTGTCCGGCAGTCGCATCGCCACGGCCATGGCGGCCTGGAACGGCGACGCGGTGGCGAAGGTGACGAACTGGTGCGCGCGCTGCACGGCGTCCCGCAGCGGGGGCGGCGCGATGATCCAGCCGATCTTCCACCCGGTGAGGCTGAACGACTTGCCTGCGCTGCTCACCGTCACCGTGCGGTCCGCGAGCACCGGCACCGTCGCCGCGCGGATGTGGCGCGCGGGGCCGAAGACGATGTGCTCGTAGACTTCATCCGACAGCACCTTCACGTCGAACTCGGCGCAGAGGTTGCCCAGGAACTCCAGCTCCTCGCGGGTGAAGACCTTGCCCGTGGGGTTGTGGGGCGAGTTGAGGATGAGCAGCCGCGTGCGCGGACCGATGGCCGCCTTCACCTCGTCCCGGTCGAACCACCACGCCGCGTGCTCCGCGTCCGGTGGGCGCAGCGGCACGTAGCGCGGCGTCGCGCCCGCGAAGGCGATGTTGGCGTCGTAGGAGTCGTAGTACGGCTCGAAGGCCACCACCTCGTCGCCCGGATCCACGAGCCCCAGGATGACGTCGAGGATGGCCTCCGTGGCGCCGCTGGTGACGGACACCATCGTGTCCGGATCCACGGCGTGGCCATAGAAGCGCTGCGAGTGCTCCGCGATGGCGACGCGCAGGTCCCTGGCGCCCACGCCGGGGGCGTACTGGTTGACGCCGCCCTGGATGGCCTTCCAGGCCGCTTCCTTGATGGCGTCCGGCCCGTCGAAGTCGGGGAACCCCTGCCCCAGGTTCACGGCCTGGTGCTTCAGCGCCAGGGCGCTGAACTCGGAGAAGACGGTGGTGCCGAAGCGGGAGACGCGCTGCGAAAGCACGGGCCGGGAGGACATGGGGACGGGCCTCTGGAAAGGCGCCAGCCCAGGTTCACCCCGGCCGAGGGGCGACCGGCTGGCGGTTCAGGGCCGGACGATAGCGTCCACGGGCACGGAACGCGCGCCCTGTTCCACCGCGCGCTGCCGGGCGGCCCGGGACAGCGCCAGGGCCAGCCCCGTCACCACCAGCACCAGCGGCACCGCGAACACCAGGTCGATGGTGTAGTGGAAGCGCCCCGCCAGCGTCGCGAAGATGAGGCCCAGGCCGGGGAACAGCATCACCCAGAAGAAGCGCCGCGCGAACCGGAACGCGTAGATGAGCACCACCAGCGCCACCCCGGTGTGCCCGGAGGGGAAGCAGTCCCGGGTGTACACGGGCGTGCGCATCATCGACTCCAGCAGCGGCGTGAGCAGCCACCCGCGCAGGGGCGCGTCGAAGGCGCCGATGAGGAAGTAGCGCGGCCCCACCGCGGGCACCAGCGAGTACGCCGCGTAGTTGAAGCTCAAGAGCAGGCCCAGGCCCAGCAGGTACTCGTCGAAGCCCGGCGTGGCGCCCCGGCCGCGCGCGTACAGGAAGACGCCCAGGAGCAGCGGCCAGATGAAGTGGCCGTAGTAGCAGAGCATCAGCACGTCGTTGGCCCACGGCGGCACGACGTGCGACAGCGACACCGCCGCCTGGAAGCCGAAGAGCTGCTCATCCACCGCGATGAGCTGGGCGTCCTTCACCAGCGGGTTCATCCAGTCCACGATGGGACCCAGCCACCCGTGCGACAGGGCGGACACGGGCAGGAGCCAGAAGTCCGCCGCGATGGCGATGAGCTGCTGGCGCGGGAAGCGCGCCTCCAGGATGCGCAGGAGCGGCACGCCCAGGGCCATCAGGCCGAAGAGGACCGCGCTGCGGGTGGAGTTGTGCGCCCAGCGGGCCGGGCCCACGCACACCAGCGCCGCCACCGAGCAGGCCGCCATGAGGACCACGTCCACATGACGGAAGCGCACGAGCGCTTGCTCGGCGAGGACAACGGGCCGCACGCGGCCCTGGCTGAATGACCAGATGTTCACGCCGATTTGCGCTCCCCCGGCGACTCGACCGGCAGCTCGCCGGCCCCCCCGAGATTGAGGCTCCGCACCACCGCGCCCGCTTCAGGCGCCACCGCGGACCGCCGCTCCTTCCACCGCTCCAACAGCGCCAGCATGGCCGGGAAGAACACCGTCGTCCCCAGGAAGGTGCACACGACCCCGAGCAGCGCAATCTGCCCGATGCTCCGCAGGCCCTGGTGGTTGGCCACCAGCAGCGCGCCATACCCCGCCGCATTGGACAGGGTGGCCACCACCGCGGCGAAGCCCGTGTTGCGCACCACGCGTCCCAGCGACCCGGGGCCCTCCTCCTCGTACCGGTGGAACAGGTGCACCGAGTTGTCCACCGCGATGGCGAGCAGGTTGGGCAGCACCACCGCGTTGATGAAGTTGAGCTGCACGTCGAAGAGGTACATGCCTCCCGCCAGGCACGTCATCCCCAGGAACAGCGGGCCCGCCACCAGCAACGCGCGCTTGAAGCTGCGCAGGCTGGCCAGGATGACGAGGAACACCACCGCCGCCGCGGACCAGAGGATGAACGGACCGTCCGCGCGGACCAGGGCGAAGATGCGCGCCGCGATGCGGTTGCTGTCCAGCACCGCCAGGTCGATGCCCTTCTCCTTCGCCCCGGCCACCACCTGATCCAGCTGCGCCGCCCAGCGGTTCAGGTCCTGCGTGTCGTAGTTGGACACCGACGGGAACAGCAGGAGGAACATCCCCTTGCCGTCCAGCGCCTCGAAGCGGCGGCGCGCCTCCACCGGCACCTGCTCCAGCCCGTAGGGCTTCGCGTCCACCAGGGCCCGCAGCTCCTGCACGCGAGCGTCCGCCTGCGCCGACTTCGGCAGTCCGTCCAGCAGCGTGCGGATGCGGCCCAGCTCCGCCGCGTGGCCCGCCACGTCGGAGGGCACCAGGTCGCTCAAGGACGCGGTGCGCAGGAACACGGAGTCCGCGCCGTTCTTCGCCTTCACCCGCGCGATGACAGCCTCCACCTCACGCACCTGCTCGAGCGAATCCACCGCGAGGATGGCCGGGTTGAGCGGCGCGCCGATCTGCGCCGTGATGTGGTCATCCAGCCGCGACGACGGCGAGTCACCCTTCAGGTTGCGCAGGTTCGTCTCGAAGCCCAGCTGGGGCGCGATGCGCACCGAGTACGCCGCGAAGCCCACCACCAGCAGGGCCACCGCCGTGATGAGGCCGGTGGGCCAGCGGCGCCACTCCTTCTGCGGGGCCACCGGAGTCGTGGGGACCGCCGGAGTCCCAAGAGCCGGGGCCGTCTGCGCCGGGGAGTCCCGCCGGAAGGGCCGGATGCGCTCCGCGATGGCCAGCAGCGACGGGCCCAGCGCGTACGCGGACAGCACCGCCATCAGCACGCCCAGGCCCGCGAGCAGGCCGAACTGCTGGAAGGCATGGAACTGCGCGAACATCAGCACGAAGAACGCCGCCGCGTTGGTGACCGCGGACGTGAGCGCCCCGCTGAAGGTGCCGCGCACCGTGGCCTCCAGCGCCTCGCGCACCCCGTGCCGCTCCCGCTCCTCCCAGTAGCGCATCGCCAGGTGCACGCCGTACTCGATGCCCAGGCCGATGAGGATGGCGACGAGGAAGCCCGTCACGATGTTGAGGTGCCCGATGGCGCCCTGCGCGAACGCGAACGTCAGCACCAACCCCACCGCCACCGGCACGCCCACCACCGCCAGCGCCGCCACCCGCCGCGTGGCCAGCAGGATGAGCCCCACGGCGACGAGCGCGGACAGGCCTCCCGCGTTGGCCAGGTCCTTGCGCATCACCGCGTCCTCTTCGATGCGGCTCTGGAAGTTGCCCGTCGCCTCCAGCGTCACGCCCGGGTAGCGCTCCTTTGCAAGCTTGCGGCCGGTGTCCAGCGCCGTCGCCACGAAGCGCCGCGCGAAGTCCAGGTCCCCCGCCGTCCCCGACGGCTTGATCATCAGGTAGACCTCGGTGCCCTCGCTGTTGGCCAGCGTCTCCTGCAGCGCCGTGGCGGGCGTGTGCTTCCGGGCGATCTCGTCGAAGTCCGGCGGCGGCGCCTCCGCGCCCAGGTCCACGAACAGGGGGCTCGCGCGCTCCTTCTCGTACTGGACCCGGGCCTCCAGGTCCTTGCGCAGCGCGGCGACCTGCTCCGTGGGCAGCAGCAGCAGCCCGTGGCGGCGGAAGAAGGCCACGTCATAGTGGTGCTCGACGTAGCGGACCTCCGGGAGGGCCTCCAGGCGGCGCTGATATTCGGTGGCGTAGGTTTTCAGCGCCGCCGGCGTTCCACCCTTTGCCATGACGACGAGGTACCCGTCCCCCCCCGCCTTCTCTGACACGCGTGTCAGATCCCGGACCTCCGGGGCACCCTGCGGTAGCAGCTCCACGAAGGAGCCCCGGAACTCCAACCGGGAGGCGAAGAGGCCCGCGGCGACGGTGATGAGCCCCACGACGAGCAGGACCTGCCAGGGGCGTGACATCGCCGTCCGGATGAAGCCCTCGAACCACCGCTGTCGTCGCGCCTGGGACACCGTCACTCCTCTGATGCAGGCCGGCAAAGCAATAACCCGGCCACAGTCCAGGCCCCGAAACACCTGGCCCTCGGGAACCCATTCCCCGTGTGAACCCGTGTGTGCATGCGGTGTTGTAGCATCCACCGGTGAACAGGATTCCGGAGGCGCGGCGTGCCACCGTTGGGCCGTGACTGTCAAGCCGCGCCCTGACACGGATGCCCCACACGGCGTGCCCGACAACCGTCGCCGCCTTGACAGTGTGGATTTCCCTCTTTATTCACCCCCACGCGTCGTCCCCTGGGTGAGCGCGCGCGCCGGGCGGTCCCAAGACGGAACGAGCCCTGCATGTGGAGAGCGGCTCGGATCACCCCCCGACGCGTAAGAAAGACCACCATGAGCGACGTGTTCGACAAGTGCCGTACCTGGAAGGACTACCGCATCGCCAAGGCCACCGGCCTGTATCCGTACTTCCGGGCGATCGAAGCGTCGCACGGCTCCACGGAGGTGGAGATCGAAGGTCGCCGGGTCATCATGGTGGGCTCGAACAACTACCTGGGCCTGGCCGCGGATCCGCGCGTGAAGGAAGCGGCCATCAAGGCGACGGAGAAGTTCGGCACCACGTGCTCGGGTTCGCGCCTGCTCAACGGCACGCTCGCGCTGCACGAGGAGCTGGAGGCGCGGCTGGCGAAGTTCCTCAACCGCGAGGCGGCCATCGTCATCTCCACCGGGTTCCAGACGAACCTGGCGCTCGCGGCCATCCTGGGCCGTCACGACATCGTCTTCAGCGACCGGCAGAACCACGCCTCGCTGGTGGACGGCGTGCGCCTGTCGTTCGCGACGGAGCGCAAGTTCCGCCACAACGACATGGATCACCTGGAGCAGCTCTTGGCCGCGGCGGATCCGGGCGCGGGGAAGATCGTCGTCACGGACGGCGTGTTCTCCATGGAGGGCGACGTCTGCAACCTGCCCCGCATCGTGGAGCTGGCGAAGCACTACAACGCCCGCGTGATGACGGATGACGCGCACGCCATGGGCGTGCTGGGCGAGCGCGGCCGCGGCACCTCCGAGTACTTCGGCCTGGAGAAGGACGTGGACCTGGTGATGGGGACGTTCTCCAAGAGCTTCGCGTCGCTGGGCGGCGTGCTCGCGGGTCCGTTCGACGTCATCAACTACATCCGCCACAAGGCCCGCTCGGTCATCTTCTCCGCGTCCATGACGCCCGCGTCCATCGCGGCGGCGCTCAAGGCGACGGAGATCATCGAGGCGGAGCCGGAGCGCCGCGCGCGCCTCTTGGACATCGCGGAGAAGATGCACAACGGCTTCCGCGCGATGGGCTTCGACACGGGCGTGTCGGTGACGCCGGTGGTGCCGGTGCACATCGGCGACCAGGTGAAGTGCTTCCGCTTCTGGCGCGCGCTGCACGAGGCGGGCGTGTTCGCCAACCCCGTGATTCCCCCGGCCGTGGAGGCGGGCCACGCGCTCATCCGCACCAGCTACATGGCCACGCACACCGACGCGCAGCTGGATCAGGTGCTGGACACCTTCGAGAAGATCGGCCGCAAGCTGAACGTCATCCCGGAGACGCGCCCCACGGTGTACGAGCCGGTGCAGATCGCCCGGCCGGGCAGCGGCGTGCGCGGCAACAAGGCGAGCGAGACGTGGGCCGCGGGCTCCGCGGGGCTGCTCGCGGACAAGGGCTTCTCGCTGGAGCAGCTGTCGCGCATGTCGTCGCGTGAGATGGCGGGCAAGTTCTTCGACGCGGTGGAGCAGCTCACCTGGCGCGCGGCGAACCTGCAGCCGGAGGACCTGCGGCGGCTGGGCGGCGCGCCCAAGAAGCTGTGGGAGAAGCGCAGCGAGCTGGGCGGCCTGCTGCTGGAGAAGGGCGCCCACCTGTTCATGCGCAACGGCGACGGTTCCGGTTCCGACGGCAACCCGGCCGAAAGGAACTAAGCCTCCCCCATGGCCCACCC
>NZ_RAWG01000156.1 GCF_003611735.1 Corallococcus sicarius | reverse complement strand
CCCCCATGCCCGTCGATGATCCGCCCCCACCCGAGGGCAAGAGCGGCACGGCGCTGTACCAGCGCGGCACCAAGCCCCTGAAGCGCGGGCTCGTCGTGCCCGAGGGCTTCGAGCTGCCCCCCGGCTACATGCGCCACTACCAGGCCACGGACAACGGCCAGCCCGTGGCCGCCATCCTGATGTTCCATCCGGACTACACCCCCAAGGACGCGAGCGGGCAGCCCATCCCCATCCCGGAGAACCGCGTGGTGCCCGAGGAACTCGCACCCCCCGGCATGCCCCGGCAGATGCTCGAACTGCCCGTCGAAGAAGAGGACGGGGACGCGCCTTGAGCGGGTGGCGAGGGTGGGCCTGGGCGCTGCTCGGCGTCGCGGCGACCACCGTGTTGTTCGCGCGGTTCGCGGAGCTGCGACCGGGCTTCGCCTGGCTGGGCGCGGTGGCCCTCGCCCCGTGGCTCGCGGCGGTGGACCGGACCCGCTCCACGCGCGCCGCGCTGGCCCTGGGCGCGCTGCTGTCGGTGACGTTCACCGCGTTTGTCTTTGGCTGGTTCCCGGGCGCCATCGCCGCCTATTCGCGCGCCCCGCTGTGGCTGTGCTGGGGCGTGTTCCTGCTCATCGCGCCCGTGCTGGAGCTCCAATTCCTCACCGCCTCGTGGGTGCGCGGGTACGCGCGGCGCAAGGTGGGGGACAGCCCGCGCCTCGCGTGGGTGCCTCCCGTGCTCACCGCGCTCGTGTACGTGGGCACCGAGTGGTTCACGCCCAAGCTGTTCGCGGAGACGCTGGGCCACGGCCTCTACGCATCGGAGGCCCTGCGCCAGGGCGCGGACGTGGCGGGCGCCCCGGGCCTCACGCTGGGCCTGCTGCTCGTCAACGAGTGCGTCGTCGCGGTGGGGCAGGGGCTCGCGGCCCGGCGGGGCGTGCGGCTCGTGCCCGTGGCGCTGGCGGCCGTGCTGGGACTGGTGGGCTTCGGCTACGGACACCTCCGGCTGGGACAGGTGCGCGCGGCGGTGCGCTCCGCTCCGGGGCTGGTGGTGGGCGCGGTGCAGGCGAACATCACGAACATCGAGAAGCGGGCGGCGGAGCAGGGCACCTACGCGGTGGTGCGCGACATCCTGGACACGCACTACACGATGTCGGACGCGCTCCTGCGCTCGGCGCCGCTGGACCTGCTGGTGTGGCCGGAGACGGTGTACCCGACGACGTTCGGCACGCCGAAGAGCGAGGACGGCGGCGCGCTGGACGAGGAGATCCGCGCGTGGGTCGCGGAGCGCGGCGTGCCGCTGGTGTTCGGCACGTATGACCTGGATGGCGAGCGCGAGTTCAACGCCGCCATGTTCCTGGGCCCCTCCGCGACGGGCGAGCTGGCACAGGCCGCCTACCGCAAGACGATGCTGTTCCCGCTGACGGAGTGGGTGCCGGACGCGGTGGACACGCCCACGCTGCGCGCATGGCTGCCGTGGACGGGCCGCTGGAAGCGCGGGCCCGGGCCCCGTCTGGTGGACTTCCGGCTGAATGGGGGGCGCATGCTCAAGGTGGCGCCGCTCATCTGCTACGAGGCGCTCTTTCCCAGCTACGTCGCGGAGGAGGTGCGCCAGGGCGCGGAGCTGCTCCTGACGCTGTCCAATGACTCGTGGTTCTCCGGCACGCCCGCGCCCCGGCTGCACCTGATGCACGCGGCCTTCCGCAGCATCGAGACGCGCACCGCGCAGGTCCGCGTGACGAACTCCGGCATCTCCGCGTTCATCGACCCGGCGGGCACGTGGACCTCCGAAATGGAGGACAACCAGCGCGCGGGCGTGGTGATGCGCGTGCCGACGTCGGAGCGGCTGAACCCGCTCGCGGGCGCGTGGGGCGACTGGCTGGGCCCCGTGGCGCTGGCGCTGGCCGCGGTGCTGGGCGGGTGGCTGCGCTTCAGGAGCTGAGCGCTCAGGCCGCTTCGGCGGTGCCGGACGCATGGATCCGTCCGACGGCGTGAGCGCTCCCGGGGCTGAAGGCGGCTGGTGGCGCTAGCCCGCCTCGACGAACGCCGCCAGCTTCGCGAGCGACATCCGCCAGCCTTCCTCGTTGTCGGCGAGCGGTACGCCGCTCGGGACCCCGTCGTGCACGGCGATGACGTCGGTGCCGCCGTCCACCTCCACGAGCGTGACCGTGATGGTCATCTCGCCTCGCAGAGCGGGGTCCTCCGTTTCGAACTCCATCACCTCGACCACCTGCTCATCCGCCACGAGCTTCGCGAAGTGGCCGTGGTACGTGTCGGTGTGCGCGGTCGTCTTGCCCGTCGCGGTCGGCGCGTCGTACGTGAGCGAGATCCGGAATGCGCCCCCTTCGCGAGCGTCAAACGCATGGACGTGGCTGGTCATGCCCTCCGGCACCCTCCACGACTCAATCGCTCGCGCATCCAGCAGCGCGCGATAGACCCTCGCGCGGGGCGCGTTCACATGGTGGCGGATGCGGGTCGAACCCATGACAGCCTAGAGGCGGCCGGCCTTGAGCTCACCGACCAGGTGGGCGCAGGCCCGCACGGTGAGGGCCATCATCGTCAGGGTGGGGTTCTGCGGTCCCTGGGAGGGGAAGCAGGCGCCGTCCGTGACGTAGAGGTTGGGCACGTCCCAGCTCTGGTTGTAGGGGTTGAGCACGGACGTCTTGGGGTCCTTGCCCATGCGCGCGGTGCCCACCTCGTGGATGGCCATGCCCGGCTGGGACACCGTCCGGTTGACCTTCTCCACCGTGCAGCCGGACGCCTCCAGCATCTCCAGGCTGGAGCTGACCGCGTCCTCCGTCATCTTCAATTCGTTGTCGGAGTGCCGGCACTCGATGTGCGCCGCCGGGATGCCCCAGCGGTCCTTCACCGTGTCGCTCAACGTGACGCGGTTCTCCGCGCGCGGGAGCATTTCGCCGAAGGGCACCATGTGCACCTGGTCGTCGAAGGTGAAGACCTGGATGCCGTAGCCGCGGGCGAAGTCCGGATGCCGCTCGGTGACGTTGCGGAACTGGGGGACGTACGCCCAGCCGTGCTCCTTCTGCTGCAAGTGCGCGGGCAGGTTCATCCGCGCCTCGATGCCCCGCAGGTAGAGGTGGTCCATCAGGTGGCGGCCCAGCAGCCCGGAGCTGTTCGCCAGCCCCTCCGGGAACGCCCGGTTGCGCGAGTGCAACAGCAACCGCGTGGATTCAATGGTGCCCGCCGCCACCACCACCACCTTCGCGCGCACCTCCTCGGAGGTGCCGTTGTTCGCGTCGATGAAGGACACCCCCGTCACCCGGCCGGTGTTCGCGTCATGCAGGATGTGGCTGGCGATGGCGTGCGAGCGCAGCGTCAGCCGCCCCGTCTTCAGCGCCGCGGGCAACGTCACCGGCGCGTCGGAGGTGCGCCGGGCCACGACGTGGCGGTCGGGCCAGCGGGCCTTCACCTTCTCCCGCAGCCGGACCTCTCCAGGCGACAGCGGCGCGGGGCCCGCGAAGACAGAGTCCGGCAGCGTGTCCACGCCGTCCGAGTTGCCGCGCAGGCCCATCCACCGCTCCACCACTTCGTACGACGGCGCCAGGTCCGCGAGCGACAGCGGCCAGTCAGGGCTGAGCCCGTCCAGGCTGCCTGCGTGGAAGTTGAAGTCGGACAGCCGGTAGAACTGGCGGCCGTGGCTCTTCACGCTGGTCCGCCCGCCCACCTGCCGCGCGCGGATCCACGCGAACGGCGCGTCGGGCGGCGTGGTGTAGGGGTTGTCCAGGTCGTCCACGAAGGCGTGGGGGTGGAAGGGCCAGGCGAAGCTCGTGGCCTGCACGGACTGACGCCCCATGCGCCCCGCGTCGGACTCCACCCGGTAGCCCAGCTTCTGCCGCAGCCGGTGCACCACGTGCATCACCTTGTCCGCCTGCGCGCTGCGCCCCGCTTCCAGCACCAGTACCTGCAAGCCGGCTTCTGTCAGCTGCTTGGCCGCCCAGCCACCACAGGCTCCCGACCCCACCACCACCGCGTCGTAGACCGTCTTGGATACCTTCATCGCTGGACCCACCTGGACGGTCTTTCTGCCGCCGCTACTGAAGTTCGGATACACTGTAAAACAGGAGCCCGTTGGAGCCTAGGGGGCGTACGGGTCAGGACGGGGCCAACACAAGCCCGGGTCCAGGACTTCCCCTGGGGGCTCCCTTGTCGGAGAGGGTCGGACATGGCCGGTGTGCTGAAGCGGATTCGGTGGGGGCGGCTGCTGGGGGTGTTGGTGGTGCTGCCCTGCCTGCTGGTGGCGCTGGCCCTCTTCGGCCGGGCCGCGTGGCGCTCCGAGCAGTACTTCCACTACCCGAAGCCGGCGGCGGTGCTGCCCGCGGACTTCGCGTCCGCGCGGGAGGTGACGCTGCGCACGGAGGATGGGGTGGAACTGCGTGGCTGGTACGTGCCGTCGCGCAACCGGGCGGCGTGGGTGCTGGCGCACGGGCTGTCGCAGACGCGCGTGGACCTGTTGCCGGAGGCGCGGGTGCTGCGGGACGCGGGCTACGGCGTGCTGCTGTTCGACCTGCGCGCGCACGGGCAGAGCGGGGGCGACACGTCCACGTGGGGCGACAAGGAGCGGCTGGATGTGCGCGCGGCGCTGGAGTTCGCGCGGACGCAGCCGGACGTGGACCCCGCGCGGGTGGGGGCGCTGGGGTTCTCCATCGGTTCGGCGGCGGTGGCGGAGGTGGCGGCGAAGGATGAGAAGGTCGCGGCGGTGGTGCTGCTGTCGCCCTTCAACACGCTGTGGCTGGCGGCGGCGTATGACTTCCGGCGCTTCGGGGTCGTGACGCAGACGGGGGCGCTCGTGCCCTTCTGGCGGCGCGGCATCCAGCTGGAGGAGGTGCGGACCATCGACGCCGTGGAGCGCATCCGGCCCCGGCCGCTGCTCATCATCGCGGGGACGGAGGAGTCCGGGCAGCCGCTGCTGGACACGCTGTTCACGCAGGTGGGCCCGTATGCCCAGACGTGGCGCATCCCCGGCGCGTCCCACGGCAACTTCACCGCGACGGCCCCGGAGGAGTACCCGCGCCGCCTGCGCGCGTTCGCGGAAGGTGCGCTCCCGCCCCTGCCTGTCGCGAAGGAGGCGGCCGTGGAGGTGAAGCCGGTGGTGAAGCCGGCGGTGAAGAAGAAGAAGGCTCCGGTGAAGAAGCCGTCGCGCCAGACCCAGACGGGCGCGACCGCGCGCTGAGGCCGTCAGGCGCCGTGGCCCGCGAGTGCGCGCGGGCCTCTGCTTTCCGCGCCGCTACGCTCCGGCGGGCGGCGCGGCTTCCAGCTTCGCGAGCTGATCCAGGTACGCGCGGCCCTTCACGGGGTCCGTCATGTACAGGAAGGCCGCCATGCCCTTGAGCTGCTCCAGCGACTCGCCCTCGCGGCCCGGCTTGCCCTGCTGCCGGTTGTGGATGGCCGCGCGCAGCCGGCGCACCACGTCGCGGGGGACTCGCGCGGCGGGCGTGCCTTCCTTCGCCTCGTTCACCACGAGCCCCGTCACCCGCTGACGGCTGCCCTTGCGCGCCACCCGCGTCTTGTTCGGGTGCACCGTGAAGCCCTCGGCCTCCACGATGTCCGTCACCCGCGCGAGCAGCACCGCCACCGGCGCGCCCTGGGCCCGGCGGGCCTTGGGGGCCTTCGCCTTGGTCCAGGAGAACGTCAGGTCGTCCGCGTAGCGCGTGTACGTGAAGCCCAGCTTTCGCGCGAGCGCCGACAGCCGCTTGTCCATCTTCAGGCACAGCGCGTTGGTGATGCCCGGCGACGTGGGCGCGCCCTGCGGCAGCGCTCGCGGGCCCTTGGCCACGTGCAGCGTCTTGCCCCGGAAGGAGAGCAGCTCGCGCGGCGCCTCGGTGGACATCAGCGCCAGCAGCGTGGAGGCGCCCTCCGGCAGGCCGCCCTTGCGCAACAGGCCCTTCACCCGCCGCCACGTCACGGTGGGGAAGAAGTCCTTCAGGTCCACCTTCACGACGATGTCCGCGCCCCGGTGCGCCAGCGCGTTGGTGAGGATGGAGCGCCCCGCCACGAAGCCGTGCGCCGCGCCGTGCACGGGCAGCCGCTCCACGATGTTGGAGAGCACCCAGCGCTGCGCCTGCTTCAAGTCCGGCTTGGGCGACGTGATGGTCCGCTCGCTGCCGTCGCGCTTGGGGATGCGCCAGGAGACGTAGTTGGAGCCCGTGTCCACGTCGCGGTGGAACGCGAAGCCGCGCAGCTTGGACACGCTCACGTCCAGCGCCTTGGCCAGCGCCTCCGCCGTGTCCAGCGCGGGCAGGCCGTTGGCGCGCGCGCGCTCCTCGCGGTGCTCCAGGTCGAAGCGGTCCGGGGCCTCCGACTCGCTCCAGTGGATGCCCACGCCCAGGTGGTCGATGTGCGTGGACTTCCACGCCTCGTGGGCCTGGCGCTCCAGCGCGCGGCGCTCCACCGCTTCGGCCTTCTTCTTCTCCTTCCAGGCCGTCTTCTCCTTCTCCTTCATGGAGGAGAAGTCCACCTCGTCCGCGAGCGCGCCCTTCGCCACGAGCTGCGCGTGCACCCATTCGCTGGTGCCACCGGCTTCGGTGATGGCCTTCCAGCGCGCGAGCAGGGCGTCATTCGCGGCGCGGCGGGCCTCGCGCTTGGAGGCGGTGTTGGGCGCGGCGGCGGCCGGGGGGACTTCGGGCACGGCCTGCGGCGGGGCGGCGGGGACGAACGACTCCAGCTTGGCGGTCATCGAGGCACCTTCGACGGGCGCGGCGGCTTCAGGCGGGGCGACGGACGGAATCGAGCGGTCGAGGGAGGCCAGGAAGGCACCACCAGCTCACCTGGGGCACGGTAGCCTCACCGGCTCTCCCCTCCGGTGCACTGGTGCCCGGGTGGGAAAACGGCGGCTGCGTCGTTGGTTCAGCTTCCCGCCCGGGCACCAGTGCACCGGAGGGAGAGAGCCAAGAACAGGCTACCTTGCGGAGAGTGTCCAGCATTCCAACCAGAGCGGCGCAACGCCGCTCCCGCGCTCGAGGCGCTAAGGCTGATGCGGTCCAGACCTCTCTCGACCACTCGCGATTCGTGTTTCGTCCGTCGCACCCATCCTTCCAGCCACCCCGTCGGCGGCCGGGCCGTTGATTGTGGGTTTACACCAAGGTCGAGGCCGCGTCGATGTATCCGTCCGCGGTCAATTTCTCCAACCGGCTGAAGTACGCCGTGCGCGCTTCCGCGTCTGAGTCGAACCAGAGCTTCTGGTGGCGCGGGTCGCCCAGGCGCGGGCCCCACGCGAGGGCCACCACCTTGCCGTCCAGTGACACGCGATACACCTGCTCCAGCCCCGTCGCCGGGTCGCGGCGCACGTACGAGCGCGTCTCCGCGCGGATGAGCTTGCGCCCCTCCGGCGTCTGCCGCAGCGCCTCCTCCTCCGTGCGGCGGCGCGAGTACACCAGCCGCAGCGCGAGCATGTGTTCGCACGGGCCTTCGCGCAGCCCGGAGCGGCGGAAGTGCGGGCAGCCGCAGCCCGCGTCCTTCACGCGGCCCTCCAGGTCCAGCGTGAAGCTGGGGAAGAAGCTGCGCACGGCCTCGCGGTCCACCACCTCGCCCTGGATGCGCGTGCCCTCACCCACGAGGTCGTGCACCTGGGTGAGCTTCACTTCGCCCGCGCCGGGGCCGCCGTCGCCCAGCAGGCGGTGGGCTCTCGCCTCGCGCTCGTTGCCGTAGCGCAGCGCGGCCTCGTCCACCGGGGTGGGCATCAATTCGCGCGGACGGTAGGCGCCGCGCGCCACGTCGAAGAGGACGCGGCCCCGCAGGCACTCCAGCTGGAGCGCGGCGCGCACCTGATCCTTGGGAGAGCCCGCGTCCTTCACCAGCACGTCGAAGGGCAGGGGGCCGTCCTTGCGCAGGCGCAGGCGCAGCTTCTCCGCGAGCCCCTCCGGCACGTCGCGCGGCATCAGCGCGTCGAAGGCGGCGGCGCTGGACCAGCCGCTCTCCGTCCACCCGGTGAGCCCCAGCGTCAGCGTGGCCGCGCCCAGGTCGATGACCCAGAACACCGGCAGGCCCGGCCCCAACAGCTGCACGTGCACGCTCTTCGCGTGGGGCAGGAGGCGCGCGAGCGCGGTGAGGCGCTGACGGCCGAAGGTGCGCACCACCGCGGGCGCGCTGCCGGTGTACGCGCCGCCGTGGCACTCCAGCACCTGCTCCCACGGCTCCAGCACCATCCGGGGCGGGGCGCCGGGGACCAGCTCGAATCTCAGCGCGCGGGGCGCCTTCTTCGAGCGGCGGGTGCGCAGCGCGAAGAGC
The DNA here is from genome assembly GCF_003611735.1 of Corallococcus sicarius. Taxonomy (GTDB): domain Bacteria; phylum Myxococcota; class Myxococcia; order Myxococcales; family Myxococcaceae; genus Corallococcus; species Corallococcus sicarius. The sequence continues at coordinate 13,292 of NZ_RAWG01000156.1, read as the reverse complement.
AGGTTGTACAGGTCGATGGGGGCGATGGAGCAGGTCGTGGCCGGCAGCGTCGCGGCGGACTGCACCTGGAGGAAGCCGCGCAGCCACGCGTGCGGGACCTCCACGTTGCGCACCGCGCGGGGCTCCGTGGAGACGGGCTTGATGGCCGGGGCGACGTGGGCCTCCAGCGTCACCGGCGCGTAGGCGCGCAGGCGGTCCAGCCGGGCGGGCAGGTCCGCGGGCACGTCCAGGAAGGTGGAGCCGTGCGCGGCCTCGCGGTTGTCGAAGAGGCTGTTGTCGAAGGCCAGGCGCGCGTAGGCGCTCTCGTCGCGGGAGAAGACCTCCAGCGACACCTGATCCGGATCCACCGTGAGGACGGGGTCCAACACCGCGTCCTGCTTCTCCTCGCCGTCGAGCGCGTTGTCGAGGAAGGCCTTCTGCGCCTCCCAGATTTGGGCGCTCGCGCGCTTGCCCTGCTTCATCAGGTACGCGAGGTACGCGGTGCGGTCGCGGCCCCGGTAGCGCAGGTCGCTGGAGAGCACGCCGAAGGCGGCGGCGAGCGCGTCGCGGAAGAGGGTGGGGTCCTTCACCCGGCCGCTGACGCCCACGGTGCCGCGCGAGCCCTCCAGGGCCAGCTGCACGCGCGAGGCGTCCGGGGTGACGACCACGTCGCTCTCACCAGCGTACTGGAGCGCGACGGGATGACGTGCGGTGGCGGTGCTCACGACGGTTGACCTTCCTTGCGGGCGCGCTCGGCGGCCCGGCGTGCACGTTTGTGGGCGCGGTAGGCCGCCTTGCGCAGCTCCACCGACTGGGACTTGTCGAAGGCCGCCGTCTTCAGCAGCGCCGCCGCCTCGTCACCGCCCATGCGGCCCAGCGCGGCCCAGGCATCCTGCCGCACCTCCGGCTTCGCGTCGTTCACAATGGGCTTGAGCGGCCCCAGGTCCTTCTTCGCCAGCAGCGCCGGCACGGCGAGCCGGCGGGGCTCGCTGGCCGTCAGCGCGGCCGGTGCGACGCTCGCGCCCGTGGGCCCCAGCGCCACCGGGTCGAAGGGCTTCACCTCCAGCGCCCAGGTCGCGGCCTGGCCAGGGACCAGCGCGGCCAGCACCGACGCGGCGGCGGCACGCACCGGGGCGTCCGGATCTCCCAGCGCGGTGCGCAGGGCCGGGGCCTCGTTGGCCGCCTTCAGCCGTCCCAGCACCCGCGCCGCTTCCTGGCGCACGGTCGCGGGGGCGCTGGACTCGCCCTTGCGCAGGACCTCCGCGGACGTCGCGGCCAGCTCCTTCGCGCCCAGCCGTGAGCCCGCCCACAAGAGGCGCTCCCAGGCCGTGGCCAGCGGTTCGCGCTTCGGGGGCGACGTGGCGGCCCAGGCGGCGGCGGTGCGCCGTTCGGCGGCCACGAGCGCGCGGGTCAGGCTGGCGGTGTCCACCGCGCCCGGCTCGCGGGCATCGCCCGTCCAGGTGCCCACCAGCAGCGCGGCCTCCTCGCGGGCCTCCGGCTTGTCGTGGCCCAGCAGCGCGATGACCTCCGGCAGGGGCAGTGCACCACGCCGGGCGAGGCCCCGCCGCAGCCGCAGCCGCAGCTCCGCGCTCTCCAGCGTGGCCAGCCGGGGAACCAGCTGCGCAGGGTCGCCCTCGCGGGCGAGGTAGGAGGCGGCGGGCTCGGAGATGTCCTCCTGGGTGCTGGCCACCGCGAGGAACTCCACCCGCGTGCGGTCCTTCGGGAAGAGCGCGTCCAGGGCCTTGCGCGCGGCCTCGCGCAGGTCGTCGTCATCCTCGTCCAGCGCGGCGGCCAGGGCCTTCTCCGCCTCCGGGTCGCCGAGCTTGCCCAGCTCCTTCGCCACGGTGATGCGCACCTCGTCGTCCGTGTCGGTGTCCGCGAGCAGCGCCTCCAGCTTCACCCGCGCGCGCTCACCACCGATGGCGCGCAGGCCGCGCACGCCGGCCTCCTGGTGCCGGGGCGTGGTGCCCTCGACCGCGGCGACCTCCACCTTCTCCTCGACGCGGCGGCGCTCCTCGCCCTCGGGCAGTCGGCTGGCGAGCCGTCCCAGGGCCTCGATGGCGGCCACCACCATGTCCTCTTCGGCGGGCGCCTCCGGGGTGCCACCGCCGGCCACCGTCTCCAGCTCGGAGAGGGCGCGCGCGTCGCCCAGCGTCCCCAGCGCGAGCAGGGCCCGGCCACGCTCGTCGGGCTCTCCGGCGCGCGCGTACAGCAACAGGGGCCGCAGGGCGCTCACGCGGCGCTGGTGCGCCACGCCCTCCGCCGCGGGCAGCATCAGCTCACGGGCTCCGGCGCGGAGGATCTCCTCCAGCGGCTCCACCGCCGCGCCCTGCTCCACCACGCGCTTCGAGTAGCGCGCCACCGCCTCCGCGCGCACGGTGACGTCGCGGTCGGTGAAGAGCGAGACGAGCAGCGCGTCCTGGCCCTCGCTCTTGCCGTGCTCCAGCTCCGCGGCGACGGCCTTGCGGACCTCCAGGTCGTTGCTTCGGATGGCCACCGTCAGGAAGCGCACGGCGAGCGCCGCGTCGCGCTTCTTCAGGTCGCGGTCCTCCGGGTCCAGCTTCTCCTGCTCCGGCGGCCAGGTGAGCTGCATCGCGGACGTCACGCAGGCAAGCCGCACGGAGGGCGCTTCGTCCTGCACGCTCTGGCGCGCGAGCACGTCCAGCGCCTCGGGACGGCGCGTGCGGCCCAGCGCGGCCACCAGCTTCGTGCGCTCTGGAATCTCCGTCGCCACCGACAGGCGCGCGGCGAGCGCGGCCACGGCGGCCGGGGTCCCCAGTCGCGCGAGGGCCTCCTGCGCGCGGCGCACCACCGCCGGGACCTCCGAGCGCAGGAAGGTGCCCAGCACCTCCACCGCCCGGTCATCCCCGCGCCACGCGAGCAGCTCCGCGGCGCGCAGCCGCAGGTCCTCGTGCTCGCTGCCCATCGCGCGGCCCAGGGCCTCGGTGACGCGCGAGTCGTTGGCGCCCGCCAGCCGCTCAATCACACCCACGCGCAGGTCGGCGTGCTCGCTGCCCAGCGCGGCCAGCAGCGGATCCAGGCTGCCCGGCGGGCTCAGCTTCTCCAACAGCTCGAAGGCGGACTTGCGCACCTCCGGCAGCGGCGAGTTGAGCGCCGCGGTGACACGCGGACGGGCCGCGTCGCCCTTCTCCGCCAGCTCCTCCAGCGCCGCGCGCGCCACGTCGGGCGCGAGCGAGGCCAGCGCGAGCGCCAGCGGCTCATCGCTGCCAGCGGGGTACAGCTCCTTCAAGCCCGCGAGCGCCGCGCGCCGCACCAGCTGGTGCGGATCCTCCAACGCGCGCAGCAGGGCGGCCACGGCGGCGGACGTGCCCGCGTAGCCCTCCTGCGTGAGCTTCACCACGCGGTCCACGGCGTCGCGGCGGACGCGGTGGCCTTCCTCGTCGCCCGCGGACACCTGGCGCAAGAGGCCCACGTAGGCGCCGAACGCCAGCCGGCGCAGGTGCTGCCGCTCCGCCTGCGTCGCGGACTGCGGGCTCGACGCGGCGTCGGCGCCGCCGCCCTCGGACGGCTTCACCGCGGAGAAGAGGCGGCGCAGCCAGCTCTTGCCCGTGGCGGACGCCGTGCCCTGCTTCTCCAGGGTGGACGGCTGAATCACGTGCGCCGCGCCCTCGGCCGTCTCCGGCTTCCAGGGGGCGTCCAGCGAGCGGGGCCGCGCGACCCGCTGCGCCTCGCGGAAGTAGTCCAGCGGCTTGTTGCGCAGCAGCAGCACCTGGGCCGCCGCGTAGCGCTGCTCCGGCTGGCCGCTGGAGAGCGCCTCGGCGAGCCCCACGACGCGCTTGGCCCGGTCCTCTTCCGAGGGCCAGTCCTTCATGTCGCCGGCCTTCTCCGGGCGCGGCGGCAACAGCACCTCCACCAGGTGCGCGCGGTACGCGTCCGGCTCCGTGCGCAGCTCCAGTCCGCGGGCCGCGGCGTAGCGCACCTCCGGCCGTCCGCTGGACAGCGCGCTCGTCAGCAGGTCCGGCGGTCCTCCGTCGCGGCTGGCGCGCAGGTCGCGGGCGAGCACGATGGCGAACACCATCTCCTGCACCTCGCGCGCGGGGTCCTCCAGGCCGTGCAGCAGGCCGCCGTCGCCCTCCGGGCCCAGGGCCGCGAAGGCGAGGATGGCGCCCAGCCGGATGGGCAGGTGCTCATGGCGCAGGTTCCCGGTGAGCACCGGCAGCGCGCGGATATCACCCAGGCGCGACAGGCCGTCCGCCGCCCACGAACGCGCCGCGACCAGCGAGTGGCCCAGGGCGTCCAGCAGCGCGCCCTCGTCACCCCGGCGGCTCGCGGTGGCGAGCCCGCGCGCGCCCTGCTCCTGCATCTCCGACAGCTCGTGCGGCAGCAGGACCGTGGCGTAGAAGCCCAGCAGGCGCCGCGAGCCCAGCGTGGCCAGCGCGCGCGCCGCGCGGATGCGCAGGGGGACGAGGAAGCCGGGCGGGTACATCCGCTCCAGGTCCTTGTCCGTGATGAACCCGCGCATGGGCTCGATGATGTCCTCCGCGCCGCGCGGAGCCAGCAGCTCCGCGGCCCGCACGCGCACCGGCAGCGCCGTGGCCGCGATGCCCGCGAGCAGCGGCCCGTTCTCATTGGGGATGAGCTTGTCGAGCGCCTCCAGCGCGGCGACGGCCACGTCCAGGTGCTCGTCCTGCACGCGCTTGAGGAGCGCGGAGCGCAGCGGCTCCGCGGGCGCGTGGATGGCGCCCTTCGCGGCCTTCTCACGCAGCGCCGGGTGCGTGGAGGCGAGCGCGGCCAGGTGCGGCTCCGGCTTCTCCTTGCCCACGAGCTTCACCCACGCCTCGTAGGCGGCGGTGGCCACGCCCGCGTCGCGGTCCTCCACGGACTTCTTCAGCCGCTCCTGCGCCCAGTCCTCCGTCCCGCGCTGCGCGAGCACCTCCACCGCGCGGTGACGCAGGTCCGGGAAGCGGCCCGTCAGCGCCCGGTCGAGCGCCTTCTTCGGCTCATGGTCGTTCCACGCCCACAGCGTGCGGAAGGCCTCGCCGCGCACCTTCGCGGACTCGTCCTCCAGCGCGTCGCCCAGCAGCGGCTCCGCGCCCTCCGCCCTGGAGCCCAGCTTCACCAGCCGGTCCAGGCCGCGCACGCGCACGTCCTCGTGACCGGAGCGCAGCGCGGCCTCCGCGGCGGACAGGGGCGCGTCCACGTCCAGCGCCACCACGGCCTCCAGCGCCGCGGCGCGCACGTCCGCGTCCGCGTCGTCCAGCATCCACACCAGCCGCTCGCGGGCGCGCGGGTCCTGCAACGCCTGGAGCGCGGCGGCGGCCTGCCTGCGGATGGGCGACTCGTCCTCGCGCGACAGCTGCAACAGCGCGCCCAGCGCGCGCCCGTCCCCCAGCTGCGCCAGACCCCGGGCGCCCCGCACCGCCGTGTCCGGCATCCGGCACGCCATGGCGGCCAGCAGCGGCTCCAGGTCGGGCTCCGTCAGCGCCGCGTCCTTCCGGGCGTTGGCGAAGAGCAGCTCACGCGAGGCCGTCACCTCCGCCTCGATGGTCTGGACGTTGGTGATGCCCGCGGCGCGCTTGCCCTGCAGGGCAAGCATGCGGGCCACGTCGCGCACGGAGCGGGCGAACTCCTCGTCGCGCGCCTCCAGCGTGAGGGCCAGCGAGCGCCGCTCCAACACGCGCACCGCGAAGGCCACGCGGCGCACGTCCCGGTCCTCGTCGTCCAGCGCGCGCGCCACCAGCGGCTGCAGGCGCGGGTCTCCCAGCAGCCCGGCCACCGACGCGCGCAGCAGCACCTCCACCTTGAGCGGCGAGGGGCCGCGCTCGAAGGCCGTCTTCAGGGGCTCCGTGCTGCCCTTGGGCGACACGGTGACGAGCGCGTCCAGCGCGGCACCGCCCACGTCGGGCTTGGGGTCCGCCAGCTTCGCGGAGATGAGCCCCGGCACCAGCGGCGACGTGCCACCCAGCTTCGCGAGCAGGTGCAGGCCCTGGATGCGCATGTCGGAGAAGCGCGAGTCGAGCGCCGCGCGGGGGGCGGCGAGCGGCGACTCCGTCTCCAGCTTGGAGAGGGCCTCCAGCGCCGCGACGCGCACCGAGCGGTCGTCGTCATTCAGCCGCTCGCGCAGCTTCGCCCGCGCCGCCGTGTGGCCGTGCGTGCCCAGCTCCGTGGCCGCCAGCCTGCGGGCCTCCGGCGCCTTGTCCGTGGCGAGGACGCCCAGCACGAACTCCAGCGCCTCCGGCTCCTGCAGCGCCACGGCCTCGCGCACCGCGGCCTCGCGGCGGGGGAGGGCGGCCTTCAGCGCCTCGTTGAGCACGTCGAAGCCGTGCGCATACGTGACGGTCTCGTCCGTGGGCTTGCCGTCCGTGCCCAGCGTGATGCGGGTGACGGTGCGCGCGTCGCCGCCCGCGAACACGTAGCCCAAGAGCTGCTTCGCCTGACGGGGGCTCACCGGCGGCGCGAAGACCACCGCGTGCACGCCCTTGGTGCCCAGGTCGAAGGTGCGCGGCTTGCGGCGCTCGTCCAGCCGCCAGACCTTGAGCTTGCCGTCGCCGCCCACCGACGCGATGCGCTCCTCCGGCTCCTGGCCCGGTTCGGCGGGAGGCGTGGGCGGGAACACCAGCCCGTGCACCGGGCCCGCGTGCCCGCTGTCCTTGTCGCCGCGGACCTCGAACTCCACCGCGCCGACGAGGTACCAGATGCGCAGCTTCCCATCGTCGCCCGCGGAGACCAGCCGGCCGTCGCGCGGCGTGAAGGCCAGCGCGCGCACCGCGCCCTCGTGGCCCGGCATGTCCCGGCGCGCGCCGGAGGCGACCGTGAACGAGCGCACCACGCCGTCGTCACCCGCGCAGGCGACATACGTGTGCGTGGGGTCCACCGCCACCGCGCGCAGGGGCTGCGAGGACGCGCTCCACTCGCTCAGCTTGCGCGTGCTGTCCCAGTCCCACGCGCGCACGAAGCCGTCCAGGCCGGCCGTGTAGAGCACCTTGCCGTCCGGGCTCGCCGCCAGCGCAGTGCACCCGCCCGCGTGCGCGCCGTGGAGCTGGAACTGCACCGCGCCGTCGGTGAGCGACCCGAAGCGCACCGTGCCGTCCGCGCCCGCCGCGGCGTAGCGCTCGCCGGACAGCGCGAGCCCCAGCACGTGCGAGGGCAGCGACGCCGTCCACAGGACCTTGTTGTTGGCGGAGTCGTACGCGGTGAGGCGGCTGTCCGCCGCGGCGCGCGTGCCTCCCACGAGCAGCAGGCGGGCATTGGCCGCGAGCGCACGGACCTTCTCGATGTTGCCGATGGAGAGGTTGGCCATGGTGTCGTTGTCCTAGATGCCGCCGAGCTGAACGCCCGGGTGAGCCGCACGCAATTGCACCAGCGAGGCCAGGCAGCTCTGCCACTCGCCCTTCGCCACCGACCCGGTGAACTCGCCCAGCACGGGCGCCACCACGCGGGCGAAGCTCTCTTCTTCCAGGCCCAGATCGCGCACCAGCTCCACCACGCGGCGCTTGGCCACGCTCGCGGACAGCCGGCGCTGCACGTCGCCCTCGCGCGCTTCCTTCGCGCGCCCGGGCGGCAGGCCGAACAGCATGCGCCGCAGGAACGCGCGCAGGGACTCCACGTCGGAGAAGCGCGTCGTGCCGCCCGCCTCGCGCGTGTCCTTGCCGCCGCCCGCCGGCTTCCAGCCCTCCGGCAGGTGCAGCGGCCGGTGCTTCTCCCAGAGCAGCCGCACCGCGAACAGCCCCACCTCGCGGTCCGCGCTCTGCATCAGCCCCGACAGCCGCTCCGCCCCGCCCAGCCGCGCGTAGTGCCGGCGGATCAGCTCCACCGCCACCTCCCGCGTGCTGCGCTTGGGGGACTCCGTGAGCGCGAACACCTTGCCCGCGTCCAGCTCCTCCGGCTGCAGCGTGTGGCGCGCGTCCGCCCCCGGCTCGCCCGCGTTGAGCAGGGCGTCATACGCGAGGTTGCGGATCTCCTTCGCGTCCGAGTCCGCCAGCTCGTACACCCGCGTCTGGTAGCCCCACGCGCGCAACTCCGAACGGGCGATGGTCAGCGCGAAGCGGCGCACGTCGTCGCGCGCGTCCAGGAGCGCGGGCCACAGCTTCTCCGCCGTGTACGCCTTGCGCGGCGCCCGGGGCTTCAAGTCGTAGGACTTGGACTCCGGCTGCTCCGGCCCGATGCCCGGGTGGTGGCAGCGCAGGTACATCTGCGCGAACGCGCGCACCGGCGGCGGCTGCTTCGCGCCCAGCGCCAGGTCGAACAGGCGCTCCAGGCCCTGCGCCGCGTCGCCGGTGTCGCTGAAGTCCGCGGGCACCACGTTCTCCAACAGGTAGCGGTGCGCGAAGTCGTGCAGCGTGGGGTCCGCGCGCCGGGCCAGGGCCAGCAGCCAGGGCACCGTGAGCTGCCGCGCGGTGAAGAGCTTGCGGTTGCCCAGGAGCGCCAGCGCCGTCTCGCGGTGCTTCGCGCTGAACACCAGCGCCTTCACCCGCTCCACGTCCAGGCCCGGCAGGCTGTCCGCGCGCGTGAGCCACTGCGCCGCCTGACGGCCCAGGCGCGGCTGCGACACGAGGTCCAGCAGCCACTCCGGCCCGATGTCCGCCGGCTTGTACGTGCCCAGCGCCTTCATCGCCGTGTCTTCCACGATGCGCTGGCGCGACGAGCGCTTCGCCTCCGTCAGCAGCTGCTTCCAGAACGCCGCGGGCATCTCCCCGGCGGCGTACTTGGAGGACACGTAGCCGGTGGCCCACTTGAGCTGCTCCTGCGTGCCGAGCATCAGCTCCCGCAGGAAGTCCTGGGTGATCTCCGCCCGGTCGAAGGACTGCTCCAGCGCCTTCCCCGCGAACCCCGCGGTGGGCTTCGGCGTGAGCAGCCGGCCCAACAGCTCCAGCCCCAGCTCGCGCGGCTTGCGCTTCTCCAGGGTGGCGGCGGCGAACGCCTTCACGTCGTCCTCGCCCGTCTCCACCAGCTCCGCGAGCCGGTCCGCGGGCAGGTCCTGCGCGTGTCCGCGTGCGTACTCGATGGCGTACGCGCGGGCCTTGTCGCTGGGGGAGAGCAGCAGCGCGAGCACCGCGTCGTGCAGCCCGGCCGCGCGCAGCTTGCCCTGGTGGAACTCCGGCGAGCCCTGGAGCGTCTCCACGAGGAAGTCGTGCGCGCTGCCCAGCGGTCGGCGCGCCAGCCGGTCCAACCACGCGGGCGTCACCTTGCGCAGCGCCTCCGGGAAGTCCTTGCGCAGGCCCTGGATGGCGAACTTCGCGGCGGGGTCCGAACCGCAGGTGTCCAGGAGGCGCATCAGCGCGTCCGGCGAGCGCTTCCACGCGTCCGGGTACATGCGCTGCTTCACCATGTCCGAGGGCGGCTGGATGGAGAAGCGCGACGCGGAGTAGTTGCGGCTGTTGTGCGCCCAGACGTGGTGCGCCACCCAGCACGACGACCACGACGTGTCCGGCGTGTAGTGCCGCAGCACCTCCACCGCGAACTGCGGGTAGAGCTCCGGCACGGCCGCGCCCAGCTGGCGCAGGAAGCGCCACGCGCGCCGCTGGAGGTAGGTGAGGGTGCCGGCGCCCACCTCGCGCGAGCGGTGGCTGCCGCGCTCGGTGTCGAAGCGCCACGCCAGCACGCCGAACATCTCCGCGTCGTGGCGCGCCTCCGCCAGCTTGTAGATGCGCTTGAGGCCCGCCCAGAGGCCGAACTTCAGCGGCGCCTCGCGCGCGAGCGTGAGGAGGGCGGCCCGCGCGGGCTCGCTGTTCTTCTCGTACAGGGACACCAGCAGGTCCGCGAGCGCGAACCGCGCGGGCAGGGGCACGTCCTTCTGCGCGAGGAAGCGCTGCCACGCCTCGTGCGAGGCCTCACGCCGGCTGCGCTTCTCCCCCTGCTGCTGCGCCTGCGCGAGCAGGGCCCTCAGCGCGTCGAAGTCGAGCGCGCCCTGCGGCAGTGGCGTGTCGGACGGCGGCTCTGCCTGGTCCAGGAAGGCCAGCACGGCCTCGGCGAGGTCCGGTGCCTCCGCCCGGGCCAGACGTTCGAGGTCTGCTGCGCTCAGCGCGTCGCTCGCGGTCATGGGTCGGGGGGTTTAACACACCTCCCCGTCACCGTGAGTCACGCAGAAGGTCCCCATCACCACTGAATCGTGGGGACCACCACCTCCAGCGTGTCGCCCGTGCCCACCGTCACCTCCTGCCGGTGGGACGCCCATCTTTCGTCGCCCAGGTGGTGCAGCACCACCAGCGTGTAGGGCCCGGGGGCCACGTTGCTCCAGCTGTCGTTGCCCTGGGACCCCGTGCGCAGGGCCGTCCAGTGCAGCCGCTCCCGAGCCTCGTCCGAGGTGGGCAGCGGTATCGGACCCGGGAAGAGGAAGGTCTGGCCCTGGGCCCCGCGCTCGCCCCAGCGCACCTTCACCGTGGCGCCCTTCGGGAGCAACTGGAGCTCCGTCCGCGTCACCCGGTGCGGCTCGACGCGCACGGTCTTGTAGGGCGCCGCGTACTCCTCGCCCCGGGCCCGGGGGCCCACCACGTAGTCGCCGGGCTCCAGGTCGCGGAAGACGGTCAGCCCGTCCCCATCGGAGAGGAAGTTCTTGGCTTCGAAGGACCGCACCGGCCGGGCGGACACCAAGGCCCCGTGGGGCTGGCCATCCGGGCCCGTCACCCGCACCTCCAGGCGCGTCTCCCCCACGAGGCGCAGCTCCACCGCGTCCTCGGTGGGGCCCAACGTGCGGTGGAGCTCCGCGTAATCCGAGTCCCGGCGCTGCGCGGTGAGCAGGTAGGGCCGGGACTCCACGGCGGGCAGGGTGAAGGTGCCGTCCGGGCCGGTGGTGGCGTCCAGGAAGGAGCCGAAGCCCGTGTAGCCCGTGAGCTCTTCCTCCTCCTCCGCCGCCACGTCCTCCGCGTTCAGCGCGTCGCGCGGCAGTTGCAGGGAGATGTTCACCCCCTCCAGCGGCTTGCCGGTGGCGTCATCCACCACGCGGCCCCGCACGGTGTGCCCCGTGTCGATGCGCACCTCGCCCAGGTCCACGTCGCGGCCCGGGGGGACCTTCACGTCGCGCTGGGTGAGGGCGTGGCCCGGGACCTGGAAGGTCAGGTGTTCGAGGCCGGGCTCTGCCACGAAGACGGTGAAGGCCCCGCGCGGGTCGCGCACGGGCTCGTCGTTCACGCTGAAGCGGGTGATGGGCGCGCCATTGCCCTTCACCAGGCGGCCGGTGATGCGGCCCTGGGAGGCGAGGACGATGCGCACGGCCAGGTTCCCCGTGCGGGCGATGACCTTGGGGTCTTCCTGGGTGTGAATCCACCGGTCCACCCGCGCGCGCAGTTCCCCGGGGGTCGTGGCCTCGTCGTCGTCGTCGGGCGGGGGCTCCTCGGGAGGGAGGGGCATCACGTAGCCGGGCGCCTGCGCATCCAGCTCGTAGTCCGTGTCCCGGGCCAGCCGCTCCAGGACGAAGCGGCCGTCCGGTCCGGTCTTCACCGACGCGGGCTCGAAGATGCGGATCTCGTTGTCGGGGGCCGCCCGGGCGTAGGCCCCCACGGTGACGCCCGCCAGGGGCTGGCCTCGCGCATCCACCACGACGCCCTCGATGCGTCCATCCAGGTCCAGGCGCAGCGCCAGCTCCACCGTCTCCGAGCCCCGCACCTCCACGCGCTCGGGCCGCTTCTGCTCGTAGCCGCCGCTCGCGGTCGCCCGCACCCAGACGGCATAGGCGCCCGGTGACATGCCCCGAAGGGTGAAGCGGCCATCCTCCTCCGTGGAGGCCGCGAAGGAGGTGCGCGTGCCGCCCTCCGACGTCTCCGGGTCCGTCTCCGGGTCCGTCTCCGGGGCCCTTTTCACGTCCTTCACCAGGGTGACGTCCACGTCGCGGACGGGGGCGCCGTCGGAGCTCGTCACGGTGCCCCGCACCACCGCGCCGGAGTCCAGGGCCAGCCGCAGCCCGGACGTGGGGGCCTGGACCTGGAGCTTGCGCGGCAGGAACCCCTCCGCCGTCACGGTGAGGACGCCGGTGAGGGGCTTGTCCACCTTGAGGACGAAGTGGCCCGTCTCGTCGGTGGTCGCGTCGAAGGTGCGGACCTCATGGCGGGGGGGATGCATGATGATCCGGTACCTCCGGTGTCGGGGCTCCGGGGGCGGAGGCGGCGTGGGCTCCTGGGGCGGCAGCAGCGACAGGGTGGCGTCCGCCACCGGCTGGCCCTCGGCGTCGGTGACCTGGCCCTCCACGACGACGGCGGGGGACAGGACGAACTCCAGGGGCGGGTCGCCCCGGGCCACGGTCTTCTCCAGTTCAAAGTCCAGCAGCCGCTCCGAGGACACCTTGAAGGAGTAGGCGCGCGCCAGCAGCGGGCCCAGGCGCACGTGGCCCTCCGCGTCGCTTTCGCGCAGGAGCTCGGCGGTGCCCATGCCGTAGGTCAGGTCGTCGCTCCCTGCTCCGAGCGCGACCACGGCGGCGCCGGCCACGGGGCGTCCCGCGGTGTCGCGCACGGTGGCCTCCAGGAAGAAGGCGGTGCCCAGGTGCAGCGTCACCTCTGCCTCCGACTGGTGCTCCGTCAGCTCCACCTGTTCGAAGGCGCGCTCGCCGCCCTGTTCGGCGTTGAGGGCGTAGGTGGAGGGCAGCAGGTCGTCGAAGGTGAAGCGGCCCTGCGCGTCGGTGACGGTGAGGCGGTCGCCGTCCTTCTCCACCACGGTGGCGCCGACGACAGGCCGCTCACCTTCGAGCACCACGCCCACGATGCGCCGGGGCGGGTGCATCACGAGGTCCTCCTGCATCTCGGTGGGGCCCAGGTCCTGGAGCCAGACGGGGAGCTTCCCCGGGTGGGAGGCGGCGAGCGTGTAGACGGCCTCCGGCAGGGGGCCCACGGTGAAGTGGCCCTCGGCGTCGGCTTGCGCTTCGAAGTAGCGCGCGCTCCCGCTGTGCACCACGGTCAGCCGGGTGGCCGGCAGCGGAGCGCCGTCCTCGTCCACCACGCGGCCGGAGAGCCGGTGGCCGGAGACGAGCACCAGCGTCACGTCGTCGGTGCCGGGGGTGACGTCCTCCTCCAGCGCCGCGCCCTCCGGGCCCAGCGCCCAGAGGGACACCGGGGCCTGGGGCAGGCCCTCCAGCGTGAAGGTGCCGTCGGGGGCGGAGGTGGTGCCCGAGAGCACGAAGGCGCCGCCCCGGCGGGACTCCACCATCTCCAGCGCCCACTGCCACGCGGAGGCGGAGGTGCAGTCCGAGGACGCGAGGGAGGTGTCGACGTCGGGCTTCGCCGTGTCGCACGGCAGCTCCGACAGGGTTTCTCCCGGCAGGCCCACCGTGGCGGAGACCGGGATGCCGGCGACGGGCTGGCCCCGGGCGTCCTGGACGCGGCCGCGCACCTGGAGCGCGCCCCGGGGCGGTGGGGGCGGCGCGGCGA
>NZ_RAWG01000155.1 GCF_003611735.1 Corallococcus sicarius | reverse complement strand
CCCGGTACGCCCGCGCCAGCTCGCGCAGCGTCACGTCCCCGTTGCCCAGCACGATGCCGACGCCGTAGTGCGACGCGCTCTCCTTCAGGCTCTCGAAGCCCGCCTCGCGCAGCACACGCAGCACCTGCTCCGGCCCCAGCGCGTCCGCCACGCGCACCGCCGGGATGTTGTAGCTGGACGCCAGCGCCGCGCGCAGCCGCACCGGTCCGTGCACGCGCCGGTCATAGTTCCTGGGCACATACGCGCCCCCCGGCGTCGCCAGGTGCACCTCCACGTCCGCGAGCACGCTGGAGGGCGTGAACCCCTTGCTCAGCGCGAGCCCGTACGCGAACGGCTTCAGCGCGGACCCCGGCTGCCGGAGCGAACGCACGCCGTCGTTCTGCCCGCCCTTCGACTCGTCGAGGAAGTCCGAGGACCCCACGTACGCGAGCACTTCGCCCGTCGCGTTGTCCAGGACGATGGCCGCCGCCTCCCCCACCCCGCGCTCCTCCAGTCCCCGCAGCTCCTCCACCATCGCCTTCTCCACCGACGCCTGGAGCGCGGGGTCGATGGTCGTCTCGATGCGCGTCGCGCGGTCCAACCCCAGCGCCGGCAGCCGCTGGAGCAGCGCCGTCGTCAGGTGCGGCACCTCGAAGCTGCGCTCGGGTGGCACCAGGTCCAGCGGCGTCTGGGCCGCCAGCCGGGCCTCCTCCGACGTGAGGAAGCCCTCCTCCACCATGCGCGCCAGCACACCGCGCATCCCGAGCAGCGCCGCGTCCGGGCGCCGGTACGGGTCGCGCCGCGCGGGCGAGCGCGCCATCCCCGCGAGCAGCGCCGCCTGTCCCGCCGACAGCCGCTGCGCCGACCGCCCGAAGTAACTCCGCGCCGCGGCCTCCACCCCGAAGGTGGAGTTCCCCAGCGGCACCCGGTCCAGGTACTCCAGCAGCACCTGTTCCCTGGAGAGGTGCGCCGTCAGCCGGAGCGCCCACAGCGCCTCGCCGGCCTTCCCCCACCACGAGCGCTCGCGCGGCACCAGCCTGCGCGCCAGCTGCTGCGGAATCGTGGACGCACCGGACACGATGCGCCCCGCCTTCACGTTGTCGCGCGCCGCCCGGGCTACCGCCACCACGTCCACGCCGGGGTGGCGCGTGAACCGCTGATCCTCCGCGGCGATGAAGGCCGCGCGCACCAGCGGGGGGATGGTGCCCCCCGACAGCCCCACACTCCGCCCGTCCTCGCGGGAGAGCACCTCGCGCAGGGCATGGCCCGTGCGGTCGGTGATCACCAGCGAGGACAGCGCCTCGCGGGACAGCAACGCCCCGGGCAGGGGCATCGCGATGAAGCCCGCGCACCCCAGCCCGACAAGCGCCGCGGCCACCGCCACGGCGCGCGCCATCCCGCGAAGCGTGAAGCGCCCCATCACTTCGAAGCGACCTCTTCCGGCATCACCACCGGGAAGCGTCCACCCTCGGAGCGTCCGAAGACCTCCGGCGTGTACATCTCCTCCGCGTGCGCCGGCTTGAGCACGAAGTCACCCGGCGTCGTGGCCCGGGCGACGAAGCTCGTCACGTGCACGCCCGGCGGCAGCTCGTCCGCGAAGAAGATGACCCGGTCATCCCGCATCTCCGTGTGGTTGAACGGCGACCAGAAGCGCGTCGCCCACGGGCTGCTCGGCTGGTCCGTCTCCGACAGGTCCTCCCCGCTCTCGTACTCGTAGCCCTCGCCGGGGCCCTCCTCCTCGCCGGAGCCCACCGGCCCGGGCAGACTCGCGGTGCTCGCGAGCGACGTGTCCACCGCCTCCAGGCCCGCGGGCAGCGGCACGTCCACCGCGACGAAGTGGCGGCGCATCGGCGTGGCCACGCGCACCCGCACGCGCACCAGCTCGCCCGCGCGCGCCGCCTTCGCCTGACCGCCGCCGTTGTACGGCTCGAACCAGCGCTGGACGATGATGCCCCGGTCCATCGGGTCCAGGGGCATCACGGCCGGCGCGTAGCGCAACAGCGCCCCGTAGTAGAGGTTGCCCGTGCCGTTGACGCCGAAGGTCAGGGGCTGCGCCTTGTCCGCCGTGCCCAGCTTCTCCACCGGCACCTGCACCGTCTTCACGCCCAGGTCGCGGCCCTTGAAGTCGGCGGAAGCAATCACCTGTCCGCCCAGCTTCACCACCGCCTCGTACGCCGGCACGTCCTTCTCCTTGCGGCGCACCACCTCCGAGAGCGCCATCAGCGTGAAGGCCGCCTCCTGCGTGTTGCGGAAGCGCCCGTCCCCTTCGCGCGACGACGCCAGGTAGCGGCTCATCTTCGCGACATAGGGGTGGTCCGGCGTGACGCTCACCAGCGTCTGGAGCACCAGCGCCGTGGTGCGCGTGTCGGACGACCAGAGCGGCGCGTACGTCTTCGCGTCCGTCTCCTGGAAGTGCAGGCCCGCGGTGGTCTCCTGCGCCTTGTTCAGCAGCTCCTGGAGCACCTTCTGGCCCTGGTCCCGGTTGCCCTTCCCCACGAAGATGGCGTCCGCCAGCATCGCCTGGGCGAAGAGCGGCAGGTCCGCCCGCTTCTCGAACAGCTCGTTGTAGTACGACGGCCGGGGCGACCCCGTGCGCGCCAGCGTGTAGAGCGCGAAGGCCCGTGTCTCCAGCCCCGGCGTGTTGCAGTCCCCACCGCACCGGTTGCACACGCCCGCCGCCACCTTGTCCGCCAGGAACTTCTTCGCCTTCGCCAGCCCCTCGGCGTTCACCGGGTAGCCGACCTCCTTCGCCCGCGCCAACGCCAGCGTCGCGTACGCGGAGGCATACGGTGACGTGCAATCGCTGGACGCCCAGAAGCGGAAGCCGCCGTCGTGGTTCTGGAGCGCTTCAATCTTGCGCACCGTCGCCGTGACAATCGCGTCCGGATCCAGCGTGCCCTGCGTCTTCAGCGCGTCATCGCTGACGAAGCCCCGGACGAACGCCTGCTTCTGCTCCTCCGAACCGCCCGTCCACGGCACGCCGAACTTGCCGGACAGCTCGCGCAGCGCCACGAACGGCACCAGCCGCGACGACATCTGCTCCAGGCACCCGTAGGGGTAGTCCACGAGCTGGTTCATCGACTCCTCGAAGCCGCCCATCACCGTGGACGACATCGTCACCGTGAGGCCGCCCACGCCGGGCCGCACGCCGCCCGGCGGCTTGAGCCCCTCCGTCCGCTCCGTGGTGGTGTCGCCATACGTCGCCACCGCCTCCAGCCCCACGGGGAGCTGCACGGGGATCTTCTGCTCCACCCCGTCCGTCTCGCCGCCGCCCGTCACGGAGAAGCGCAACACCGCGGTGCCCGGCTGCTCGGCCACGAAGGTGAAGCGCACCTCGCGGGCCTTGCCGTCCGTCAGCGACACCGTCTTCTCCGACGGCCCCTCCACCCGCACGCCCGTGAGCTGCGCGGTGACCTTCGCCTCCTTGATGGCAGGGTTCGTGGTGTGGATGACCACGCCGGCCTCCGCCTTGTCGCCCACGCGCACCAGCCGGGGCAGCGCCGGCAGCGCCAGCAGCGGCTTGGACACCTGCACCTTGCTCTCACCCACGCCGAAGCGGTCCGCGGCCGTCACCGCCACGGCCATGATGCGGAAGGTGGTCAGGTTGTCGGGGAGCGTGAACTCCACCTTCGCCTGGCCCTGGTCGTCCGTCTCCACGGACTGGAACACCGCCGTCGTCTTGAAGTTGCTCCGGAAGCCGGAGCCCGACGTGTCCGAGCCGCCGGAGCCGCCCGGCTTCGAGCCCTTCTCGCCGTACAGCTTGCGCAGCACCAGGTGGATGAGCGGCTCGCCAATGCGCACCGACAGGCCGCGCAGCGGGAACAGCGCCTCCACCGGATCCGGCGCCTGGTAGCCCGTCATGCGCAGCACGCCCTCGTCCACGGCCCAGAGCGTCACCTCCGACTTCGCGCCCTTGCCCGCCGCGTCCTTCACCGCGACGTTCACCGTCACCTTGTCGCGCGGGCGCTTGTCCTGCGCGTCCGGCGTCAGCGCCACCGACAGGCGCTTCTGCTTCTTCTCCACCTTCAGCTCCGTGTAGCCCACGCGCACGGAGGGACGGCCCGGATCGTCCCCGGACTCAAGGCCCTTGGACGCCTCCACGCGGCCGCGCACCAGCACCACGCCCACGAAGACGTTGGGGATGGCCCCCTCGCCCAGCGGGATGTCCAGCGCCGTGGCGCTGCCCTTGAGCTTCACGCGGCGCACGCTGAGGACGCCCTCGCGCTCCACCGTGACGAGCGCCTCCGCCTGCGGGTACGGGCTCTTCACCAGAATCTTCGCGGTGTCGCCCACGTCATAGAGCTGCTTGTCCGCCACCAGGTCGATGCGGTCCGTGTCGTTGCGCTGCCACGACACCCAGCCGGAGCCGGTGACGTAGAGCGAGTCGCGCGTCGCCGCCTTGCGGCCCTTCGCGTCCGTGGCCACCGCCTCCAGCACGTACAGGCCGGGCTCGCCGGGCGTGAAGCGGCAGGCCTGCGGCGTGGCGGCGCTCTTCACCGAGCACTTCGACACGTCCGTCTCCACCGGCTCCGTGATGGTGAACCACTGGCCGCCCTCGCCCTTCTTGCGGATGGACTTCCACTCGCGGCGCTTGATGTTCACGTCCACCGCGATGCCGTCCTGGCGCGCGCCCGCGGGCGTCACCGCCACCACCTCCAGGCCCACTTCCTTGCCGGCTTCCGCGAAGCCCGTGGAGAGCATCCGCAGGCCCGCGTACACGTCCGCGGGGTGGACGATGATGAGGTTGCGGTTGGCGATGCGCTGGCGGTTGACGTCCTCCACCTCCGCCTCCAGCGTGTACTCCCACGTCTTGCCGCCCGGCGTCTCCGCGGTGCCCAGCGCCAGCGCGAGCTGCCCCGTGGCGTCCGTGCGCCCCTCGCCCGTGGCGAACGTCTCACTGCTGTGCTCCGGCTGCTCGTCGTCCCACCACCAGGTGTTCACCCCGAAGGTGAACGCCTCGTTGCCCGGCGGCGTGAAGAAGGAGCTGGCCCGGCCCACGCTCCAGCGCACCTGCGCGTTGCCCATGGCCCCGCCGAACAGGTAGCGCGCATCCACGCGCGCGGTGAGCGCCTCGCCCGCCGGCACGTGCTGCTTCGGCACCGCCACGTCCACGCGGAACTGCGGCGCGCGGTACTCCTCCACGCGGAAGCTGCCGTTGTAGCTCAGCGTCTCGCCTTCGATCTTCAGGCTCGCGGACACGTCATAGAAGCCCAGGGGCATGTCCTTGCCCAGCTTCATGTCCGAGCGGAAGGTGCCGTACTTCGTGATGACGGCGTCGCCCTCGAAGACCTTCTCCCCGCGCGAGCTGGTCACCGTCACGCGGGCCTTCGCGCCGGTGGGCGGTGACTTGAGCACGCCCAGGCGGCGGTAGCGCACCACGCCCTTGATCATCACGTCGTCGCCCGGGCGGTAGATGCCGCGGTCGACGAACACGAAGCCCAGACCATCCGGGCTGCGCCCCTCCCACGCGCTCATCAGCGAGAACGCGCCGGGGTACATGCCGCCTCCCCACGAGGACAGCGTCACGCCGATGTCGGTGTCCTTCTCCGCGGAGACCATGGCCCACGGGATGTTCCAGGACGACTCCTGCTTCGTGACGATGAGCTCCGACAGGCCCGGCACCTTCGCGAGCCCGTTGGCGTCCGTGACGCCCGTCCACTGCTCCGTGCCCGTCTTGTCCCAGAGGGTGAGCCGCGCGTCCGGCACCGGGGCGCCCGTCTGCAGCGACGTCACCCACACCACGCTGGAGGTCGCGCCCAGCTTCGCGTGCACCGCCAGGTCCGTCACCTGCCCCATGATGCGGCGCGGGAACTTCTCCTTGAGCACCGGCGCGCTCAGCCGCGCGAGGAACAGGCCCGTCTTCGCGCCGTTGAACGCAGGGCGCAGGTCGAAGGGCACGGTGCGCTCCACGTTGCGCGCGGCCTGCGTGTCCAGCGTCGTGCGCACGGGCTCGGTGGCGGGCCACGTCTCGGGGCGGGAGTCCGAGCCCAGGAAGCGCGCGAGCTCCGCGGGCGACAGCGCCCACACCTCCGCCATCACCTCCGGGACGTTGGTCACCACCAGGGGCAGCGAGCCATCACCGGAGGCCTCCAGCAGCGCCTCCGTGGAGCCGGAGTCGAACGAGGGCGCCACGTCGCTCAGCTTCGTCTGGCCCTGGAAGGCCGGGCCCGTCTGGCCGAAGACGTCCTTGTAGCCCGCGGCCACCTTCACCTTGTACGTGGTGCCGGGGCGGAAGCGGCCGGGCAGCGACACGTAGGGGAACTTCTGCTCCGCGCCGGGCCAGGGCATCTGGGTCTGCATCCGGTCCCAGTCAATCTGCGCGGGAGGCTCCAGCGTCACCTTGCCCTTCAGCGACGCCACGTCCACCTCGTTGGAGGTGAAGAGGATCAACGGGCCGTAGGGGCACTCGTTGTCGCCGTACTGGAACGCGCACGCGGACACCGACTCCGCCTTGAGCGCGCCGTAGGTGGTGTAGGGGTGGCGCACCGCCTCCTCCAGGGGCAGCGGGCCTTCCACGCCCGAAAGCGCCGCGTCCACCACCAGGGTGAACGCCGTCCCGGCGGCCAGCTTCTGCGCGGGCTTCAGCTCGTACTTCACGCGCCGGTCCTGCGACCTGCGCTCCGGACCGCTGCCGACCTCCACCGCCTTGAGGTCCGCGAACGCGGTCTCCTTCACCAGCGTGAGCGGCACCGGCGCGCCGCTCGCCATTTCCAGGCGCGCGTGCTGCGGCAGGTCCTTCACCTTCTGGTTGAACACCAGCGTGAAGACCTGCTCCGGCTGCACCCAGTGGAAGCCGGGCTCCGGCGTCACGGTCTGGAGGGCCGGGGACGTGGTCTCGAACTCGAAGGTGTAGGGCGCCGCCAGCGTGGAGCCGTCCATGGCCTTGAGGCCCGCGGGCACCGTCACCGTGTACTTCGTCGCGAGCCGCACGCCGCTCGCGGGCACGAACTCCACGCTCGCGGAGCCCACCCAGCGCCACTCGCCCTGCAGCGGCGGTTCAATCTTCGCGGGCGCCGCCAGCCCGCGCTCCTGGGCCACCGTGCCCAAAGCAATCATGGGCTGGGTGAAGGTGATGGTCGGCCGGATGTTGCCGTGGGCCTTGCCCTGCGGCCGCGCGGCCACGACGCTCAAGGGTCCCTGGGCCGCGGCCTCGGCGGGATCGATCTGCAGCGCGGGCGGCTCCGGCAGCGGCTGCACCGCGAGGCCGGCGTTCTTCGGGGACGAAGACGGCGAGGTGCCGGTCTCCGGGGTGCCGCCCTTCGCGTCCTTGTCGCCGCGCGAACACGCGGTTGCGACAACGAGGCAGACAAGGGCCAGCAAGGGGATTCTGCGCATGGTGGGGCTCACGGAGCTCCAGGGCGGGCACTCGTGAGCTCCCCCCGGAAAAATGACCCGGGCACCGTACCACGGGGTCCCCCACCCCGACGGCGGTTCGCGTCACTCCAGGCGGCGCGGATCCACTCCTTGGATTCCCAACCTCCGGGAGTCCTGCCCCGGGAGGGTGGTACGACGCTGACGCGGCGGGCCTTCCCGCCTCGGGGCCAACTTCGGAGACCCGTCCGCGAGCACGGAGGTGGGCGCGAAGACCTCCGCGACGGCGACGATGAAGCCGCCCAGCAGCTTGCGGAGGTGGGACCTGGGGCGGTGATGGGACGACGCCATGCGTTGCCTCCGTGGAGGGACGGAAGGCATCAACATGGAAAGGGGGCCGCTCTCCGGCCATCGCACCGGTGAGCAGCCCCCGTTCGTTCAGCGGACAGTGATGCGGTGCGGCTACTTTCCGTGCACGTGCTTCTCGATGATCTTGTTCATCCGCTCCTCGCAGGTGCCTTCACAGATGAGGTAGGCCACGGGCTTGCCCGGCTCGTAGATGTGGGCCGCGAGCGACGCGGAGATCTCGAAGCGCACCTCCTTGCGGTGCTTGCCCTTTCCGGACACCAGTGTGCCCTGCACGATGCACTGGACCCAGTCCAGCCGGTCGTGCACCTGCTCCGTGGGCAGCGGTTGCGCCGAGCGCAGGTACACCAGCGTCTCCTCCGCCGTGAGCGTGAAGTAGCCGCAGTGTTCCTTCATGTAGTTGTTCTCGTAGCCCTCCTCCATGCGGGCCTCGAGCTTCTCGATGCGCGCGTCGCGCGGCACGCTCCATTGCGGAGCCGCGGCCTGGGAGAGCGAGGCCGCCAGTCCCAGCAGCACCGCTCCCGTGCGCCACGCGTGATTCCGTCCGTGAGTGTCGTTTCGCATGTCAGTACCCGAACAGGGTTCCCTCGCTGCGAGGGTTGTCCTTGTAACCAATGACGCCATGGGCGAACACGTCCGTGTCCTTGAGATTGTACTGCGCCTGCAAGGCCTCCACGAGCGCCTTCACCGCGTTGAGCTGCGCCGCGGTGGGCGCCTCGTAGGCGCCCTTGGCGTTCTGCGCGCCTGCCACCTCGATGCCAATGGAGTCGCTGTTGAGCGGGTAGCGGTCCGGGTAGCTCTTGGCCAGCTCGTGCTTGTAGACGTCCCCCTTGCGCGCGACCCAACTGGTGACGCGCTTCACGTCCCAGAGCTTGGCGAGCGTCGCCTTCTCGGTGGCCGAGCAGGAGGCCTCCTCCTCGCACCGCGCACGGATCTTCCCGACGTGGCTGGCCTGCTGATCCAGCTTCATCGTCTGGATGATCTTCCCGTTCTCATCCACCAGGAAGTGCGCTCCCTCCTTCTTCCCATTCTTGTAGGCATGAAGCGTGCTGCTGCCCGTGGCAGCGGAGGTGCGGTGCAGCACGATGGCGTTCACCTGCTTGAGGGGCCCGGTCTCCAGCGTCTTGAAGCGCTGCATCTCCACCGCATAGGGGACGACGAGGATCTCGGCCACCTCCGGCGTCGCGGCCGCCGCGGCCGCCTTCGCCTTGTAGCCGCTCGGGTCCACGAAGCGCGTGGGCGCGTTGAGGGCGTACGCGTAGAGGTTGCACTCCACCGGGCTGTCCACGCACCGCGCCGGCTCCTGCAGGAAGAGCGGGTCCGGCGTGAGGAAGCGGTTGATCTCCGGGTCGTAGTCACGCACGCCCATGCGCACGAGCCCCAGGTCCGCGTCGAAGCCCTTCTCCACGAAGTCCAGCACGGCGGAGCTGACCGGACGGTGCGCGCGGGCACCGAACGGTGTCGCGAGCAGCAGCTGCCCGAGGGCGTCCGTCATCACCGACCCCCGGCTGTCCGCGCCCACCATCTGGAACACGCCGTCGTGGATCAAGCCCACCACCTGGCCCGCGAAGCGGAACGGCCGCGTCAGCCCGTTCGCATCCAGCAACGCGCCGCCCTCCAGGTATGCCGCGAGCGGCGTGGTGCCCTCCAGCTTGAGCAGCCGCTGTCCCGCCTCGTCGTAGAGGAAGCGCCACGCCCGGGTGCCCCGGACGACGCGCGCCACCTGCCCGTGGGGGCCGTACTCGAACGTCAGGTCGTTCTTCGTCACCGTGCGGCCCAGGTCGTCGAACGTGTACGTCGCCGCGCCCGACGTCAGCGTGTTGCCCTGCGTGGTGAGGGTGCGCCGCACGCCATCCTCTTCGATGACCGTCGGCAGGCCACTGGCGTCGAACTCGTAGCCATAGGCGTGCGCGGCGTCCGTGGAGCCCACGAGGAAGCCCTTGGGCGAATAGGCATACTGACGATGCAGTGACACCCCGCCCGCGGCGTAGGTCTCCTCGGCCACGTTGCCCCGCGTGTCCATCCGCTGCCCCACCGACGCGTTCCATCCCGGGCCCTGCTGCGTCTTGGACAGCCGCCGCCGCGTGAGCGGGTCGTAGCCCAGCGTCACCCGGCTTCCGGTGGCGAAGTCCGCCGTCAGCGGCTGGCCGTCACCGTCGTAGCCGTAGAGGGCCAGCGATGCGCCATCCAACAGCGTCTCCGCCAGGCGCCCGTGCGTGTCCCAGCGCTGCGCCTGGGTGTGGAGCGACAGGAGCGCGCCCGTCACATCGAGCACGCGCGTCGTCTCCGTGACGGCGTCCCCGCCATCCGTGTAGCCGAACAGCGTCTCCACCGTGCGCCAGCCTGTCAGGGTCACCACCCGGCGCGTCACCTTGCCGTCCGCGCGGTACTCGAAGGTCTTCTGGAAGCCCTCGCCCGAGACGCCCGTGTGCTCCCCCAGGTGGGTGCGCTGCGTGGGCTGCTGGGGCGTGGCGCCGTCGTAGTAGTGCTGGTAGCGCTGCGTCGCTCCGGTGGTGACGTCGGTGTGCAGCTCCACCGTCTTGCGGCCCACGGCGTCGTACGTCCACGACTCCATGCGCCGCAGCCCCCCCGACGAGGTGAGGAACAGGCGGTCCTTGGGAAGGCCCGTGACCGCGTCATACGAGTACTCCACCTTGGCGAGGCCCTCGCGCAGCACGCGGGTCACCCGGCCGTGCGCGTCCACCGACAGCCAGTGGTGCTTGCCATCCGGCAGCAGTACGCCGCGCACGCGGCCGAGCACGTCATGGGTGTACTCGTAGCGCGCGCCTCCCTGGTCCTGGAACACCCGCACGCGGTCGGACGCATCCGTCCAGCTCGTGGTCGTGAAGGTGCCGTTCTCCTTCGTGTCCCGCCGCACGCCTCCGGCCTCCACCGTCAGGGCCGTCTGGTGCTGCTGGGTGACGCCCGTCTGCAACACGGAGGAGGCGTCCACCACGTGGCCGAAGGCCGCCCCCCGGCTCAGGCCGAGCGACGCGGTGCCGGCGAGCAGGTCGCCGTAGGACACCTGCGTGGGCTGGAGCGTGGCCGGTGCCGTGGGACGCTGGTACTTGCGCGTCTCCAGCTGGGCCGGGTCGTAGGTCGTGATGCCCTGGAAGGTCCACCCTCCGGGGATGCGCTGCGCGGTGGCCACGGGCTCGCCATCCGCGGTGCTCCACTCGGCGAGCTTCCGGTGGGCGCCGCTGGTCGCGTCCACCAGCGAGTCCACCTCCACCAGCGCGGGCTTCAGCGCGGTGGCGTACTGGTAGGACAGCAGCTTGGAGGGGTTCGTCTCCGTCGCGTGGCCCTGATCATCCCACTGGCGCGCCAGCCGCTCCTCGCCGTCGTAGCGGAAGGACTCCGAGTAGCTCACCGTGCCCTGCCCGTAGCGCAGCGAGCGGACCGCGTCGGTCAGCGTCTCGCGGCCGGTCACCTCCACGCTGGTGCCATCCGGGGACGTCACCTTGCGCAGCAGCGTGCCGCCCGGCTCGAAGTCGAACCAGGACGTGCCCCGCCCCGGCACGGACACGTGCTCCACGGAGAAGTCCTGACGGTAGGCGACCTCCTGGAGCGTCACCGCGCCGGACGGCGCCACGCTCTCCAGCTTCTCCAGCAGGCCCACCGCGTTGCGCGTCAGCCGGGACTCGTGGCGGAAGTCCAGCGTCGCGTCCGCGTGCTGGCCCGTCATCACCACGCCGCTGTCCAGGCAGTGCAGGTGGCCCGTGAGGCCGGAGGGATTCGCGCGGGTGTGCTCCGTCGTCAGCGTGCCGTGCGCCGTGTGCAGCACGGTGCGCGCGGGGCAGACCTCCGCCGCGTAGGCCTGGAACTCCGTCCACTCCTCCACCCGGCGCGTGCCGGAGCGCCAGCCGCTGCGCTGCTCGCGCAGGCGCCTCCACGGCAGGCCGAAGGACTGCGTCGCCTCGTACACGCGCGACTCGAAGCGCTCCACGCCCGGCGTGCGCGCGTCCGTGGACGTGCTGGAGACGAGCAGGCCCGTCTGCCGCGTGTCATGGGAGAAGGTGGAGCTGTCGGTGCCCACCGGCGTGGTGCGGGACACGTCCTCATAGCCCAGCAACGTCCGGCTCACCGGGTGGATGGCGGGCTTCGCGTAGTCGTAGGTGATGTGCTCCAGCGGGTGGCCGGAGGACGTGACGTCCAGCGCGGAGAGCACGGCCTCGCGCTGGTAGGTGCCGACGGCGGGCGGGCTCCAGGCGTACTGGAACGACAGCCGCGTGCCCTTGCCGTCGTCCGCGGTGCGCATCAGCCCCGTGCCCGGCGCGTCCAGGGTGACGGAGTACGCCTGTCCCAGCCGGACGGTGGACAGCTGCGTGCCGCCCGTGCCGGTGAGGTCGCCCACCACCACCGGGCCGGGCAGGCCGTCGAAGAAGTCGCCCAGCGGGGCGCGCACCTCCGTGAACTCCTCGCCGGTGTTCACGAAGAAGAGCGCGTAGCCCTGCTGGTACAGCACCAGGTCCGACAGGCCGTCCTTGTTCAGGTCCACGAACGCGAGCTGGTAGTCCAAGAGGCCGCTCAGCTCGCCGCCGTACCACAGGCGCACCGGCATGCCCTGCCCCGCGCCGTCGAACTGGTACTGGCCCTGGCCGTACCACACCACGAGGCCGCCCTCGTGCCGCGCGACGATGTCCGACTGGCCATCGCCGTTGAGGTCCTGCACCCAGCTGGTGTGCGGGGTGAAGTACGGCATCAGGCCGCCGCTCACCATCGGGCCGAACGCGGGCACCACGGGGCTGGTGCTGACGTTGGGCAGCACGTCAAAGCCGCCCTCGTACACGCGCAGCAGGTCCGGCCGGCGGTCCTTGTTCAGGTCCACGAGCCGCGTCTGCGCTCCCAGCTCCCAGTGGCCCGGGAGCGTCTGGCGCGTCACCAGCTGGCCGGCGCGCGAGCACACCGTCAGCGCGGTGCTCTGGAAGGCGCCATCCCCGAGCAGGTCCACCACCTGGTGCTCGTCCAGGTCCGGTCCGAACTGCACCAGGTGCCGGGGCTCGTTGTAGAGCGACTCCGGCGCGCGGCACTCGGGGACAGTGTTGGGACCGGCCGGCGGCAGCTCCTCCACGCGGAACCCCGTGCCCTCCTGGACGAAGAGCGTGTTGCGCTGGTGGTGCTCCAGGTCCAACCGCCCGTCCGCGTCCACGTCCAGCAGCGACGCATGGTCGGGCTGGAAGGCGTCTCCGCCGAACGCGGCCACCACGCCGTCCAGCACCGTCGCGCTCTGGAACCGAGCGGCCTGGAGCGTCTCGTTGACGCCCTGGTAGGTGTACTGCGTGGCGGGAGGCTGCGCACCGGAGGCGTAGACCTGCTGCACCTGCGTGAGGCGGAAGGCCGGCCCCAGGTCATCGTCCTGGTAGGAGAGCGTGTAGCGCCAGCGCTCGGCGCGGGTGTCGGTGCCGGGGACGCGCACGCGCAGCACCACGTCCTGGACGCGCCGGTCCAGCTTCAGCGGCGCACCGCTGCGGTAGTCCACGAACGGCGTGGCGAGAGGGGTGTACTTCCACGACACCTCGTAGTGGAAGTCCTCGCCCCGGCCGCCGTAGCGCACGCGCTCCAGGAAGGGGCGGCCGGACGGGTTCACCGCCCAGGACAGGCGCGCACCCTGCCCCGTGGCGTCACGCGCCTCCTCCAGGAACCACGCATGGGTGCCGCGCGGCGTGTCCACCCGCACCTGGGCGCCGAAGGTCCACCGGCCGCCGTCCGGCAGGTACGCCACCAGCGACGTGCCCACCTCCACCACCCGCACGGCGGACGTCACGTCCGCGGGGTGCCACGCGCCGTCGGTGCCCTTCACCATGCGGCCCCAGGGGCCGGAGAGATCATCGGTGGCGTAGTCCAGCTCTCCGCGCGCCCGCGTGCGCTCGATGGTGAGGGTGGTGCTCCAGCCCATGCCCCACTCGTCCAGGCCCCCGTCGGGCGAATACGTGGGAAAGGGCTGCACGAGCAGCGGGCCCCGGTCCTGCGGCACCTGGAAGGGCGACGGCAGGCTGAAGCCTCCCCGGCTGACGTCAGCGGGGCCAAAGGCGGTGTGGGCGTACTGCCCCACGAGGGAGCCCCGTTTCGGGGCGGCGAGCTGAGGGGTCTGCACGCGCGCGTCCGCGAAAGGCTCGGACTGGGCAAGGGCCCCGGGCGCGACAAGACACACCAAAGCCACGGACAGCTTCCGCAGCGGCGACATGAAGACTCCTGATGAAGGGGAAGGAAAGGAAGCAGCGGCCCGGTCCACCGGGGCGGCACGGACAGCGAAAACGACCGCGGGAGCGCCGGAACCGGCGCTCCCGCGAAGACAGCGACTGCGCGGTGGCTACGACCCCGCGGCTACTGGCAGATGAGCGGCTCCGGCATGGACGCCACCGTGCGCCGGTCCACCTTGTAGACGAGCACCAGCTCCGAGGCTGCATCCAGCGGATGGATGGGGTTGGTGCGCAGGCCCGTCACGTCGAACTTCACGGAGCTGAAGGGCGACAGCCCGTCTCCACCGGAGGCCTGATCCGTCACCGGCTTGGCGAACTCGCCGAGCTCGAACGTATTGACGGCGGCGGCGGACAGACCGAAGTGGATGCGGTTCTGTCCCAGGCGCCACCGCGCCCCTTCGAGCAGGTCATCCTCGATGAAGTAGGTCTTCGTGCCCTGGGGCCCGGTGAAGGTCAGCTCCTGTTCGAACGTGGAGGCCGCCTTCAACGGCTGACCGTTGAGCGTGGTGTTCTCCGCGCCCGCCGAGCCACCGATGCGCACGAAGTACAGGCCCACGCGGTGCAGGATGGGCGTGCCCTCCGTGCACTGGAGCGCGCCGGAGATGGCGCCGTCGTCGACGTAGAAGTCCGACGGGACGATCTGCACGGAGAACTGGGACTTGGGATGGGTCACGTCCATCAGCGAGTCCCACACCGCCTTGGAGCGCTCCGGGCTGGCCTTCAGCCACGGCGAGGACGTGGCGGGGAAGCCCGGCCGCGGGAAGCTCAACGCCACGATGGAGTAGCTGGGGTCCTTGTCCGCCAGGCGCCCATCCGCCAGCGCCCCGGTGACCGCCGTCACGGCGGACAGCTCCAGGTCGGCCAGGTTCACGTAGGCCTGGGACCAGTCGGCGCGCACCAGGTTGGAGATGGCCTGGTTCGTCTTCAGGCCGGAGAGGACGAACGGGTAGCGCAGGTCCAGCACCGGGTACAGCGAGTCGGTGACAATCGTGGCGAGCTTCTGCGTGCGCTCGCGCAGCTTCTCCCCGTCCAGGTTGCGCAGGCTCCACGCCGGCACCAGCCGCAGGATGCGGCCCTGCACCTGCGTCGCCTCCAGGGCGTTCGACAGCGCCTTCATCTCCATCGACATCAGCTCCATCCGGCGCTCCACGGCGCGGATCTCCACCTTGCGCTCCAGCCGGGCCAGCTCCTTGGAGACGAACGTCTCGTAGAGCGACATCAGCGACGGCGGGAACTGGGTGAGGTCACACGCGCTGTTGCACGTGCCCGACACCTGGCACTGCGTCTCCTGGCGGCAGGCCTCGTAGAGCGACGACGTGGCCGCCTGGCGGCGGGCCATCATGTCCTGGGACAGCACCCGGCCCTGGTTGACGAGCGACTCGGTGGCCGCGCGCATGTCGGTGATGACCCGCGCCATCGCGGGGGCCATCTGCCTCACCGCGGTGCCCGCGGGCACCAGCCGCTGCACGTCCACGCTCAGCGCGTGGCTGGTGTCCTGGGTGCAGGACTGGGTGCCGAACGGCGTGAGCACGGAGGCCGCGTCGTTGGCGACGAGGTACAGGTCCACGCCCGGGTCCAGCTGTCCCTCCGTCAGCCCCACCTTGCGGCCGATGATGACCGACATGTTGGGCTGGACCACCTGCACGTCGCGCAACGTCTGGGTGCCCTTCTCACGCTGCACCAGGAGCAGCGCGCCCACGGGCAGCTTGGGGAACGGCGTGCCGTCCAGCCGCATGCCGGTGTTGTACGTGGCGCTGACGCGCTGGTCGCCACCGGAGCTGGAGTCGCTGGAGGTGCGGACGCCCACCTCGCCAGCGATGCAGGCCTCCGCGGTGGCGTATGCGACGGCCTTGGCCACGAAGATGAAGTCCCAGCTCGCGCCGGTCTCCACCCGGACGCCCGCGCAAGCCCGGGCGGAGGCGGAAGCGCCCGCGTACAGGGACGTCGCGTTGGACTCGGCGGTGAAGACGTTGTCGCTGAACTGCACGAGGAAGCCCTCGGAGCCGGTGAGGGCGCCGTTGACCTGCACGTTCGCGAGGGTGCCGTCCGCCTCCAGGGGCTTGCGCAGCTGCGCGTGGGACAGCACGCAGGTGGGGGCCCACTGATTGCGCGCCGCCACGTTGATGATGTCGCCCGCGTTGGCGGCCACGGTCCAGGGCGCGCCGTTCTTCCGCACCGCGAAGGACGTGAGGTCGGTGGAGCCCGACCAGGGGTTGAAGCGCGCCTCGGCGGCGGAGATGGACAGCGTGTCCACCGGGCCACGGGTGATGGCCAGCTTCGCCAGGTCCGCTGACTCGGAGTCGCTCGCCGTCTTGAAGGCGTTCGCGAAGTCGCCGAAGGCGGCCTCCTCCAGCGCGGCGTTGGCGCGCAGGCCCACGAGGTCCAGGGAGAGCTGATCGAACTCCGTGTAGCGCAGCTTGAGCTGGTCGATGATGCCGGCCACCTGCTGCGCGTTGCCCATTTCCGCCAGACGATCGTTCACGTAGTCCGTGCGGAACTGGAGGAACTCCGCCTTGGCGGCCGTCAGCTTCTGGGTCTGCTGGGAGATGCTGTCATCCAGCTGGGTGCGCTTGGTCTCCTGGATGCCGGCGAGCAGCGAGTTGCGCGCGCTGGGCAGGAAGCCGCCCGTCTTGACGTAGCTGGCCGTGCGCGCGTCACCGTCCTGGATGGCGCGCGTCAGCAGCAGCGCGGGCTGGGGAACCAGCGCCGGCGGCGTCGTCAGCAGCAGGGCCTTGTCGTAGGTGGCCGCGCCGAAGACCTCCTTCACCGCGGTGCGCAGGGCGCCGTGGTTCATCCGCACCTTCTCGAACAGGCCCCGCCAGGCGGCGCGCTCCGCGGGCGCGAGCGACAGGTTGGACGCGCCCAGCACCGCGGCGTCGAGCGACGTCTCGTCGGCCAGCGCGCCCATCAGGCGCCACAGCTCGCTCACCTCGGTGCGCACGGGCGAGGTGCCCGCGCAGCCCATGAAGCGGCAGCCCAGGTCGTGCATCTGGCTGACGTCGGTGATGCGGTCGTGCAGGCCCTTGAGGCCGTCGCCCATCAGCATCAGCAGGGGCGCGTTGCCCAGGGGCAGCGACGTGGAGCCGGGCATCGGGGTGAGGGCCGCGGTGAGCAGCGCGCGGTCGGTGGCGAGCCCCGTGTTGAACGGGTCCGCGGCCAAGAGCTGCGTGCCGTCCGTGCTGAGCAGGCCGCCCGCGTAGGCCGCCTTCCAGAAGTCGCTGTACGTCGCGTCCAGGTCCTTGACGAGCGCCGGGGGCACCGCCGCGCCGCCGTGCACGGTGGTTCGCGCGAGCGTGTACCACTGGTTGAGGCGCGACAGGCGCTGCTGGAGGTCGTCCTGCTTCAGCTGCCCGAAGCTGTCGCGCTGGAGCGCGACGATGTCCTTGCGCAGCAGCGCCTGGCTGATGTCGTACCAGGCCTGGGGATAGGCGGACGTGCCGGGGCACGACACCGCCGCGGCGCTGGTGGCCGCGTCCATGCAGCGCTGCCACACGGTGGCCACGCGGTCCACCGGGACGTGCGACTGGGCCATCCGGTGGCACAGGGCGAGCATGGCCTCCACGCCGCTGGTGCCCGTGCACGTCTCCGAGCCGGCCGGGGGCGTCCAGGCGTTGCAGTTGCTGGACGTGAGGTTCATGTCGTCGAAGTACTCCGCGCGCAGGCCGTGCGTGGTGGC
Organism: Corallococcus sicarius; assembly: GCF_003611735.1. GTDB lineage: Bacteria > Myxococcota > Myxococcia > Myxococcales > Myxococcaceae > Corallococcus > Corallococcus sicarius. The sequence continues at coordinate 4,006 of NZ_RAWG01000155.1, read as the reverse complement.
GGAGCCGGTGAGGAAGAGCTGGCTCGAGGGGATGACCACCAGCCCGGTGCCGCCCGGAGGCGTCCAGCGCAGGCGGGCCGTGGCGGCGTTGCCGTTCTCGAAGTACTCCATGCGCAGCGCGTAGCGCTGGCCGGCCTGCAGGACGATGGAGCCCGAGTACGACGTCGGGGCCTGGGCAAACCACTTGTCCACCAGCGGCGTGTTGTCCACCCACAGGCGGACGCCGTCATCCGCGGTCACCTCGAACACGTACGTCCCCGTCACGGGCGCCAGCACCTCGCCCGTCCAGCGCGCGGAGAACGTCTCCGGAGCGATGGCGTTGGAGGGCGAGCCCAGCCCCCATTCGAAGTCCACGGTCGCGTCCACGCGCGTCACCCGGTTGAAGTCCGGGTAGTCGCCGTAGCGCTGGAGGATGAAGTCCTGCTGCGTGGCGCTGAGCTGGTGGCCCTGCAGTTCAAAGAGGGTCTTGAAGGCATTCACCAGGGAGCGGCGCTGCACCGGCTGATCCACCGTCGCCGGCAGGGACGCCACGCGGTTCCACTCCGTCAGAAGTTCGTTGTACTTCGTCTGCGCGTTGGAGAAGGGGATCTCGTCCGCCGTGAGGCAGTTCGCCCGGTTGGGCAGCGTCGAGTCCTGCCGGAAGTCCGCGACGGTCCTCGAGGGGTCCACCTCCAGGGGCGTCACGTTGGGCTCCGAGTACTTCACGCCCTTGCCGGGCAGCCCGTCACAGGTGGCCGGGTTCGGCTCCGTGCCGAAGCTGGAGTGACGGCACGTGGGGTAGATGGGCGCGCCGTTGCAGGCCTCCGTGCCGCAGAGGGGGTCCGCGTTCGTGACCCAGTTCAGGCCCACGTTGTTGATGAGGATGGTGCACGCCTCGGTGAAGTTCGCCTCGGTGATGAACAGCGCGCTGGTGTTGGTGATGATGCGCGACGTCCCCAGGCTGCGCGCGCCCGTCGTCACGCTGGCGATGGACAGCGGCCGGCCAGGGAACTCCTTGCCCTCGTTGCGCAGGGTGGTGAGGAGCGCGCTGGCCACCGACTCGCACGTCCTGCTGTACGTCGACAGGTACGTCGTCTCGCAGGGCGGCTTCTCCGAGTAGTCGCACACACGCGTCGTGCGATAGACGCCCGCGGAGGTCCCGCCGTGCGTCTGCGTCTGGAAGACCGTGGGGTGGCTGCACGTCTTGTTGCAGGTCGCGGGCTGGTAGCCGATGGGGCTTCCGCACGCGGCCGAGCTGCCCGAATTGAAGCACAGGTCGCGGTACTCCCACGGCCCCGTGCACTTCTGGTTCAGTCCGCTGCCCACCACGGGCTCGGACGTGGGACGGCAGGCGCTGCCATCCAGGGACTGCTCGTCGGAGGCCGCCAGGGACTCCACGGTGAGGTCGGGTTCCGGCTCCGGTTCAGGCCCACAGGCCATCAGGCCGACGGTGGCCACCAGGGCCCACCATGCGCTGCGTACGCGGTGTTTCATTGTCGTTCCCCCTCGAAGGGCAGACCCGGGCCCGACGGTCGCGCGAGCGCGCGGCCGTTCGTGACAGGTCGTGTGTGTGGGCATCCGGGCGCGCGACGTGACCTCGCGACCGCGGGATGCGGTGCAAGGCCCCCGCCGCGACGTGGCGCGCCCGGAGACTCGCCAGGGATACGATTTGGAGATTTATTCCTGGTTGCGCGATCCGTGGGCCGTGCTTGACGCCCGCCGGTTTTCAGCCGCCGCCGTACAGCGCGCCACCCGCGAGCCCCATCAGGAAGGCCACGGTGACGAGCAGCACCACCCAGCGGACGGGGACGCCCTGGCTGCGAGGCACCTGCTGACCCACGGCGGCCCGGGTGGGCACGGACTCATCCGGCACGAGGATGCGGACCTGGATGGCGGCGGTGCGCAGCACCTCGTCCACGTCGGTGAGGAACTTGTCGTACTCCTCCGGGACAAGCTCCAGGGGGCTGCCGTGCTGGAACTCGTAGCGCCTGGCCACGGCCTCGTGGTTGCGCAGCGAGGCCTGGCCCTTGGCCACGTCCACCCATCCGGCGACGAGGGCGGGCGCCACGCCCTTGCGGTCCACCAGCGAGATGGCCTGCCGTGCCTGTTTGCCACCGGCGGTGCTGGGGCCCTCGGGCTCCTCCACGCGCAGGATGCGGTGCGGGGAGCGGCCGTAGATCTTGTGCTGGAGTTCCGTCTTCAGGCGCTCCGCGAGCAGCGCGGAGTGGGTGGCGAACATCGTGCGCAGTTCGGGCGTCTCCCCGGCGCGGCTCGCCGCCTGCGCGGATGGCAGCGGCGCGAGGATCAGCTCCTCCTGCCGCCCTGAGCGCCCCGCCCCCCGGGCCTCGTCCGCGCCGCCGCGCGCCTCGGGGCCGCGGCCCAGGCGGGGAGGTTCGGCGATGCGCGGGGGTGGTTCGGTCGCACCGTCCAGCTCCGCGCCCCGGCCCGCGCGGATGATCTCCGGCAGGCCGAACCCTTCTTCCCGCGAGGCACCGCGCGCGGATTCGGCGGCACCGCGCGCGGATTCGGCAGTGCCCCGGCCCACGCGGATGATCTCCGGAAGTCCGAAGCCTTCCTCGCGGGAGGCGCCACGCACGGACTCGACGCCACCGCGCGCGGATTCGGCAGTGCCGCGACTGCTCCGCCCTTCACCGCCACGGCTTCCACGCACGGCGTCGGCGCTGGCCCGCCCTTCCCCACCGCGTGACCGGGGCGGAGGGGCCAGCGGCTCCGACACACGGGTCTCCGGGACGAGGTCCTCGTCGGGAACAGGGGGCGCGCTCATGCGGGTCTCGAACCCGGCGAGCTCGGACGCACGGATGTCCGCGCCCGTGGTGGGCGCGACGCGGGTCTGGTTGCCCCAGGACTTCCGGCCCGTCGTGGGCGACATGGGCCGGGTCTCCTCGGGCTCCTCGTCCAGATCCGAGGTCGGCTCCAACGTCGGCGGCACGGGCACCCGGGTCTGTTCGGTCCGGAGCTCCTCCGTCTCATCCAGGTCGTCGAGCGGCGCGACGCGGGTCTCGTCAACGCGCTCCTGCCCGCCGTTCCTGTTCTGCCCCTTCGCCATGTGCGCGCCCTCTGGGGGCGGACCATATCGCTTTGCCCGGGCCACGGGGATGGCCCGGGCTGTGTGCCCCTCCTTCAGTAGACAGGCCAGTCCGGGGCCACCGTCTCGATGGAGCCCCCGAGCCACGACGCATAGGCCGAGTCATCCGCGACGGTGTACGGCTTCCGGTAGGTCTTCTCGAAGTACTCGGCCCAGTGCGGCTGGGAGCCATCCACGTCGGTGAAGCCGAACTCGCGCGCCAGCGTCCACGACGCGACGACGCGCCCCGCCCGCGCCTTCACCCCGGGATCCGCCGCGAGCGCCGCCACCGCGCGGCCCACGTACGCGGGCGTCTCCGACGCGATGAAGTCCGGGGTCTTCTTCACCGCGTCGCGCCAGTTCGCCTCCGTCACCCCGAAGTGGGCCAGCATCTCCTCCGAGCGCAGGAAGCCCGGCGTCACGGCGAGCGCGGTGACGTTCGTGCGGCGCAGGTCGCGCGACATCGCGAAGGCCAGCCGGATGACGGCCATCTTCGTCACGTCGTAGGCGACGCTGCCCCGGTAGCCGAACGAGTCCCCGTCCGTCACCTCCACGATGAGCCCCCGGTCCCGCTCCACCATCAGCGGCACCGCGTACCGGCTGGTGACGACGTGGGTGAAGACGGCGCGCTCGAACATCAGCCGGGCCTTCTGGGGCGACTGCTTCCAGAACGGGGTGCCGAACTCCACCAGCGTCTCCCCGCCCCAGATGTCGTTGACGAGCACGTCCAGCTTCCCCGCCTCCGCGCGGATGCGCTCGCACAGCGCCTCCACCTCCGCCTCCACGGAGTGGTCCACGCGCACCGCGATGCCCTTCCCGCCCCGCGCCGTGACGAGCTCCGCCGTCTCTTCAATCGTCTCCGGCCGCGAGTCCCCGCTCGCCAGCCGTCCGCGCACGCTGCGGCCCGTGCAGTACACGGTGGCGCCCGCCTCCCCCAGCATC
>NZ_RAWG01000154.1 GCF_003611735.1 Corallococcus sicarius | reverse complement strand
GGGGGCGTCAGGCGGGTGGGTTGCCCTGCTGTCGGGTGTGCACGGTCGTGGATTTTCGGGCGGTTCGGTGTTACCTACGCCCGCTTCGCGACTGATCGAGCGCCCTGAACATGCCGGCTGAAAACGCGCACATCCGCAACTTCTGCATCATCGCCCACATCGACCATGGAAAGTCGACGCTGGCCGACCGCCTCCTGGAGAAGACAGGCACGCTGACCAAGCGTGAGGCGCAGGCCCAGTTCCTCGACAACATGGACATCGAGCGTGAGCGGGGCATCACCATCAAGGCCCAGTCCGTGCGGATGTCGTACACCGCGAAGGACGGCCAGAACTACGTCCTCAACCTCATCGACACACCGGGGCACGTGGACTTCGCCTACGAGGTGAGCCGCAGCCTCGCCGCGTGCGAGGGGGCGCTGCTCGTCGTGGACGCGAGCCAGGGCGTGGAGGCCCAGACGCTGGCCAACGTCTACATGGCGTTGGATCACGACCTGGCCATCATCCCGGTCATCAACAAGATCGACCTGCCGTCCGCGGACGTGGAGCGCACGCGCTCGGAGATTGAAGACGTCATCGGCATTGACGCGTCCACCGCGGTGCCCACCTCCGCGAAGGAGGGCATCGGCATCCACGACATCCTGGAGTCGGTGGTGAAGCTGGTGCCGCCGCCCACGGGTGCCGTGGACGCGCCGCTCAAGGCCCTCATCTTCGACTCCTGGTACGACAACTACCGGGGCGTGGTGGTGCTGGTGCGCGTGCTGGAAGGCACGCTGAAGCTCCGGCAGAAGATCAAGATGTTCAGCAACAACAAGGCCTTCGAGGTGCAGGAGCTGGGCGTGTTCAGCCCGTTCTCGCGCCCCGTCACGCAGCTCATGGCCGGCGAGGTGGGTGTCCTCGTCGCGAACGTGAAGGAGCTGCAGGATGCGAAGGTCGGCGACACCGTCACGGAAGAGGCGCGGTCCACGGCGGAACCCTTCCCGGGGTTCAAGGAAGTCAAGCCGATGGTCTTCAGCGGCATCTTCCCGGTGGACTCGTCCGACTACGAGAACCTGCGCGACGCGCTGGCGAAGCTGACGCTGAACGACTCCGCCTTCACCTACGAGCCGGAGTCGTCCACGGCGCTGGGGTTCGGCTTCCGCTGCGGCTACCTGGGCCTGCTCCACATGGAGATCGTCCAGGAGCGGCTGGAGCGCGAGTACAACCTCAACCTCATCACCACGGCGCCGTCGGTGGTCTACCGCATCACCACCACCAAGGATGAAGTGCTCCTGGTGGACAACCCGGCGAAGCTGCCGCCGACGCAGAACATCACCAAGTTCGAGGAGCCCATCCTCACCTGTCACATCCACGTGCCCAACGAGCACCTGGGCGCCATCCTGAAGCTGTGCCAGGACCGCCGCGGCGTGCAGAAGGACATGAAGTACCTGGGCTCCAGCGGCACGCGCGTGCAGGTGACGTACGAGATGCCCATGGCGGAGGTCGTCTTCGACTTCTTCGACCGCCTGAAGAGCGTGTCGCGCGGCTACGCGAGCCTGGACTACGAGCTGACGGGCTACGCCGAGGCGGACCTCGCGAAGCTGGACATCCTCATCAACGGGGAGCCGGTGGACGCGCTGAGCGTCATCGTGCACCGCGAGCGTGCGTACCTGCGCGGCCGCGAGGTCTGCGAGAAGCTCAAGGAAGTGATTCCCAAGCAGATGTACGAGGTGGCCATCCAGGCCGCCATCGGCGCGAAGATCATCTCCCGCGAGACGATCTCCGCCATGCGCAAGAACGTGCTCGCCAAGTGCTACGGCGGTGACATCAGCCGCAAGCGCAAGCTCCTGGAGAAGCAGAAGGAGGGCAAGAAGCGCATGAAGCAGGTGGGCACGGTGGAGATTCCGCAGGAAGCCTTCCTCGCGGTCCTCAAGACGGAGCAGTAGCCCTATGAGCACGGCCAGTCCTTCCGCGAAGCTGGGAGCGGCCATGGCCGCGCGCCGGACCCCCGAGCAGCTCAGGGCCCGCCGCCAGCTGGTGTGGCGCGAGCTGCTCACCAGCCTCTGGGCCCCCCTGTGCGGCGTGGGCCTGGCCTTCATCCCCTACGTCACGCTGATTGAGATGGCGCCCGCGACGGCGTCCTGGGCCCAGCCCCTGATGAAGGGGTTCGGCCTGCTGATGGTCGCCGCCTTCGTGGGCCTCCTGGTGTGGCGCAACGTGTCCCGCAAGGAGTCCGTGCTGCGCACGCTCCGGCACGAGGCGCGCGAGCTGCTCGCGGAGGACGAGCGCATCCTGGAGCGGGTGAAGGACAAGGTCCCCGCGACCGTGGCGGACCGCCTCACCGAACAGGCCCTGCGCGTGGAGAGCGCCTCGGTGGCGGGCAACGCGGAGGCGCTGCGCACGGAGGTGAAGGCGCTGGAGGCCCTCACCCAGGAGCACCTGGGGCCGTACCGCAAGCAGTCCGTGTGGGACTTCGTGGGCGGCTTCGCCAAGGCGCTCCTCATCGCGGCCGTCATCCGCACCGTGCTGGTGGAGCCGTACCGCATCCCCTCCGGCTCCATGCTGCCCACGCTGCAGATTGGCGACCAGGTCTTCGTCAACAAGTACATCTACGGCGTGCGCATCCCGTTCACGAACTTCGTGCCGTTCCGCATCGTGCGGGCGCCGCAGCGCGGGGACGTCATCGTCTTCAACAACCCGGTGGACGAGTCCAAGGACTTCATCAAGCGCGTGGTGGGCATCCCCGGCGACACGGTGGAGATCGTGGACGGGGTGGTGCGCATCAACGGCGAGGCGCAGACGCGCACGCTGGTGTCGCCGGACTTCGTGGTGCACAACTGGGACGAGCGCGCCGGGCAGTGGTTCGACCAGGAGGAGGTCCTCTACCGCGAGGACCTGTCAGGCGTGGTGCACTCGTCGCTGCAGAGCCCCATGCGCATGCCGGGCCGCGAGCACGAGGGCCCCTACACGGTGCCCACCGACAGCGTCTTCGTGATGGGCGACAACCGCGATAACAGCGCGGACAGCCGCTACAACCTGGGCGCGCCCGGCTACGGGGTCGCCTACGTGCCGTACGGGCACATCAAGGGCAAGGCCATGGTGGTGTGGCTGTCGCTCGGCTACGGCGGCCTGCTGAGCAACCTGTTTGGCGGCACGGGCCTGCGGGTGGAGCGCTTCTTCGAACCGGTGCGTTGAGCGACGTCTGCGACGGGCCGGCTCGCGCCACGCTTGACGCAACGTGCGGCGCGGGGTACGCGGCGGCCCCGGCCCATGAGACATCTTCTCGGAATCGCAGGCTGGCGGCGGGACGAGCTGGAGTCCCTGCTCGACCGCGCACAGGAGCATCTGCCCGGCGGACCGGACACCTCGCACGTCCTGCGGGGCAAGGTCGTGGCGAACCTCTTCTTCGAGGACTCCACCCGGACGCGCTCCTCCTTCGAGGTGGCCGCCCGCAGGCTGGGCGCCGACGTCCTCAACTGGAGCCACGCCGGCTCCTCCGTGTCCAAGGGGGAGACGCTCCTGGACACCGCCCGCAACATCGAAGCCATGGGCCCGGCGGTCATCGTCATCCGGCACCGATCTTCAGGCGCGCCGCACCTCGTCGCCCGGCACGTGAAGTGCGCCGTGGTCAACGCAGGGGACGGCGCCCACGAGCACCCCTCACAGGCCCTGCTGGACGCCTTCACGCTGCGCCAGCGCTGGGGACGGCTGGACGGCCGCACGGTGCTCATCGTCGGCGACGTGCTGCACAGCCGGGTGGCCCGCTCCAACCTCGTGTGCCTGAAGGCGCTGGGGGCCCGCGTCGTGCTCTGCGCGCCGCCCACCCTCCTGCCCCCGGGGCTGGAGGAGATGGGCGGGGAGGTGACGCACCACCTGGACGCCGTGCTGCCGCAGGCGGACGCGGTGATGTGTCTGCGGCTGCAAACGGAGCGGATGGCGGAGGCCTTCCTGCCCTCGCAGCGGGAGTACTCGCGGCTGTTCGGGCTGACGCCCGCCCGCGTGGAGAAGATGAAGCCGGACGCGCCCGTGCTGCACCCGGGCCCCATCAACCGCGGCGTGGAGCTGTCGCCGGTGGTGGCGGACGGACCTCGCAGCGTCATCCTGGAGCAGGTGGCCAACGGCGTCGCGGTGCGCCGGGCCATCCTGGAGGTGTGCGCATCATGACGTCGGTGCTCTTCCAGCGGGCGCGCGTCATCGACCCGCGCAACGAAGTGGATGGCATCCGGGACGTGCTCGTCACGGACGGCCGGGTGGCCCAGGTGTCGGAGGCCCCGCTGACCGCGCCGAAGGACGCGCGCGTCGTGGACGCCACGGGCAAGTGGGTGGTGCCGGGCTTCATCGACCTGCACGTGCACCTGCGCGAGCCGGGCGAGGAGGGCAAGGAGACGGTCCTCACCGGCTGCCGCGCGGCGGTGGCGGGCGGCTTCACCGGCGTCGTGGCCATGCCCAACACCAAGGTCGTCAACGACAGCGCGCTCGTCACGGAGCTGGTGCTGTCGCGCGCGCGGGACGCGGACCTGTGTCACGTGTACCCGGCCGGGGCCATCACCAAGGGGCTCAAGGGCGAGGAGCTGTCGGAGGCGGGGGAGCTCATCGGCGCGGGCTGCGTGGCCCTCACCGACGACGGCCGCCCGGTGATGAACGCGGCGCTGATGCGCCGGGTGCTCCAGTACGCCACCCTCTTCGACGTGCCGGTGATGGTGCATGAGGAGGACCTGACGCTGTCCGCGGGCGGCGCGATGCACGAGGGCGCCACGTCCACGCGCCTGGGCCTGCGCGGGATTCCCGCCTCCGCGGAGGTGGCCATGGTGGCGCGCGACCTCATCCTCCTGGAGGAGACGAAGGGCCGCCTGCACGTCGCGCACGTGTCGTGCGAGGGCAGCGTGCGGCTCATCCGCGAGGCCAAGAAGCGCGGCCTGCGCGTCACCTGCGAGGTGGCCCCGCACCACTTCACGCTCGATGACCGGGCGGTGGGGGACTACGACACCCACGCGAAGATGGCGCCCCCCTTGAGAGGCGACGCGGACGTGAAGGCGCTGCGCGAGGCGCTGGTGGACGGCACGGTGGACGCCATCGCCACGGACCACGCGCCGCACGGCGTGTCCGACAAGCTGGTGGAGTTCGAGAAGGGCATCAACGGCATCGTCGGCCTGGAGACGGCGCTGGGGCTCACGCTGGCGCTGGTGCATGAGGGCGTGCTCACCCCGCGCAGGGCGGTGGAGCTGCTGTCGGAGGGGCCTGCGAGGGTATTCGGCCTGCCGGGCGGTCACCTGGCCCCCGGGTCTCCAGCGGACATCACGGTCGTATCACCTGGGGAGGAGTGGACGGTGGATGCCCACCGGTTCTATTCCCGCAGTCGCAACACCCCCTTCCACGGGCGCACGTTCAAGGGTCGCGTGACGCAGACGTGGGTGGGGGGCCGGTGTGTGTTCGAGGACGGTCAGCTCAAGGAGTCGCGGTGATGACGAAGCGGGCGGTGCTCGCACTGGCGGATGGCACCACCTTCGAAGGACGCGCTTTCGGCGCTTCCGGCGAGACGGTGGGTGAGGTGGTCTTCAACACGTCCATGTACGGCTACCAGGAGATCCTCACGGACCCCTCGTACGTGGGGCAGATCGTCACCATGGCCTATCCGGAGATGGGCAACATCGGGGCGAACGCAGGGGATGAAGAGGCGGGGCTGCCGCACGCGGTGGGCATGGTGGTGCGCTCGCTCACGCGGACGCCCTCCAACTGGCGCTCGGAGGAGACGCTGGACGCGTACCTCGCGCGCCACGGCCGTGCCGGCATCGAAGGCGTGGACACCCGCCGGCTGGTGCGCCACCTGCGCACGCACGGCGCGCAGATGGGCGTCATCTCCACGGAGAACGTCTCCCCGCAGGCGCTCGTGGAGCGCGCGCGCAACGCGGTGGGCATGGAGGGCATGGACCTGGCGACGGGCGTCTCCTGCAAGCAGCCGTATGTCTTCACCACGCCCACGCCGGACGTGTTCCTGGGGCCCGGGGACCCGCGCCCCGCGCCGGAGCTGAAGTACGACGTGGTGGCGTACGACTACGGCCTCAAGCGCTCCATGCTCCAGTACCTGGTGGACGTGGGCTGCCGCGTGACGGTGGTGCCGTCGAACACCACGGCGGAGCAGGTGCTGGCGCGCAAGCCGCACGGCGTCTTCCTGGCCAACGGCCCGGGCGACCCGGCCGCGGTGAAGGGCGCGGACCGCACGGTGGCGGCGCTCCTGGGCAAGGTGCCCATCTTCGGCATCTGCCTGGGCCATCAGATCATGGCGCTGGCGCTGGGCGGCCGGACGTACAAGATGAAGTTCGGCCACCGCGGCGCCAACCAGCCCGTGAAGGACCTGACGACGGGCAAGGTGGAGATCACCGCCCAGAACCACGGCTTCGCGGTGGATGACGCCAGCCTCAAGGGCCTGGCCGTCGTCACGCACATCAACCTCAACGACGGTACGGTGGAGGGCCTGGCCGTTCCGGACGCGAGGGCCTTCAGCGTGCAGTACCACCCCGAGGCTTCGCCCGGCCCTCACGACGCGCGCTACCTGTTCAGCCGCTTCGCGACGCTGATGGCGGGGTAGCAGAGGCGCCACCGCTCATGGAAACCGCGCTGACCCCGTTGTCGTATCAGCCGTACCTGGACCAGCTCATCGCCTTCGGCAGCGCGGAGCCGCGCAAGCCGGACCTGCTCGACGCGAAGGCGGAGTACTTCCGCCTCACCGGCGAAGTGTTCGAGGACGACAAGTTCTTCGAGCTGCGCATGGCGTCGTTCCTGGACTACTACCTCTACGACCGCGTCTCGCCGCTCACCGGCAAGACGCCGGCCGCGGAGCTGTACGAGCAGCGGCTCCAGTCCGCGCCGCCGGAGGAGGCCAACGCCTTCCGCAGCTTCACGGAGACGGTCCACGGCCTCTTCGAGGTGCGCAAGCTGGGCAAGGGCATGGTGCGCCTGCGCGAGCTCTTCTCCGGCAAGGACTTCGACGTGACGGAGCGCCGTCACATCGCGGGCCTGGAGACGGGCGACGTGCTGGAGGCGCGGCTCGTGCCCTTCGGCGGGCACCTGCTGTTCTCCTCCGCCTTCTGCTACCACCCGGCCATGGCGCTCAAGGCCATCAAGGCCGAGGTGAAGCGCCGCAAGAAGAAGGAGCCGGAGCGCCCGCCCCGCGACCTCGTGTGGGAGTGCGCCCGCCGCGCCCTCAACGTGGAGCGCTACCGCCAGCTGTCCGTGGAGAAGCTCTACGACTTCGCGCAGAAGGCCTTCTGACGTCCCGGTAGGACGTCAGCAGGGCCCGCCGCACCGGCATCCACCGCGCGTCAGATGCGGTGGATGCTCATGAGGTTGGTGTTGCCCGGGATGTTGAGCGGCACGCCGGCCACGACGATGACGGGCGTGCCCGGCTCGCAGAAGTGCTCCTCGTTGCAGAGGCGGCGCACCTGCTTGAGCATGGCGTCCGTGGACGTGACGCGCTTCACCAGGTGGCCGGACACCCCCCAGTACAGCGCCATGCGGTTCACCGTGTCCGCGTTGGGCGTCAGGGCGATGACGCGCGCGCCGGGGCGGAACTCGGAGATGAGCCGCGCGGTGTGGCCCCCCTCCGTGTAGGCGATGATGGTCCCGATGTTGAGCTGCCGCGACGCGGCCACCGCCGCCGCCGCGATGCCGGTGCCCAGGTCCTCGGAGAACTCGAAGGGGGAGTGCAGGAGGGACGTCGTCCCGGTGCGCTCCGTCTCCTCCACGATGCGCGCCATGGTGGCCGCCGCGTCCACGGGGTAGCGGCCCGCGGCCGTCTCTCCGGACAGCATCACCGCGTCCGCGCCGTCGAGGATGGCGTTGGCCACGTCGGACACCTCCGCGCGCGTGGGCCGGGCGTTGTTCACCATGCTCTCCAGCATCTCCGTCGCGACGATGACGAGCCCCCCCATGCGGTTGACCTCCCGCACGATGCGCTTCTGGATGGCGGGCAGCTGCTCCAGGGGCATCTCCACGCCCAGGTCCCCGCGGGCCACCATCACCCCGTCCGACTCCGCGGCGATGGCCTCCAGGTTCTCCACCGCCTGGGGCTTCTCAATCTTGGAGATGAGGGGCGTCTTGCGCCGGGCCACCAGCGCCCGGGCCTGCCGCACGTCCTGCGCGGAGCGCACGAAGGACAGCGCCACGTAGTCCACGCCCACCTCCTGGCCGAACGCCAGGTCCACCTTGTCCTTGTCCGTCAGGGTGGGCACGGACATGGCGGTGCCAGGAAGGTTGAGCCCCTTGTGGTCCTTGAGCAGGCCGCCCACCTCCACGCGGCAGGACACGTCCCGGCCGTCCACCTTCAGCACGCGCAGGCGCACCCGGCCGTCGTCCAGGAGCACCACGTGGCCCTTCTCCACGTCCCGGGGCAGCGAACGGACGGGGGTGGGGATGGTGCGGCCCGCCCCCAGCACCGCGCGCGTCGTCACCGTCACCGTGTCGCCGGCCGTCACCTGCAGCTGGCCGCCCTCGAACTTGCCCAGGCGCACCTTGGGGCCCTGGACGTCCTGGAGGATGGCCACCGGCACGCCCAGCTTCTTCGACACGGCGCGGATGCGCTGGACGCGCTGACGGTGCTCGTCGTGCGTACCGTGGGAGAAGTTGAGCCGGGCCACGTTCATGCCCGCGCGGACCAGCCCTTCGATGACTTCCCGCGAGTCGGAAGCCGGGCCCAGCGTGCAGATGATCTTCGCCTTGCGCATAGGGCCGCGCATCCTAGCGCCTCGGGGTGGGCGGCTTGACAGCCTTGCGCCCGGAGGGCTAACTCTTTGAGCACGCGCTGGACGGAAAGTTCCCGCAAGCGGCGCGCGCCATTCGTGGCTCTCAGACGCTTGAGACGAACGAAAGCCCGGCTATCCCTGGAGGGGGGGCCGGGCTTTCGTCGTTCCAGGCATCCGCGGTGGGGCTAGAGGTCGATCTCCTGGCCCTTGCCCACGGGCGCCATCACCGGATCCTCGGTGGTGGAGCGGTCCATGCCGATGTCCTCCGAGGGCGGCTTCGGCGAGCCCGCGCTGGGCCCCATGGGCGGCGGCGGGGGCAGGGGACCCAGCTCCTCGCCGTGGCCACTGCCACCCACGCCCATGCCCTCCTGCTTCTGCAGGGCTTCAATCTCCGAGCGGGTGATGCCCGCCAGCGCCAGCACCTTGCGCGTCACCCGGATGCGGGCGTTGCTGTGCATGGCCATGGCGATGGAGTCGGAGGGCCGGGCATCCAGCGCCATCTCCTTCTTGCCCTGCTGCAGGAAGACGCGGCCGGAGTAGATGTTGTCGCGCAGGTCGTCGATGCGGACCTCCGTGACCTTGCCACCCAGCTTGGACACCACGTCGTCCAGCAGGTCCTGCGCCAGGGGCTGGGGCGGCATCCGCTCCGCGAGTCGGAAGGCGATGGACACCGCAGCGCCCTCGTCCACGAAGAGGGGCAGCACCGTCTCCCCGTCCTTGGTGCTCAGCACCACGGCGTGCGTCTGTGCCTCCATCAGGGGCACCACGTCCTTCACTTCCAGCTCCACCAGGTCCGTGCAGGCCTTGGGATCACCGCCCTTTTCCGTCAGGCAGGGCTTTTCCTTCCCTTCCGCCGGCCCGGAGGCGGCGATGGCGCCGGGGATGCCGAACGCGGGAAGGAAGAGCAGTCCTCCCAGCGCCAGCACGACGGCCGTGAACGGAGCAACGAAGAAGTCGGCGCGGTTGGACGTTTTCACATCCCTAACCTACGCACCTCCCCCTTCACCGGGAGGGCGCCGCACTTCCGGCCGCCGCGTGCTGCCCCCGAACGATTGCCCCCCAGGTTGGGGGGCAGCCGGCCAGGCGGGAAGAGAGCGTGCGACTCGACTAGCGGTCCTGTTCCTCGTCCTCCGCCTCGTCGTAGTCCTCGTCGTCCTCCGACTCCTCGTCGTCCTCGTCCTCGTCGAGGTCGTCGTCCTCGGTCTCCTCCTCCTCTTCGTCCTCGTCGTCGAGCTCGTCCTCCAGCTCCTCGGCCTCGAGCGTCAACGTGACCGCGAACTTCTTGCTCAAGACGGCGATCTGCGCGCGCATCTCCGTGAGCGCGGCGACGAAGTCCTCCGAGAGGTTGGCGGGCGCCTTCGTATCGCAGTGGGGGCAGACGATTTTCTCCGTCCCCTCGATGAGGTCCTGGGCTTCCAACTCGAAGCTCGCCTCGCACTTCTGACAGGTGAAGTCGATGCTCATGGTCGGGCGCGGCATACAAAGCAGGTGAACATGCTGTCAACGTCGGAGACGCAGGGAGTTGGTTTGGCCCTCGCGCTTCCACTACGTTCCGTCGGATGGACCTGCCCAAGACGATGCTCCACGCGCTCCATGACCAGGCCGCACGGCTGGAGCACCGCCCGGCGCTGTGGTCGCGGAATGGCGGCGCGTATGTCCCCATCTCCTGGTTCGACTATGCCCAGCGCGTCAAACGCTTCTCGCTGGGGCTGCACGGGCTGGGCTTCCGGGAGGGGGACCCCCTGGGCATCCTCAGCTTCAACCGCGAGGCGTGGCACGTGGCGGCCCTGGGGGCCATGGCCCTGGGCGGCGTGCCGGTGGGGCTCTACACCACCAGCAGCCTGGAGCAGCTCACCTACATCCTGGGCCACTGCGAGGCCCGCTTCCTCCTGGTGGAGAACGCGAAGCACCTGGCGACCGCCCTGGAGCTCCAGAAGCGGCTGCCGGCGCTGAAGTACGTCCTCGTCGTGGACGCGCCCACCCCCCTGCCGGAGGGCGTCCTGCGGTACGCGGACGTGCTGGCCTCCGGGGGGCAGGCGGATGAGAGCCCCTACTGGGACGGTGTCCACGCGCTGCACCCGGACGGGCTGGGGACGCTCATCTACACGTCCGGCACCACCGGCCAGCCCAAGGGCGTGGCCCTGAGCCACCGCAACCTGGCGTGGACGGCGCACCAGCTGGGCGAAACGATGGCCTTCGGCGACATGGAGGACGCGAAGCTCTTGTCCTACCTGCCGCTGTCGCACATCGCGGAGCAGGTGGTCTCCCTCCATGCCCCCCTGCTGATGGGCATCCAGGTGTACTTCGCGGATTCCCTGGACGCGCTGGGGCAGAACCTGCGGGAGGTCCGCCCCACGCACTTCTTCGCGGTGCCGCGCGTCTGGGAGAAGTTCAAGACGAAGGCGGAGGAGGGGCTGGCCGCGCAGCCGCCCCTGAAGCGCCGGCTGGTGGAGTGGGCGCGGGGCACGGCGCTGGAGCGCAACACGCGGCGGCTCAACCAGGAGCGCGTGCCGGGCCTGATGGAGGCCAAGTACGCGCTGGCCCAGCGGCTGGTGTTCGCGCCGCTGAAGACGCGCATCGGCCTGGACCGCGCGCGGCTGTTCGCCACGTCGGCGGCGCCCATCGGCCGGGACGTGCTGGACTTCTTCGCCTCCATCGACGTCGTCCTGCTGGAGGCCTGGGGCATGACGGAGCTGACGGGCCCCGCCACGGTGAACACCTCCGCGTGCGCCCGCATGGGCACGGTGGGCCGGCCCATGCTGGGCGTGGAGGTCCGCATCGCCGGGGACGGGGAGATCCTTGTCAAGGGCGGCAACGTGTGTCTGGGCTACCACCGCAACCCCGCGGCCACGCAGGAGCTGCTGGAGGACGGGTGGCTGCACACCGGGGACGTGGGGCAGCTGGACGCGGAGGGCTTCCTGCGCATCACCGGGCGCAAGAAGGAGATCATCGTCACCTCCGGCGGCAAGAAGACGTCGCCCGCGAACATCGAGGAGCTGCTCAAGTCCGTGTCGCCCGTGGGGCACGCGGTGGTGCTGGGCGACCGGCGCAACTACCTCGTCGCGCTGCTGACGCTGGATCCGGACCGTGCCCGACGGCTCGCGCGCGAGCAGGGCTGGCCGGAGGACATGGCCACCCTGGCGAAGGACGCGCGGCTCCAGCAGCACCTGCACGAGGCCTTCGAGCGCGAGGTGAACCCGAAGCTGTCGCGCTTCGAGACCATCAAGCGCTTCACCGTGCTGCCCGGTGAGTTCTCCATCGACGGCGGGGAGCTCACGCCCAGCATGAAGGTGCGCCGCAAGGTGGTGGAGGAGAAGTACGCGAGCGCCATCGAAGCGCTCTACCGCGAGCCGGCCGGGCATGGCGCCACGGGCACCCACGACTGAGACGCCGGACAAGCGAAAGGGGCGAGGGACCCGTGAGAGTCCTTCGCCCCTGACGTGCTTCAGTGGCTCAAGCGGTGGCTACTTCTGGGGCGCCGGGCGCTTGTCCATGGCGACGTACTCGCGGCGGCCGGAGCCCGTGTAGACCTGACGGGGCCGGGCGATCTTCTGCTCGGAGTCCTTCACCATCTCCTCCCACTGCGCGCACCAGCCCACCGTGCGGGGGATGGCGAACAGCACGGGGAACATCTCCGCCTGGAAGCCCATCGCCTCGTAGATGAGGCCCGAGTAGAAGTCGACGTTGGGGTACAGCTTGCGCTTCACGAAGTACTCGTCCTCGAGCGCGATGCGCTCCAGTTCGAGCGCGATCTCCAGGAGCGGGTTCTTGCCCGTGACTTCGAAGACCTCGTCGGCCACGCGCTTGATGACCTTCGCGCGCGGGTCGTAGGACTTGTAGACGCGGTGGCCGAAGCCCATCAGCTTCTTCTCGCCCTCGCCGCCCTTCACCTGCTTGATGAAGTCCGGGATCTTCGAGATGTGGCCGATCTCGCGGAGCATGCGCAGCACGGCCTCGTTGGCGCCGCCGTGCAGCGGGCCGTAGAGGGCGCCGACGCCGGCGCTGACCGCCGAGTACGGATCCACTTCCGACGAGCCCACCGTGCGCACGGACGTCGTGGAGCAGTTCTGCTCGTGGTCCGCGTGGAGGATGAAGAGGACGTCCAGCGCCTTCTCCAGCACGGGGTGCACCTTGTAGGTGGTCGTGCCGATGCGCTTGATCATCGTCAGGAAGTTGGCGACGTAGGACAGGTCGTTGTCCGGGTAGATGTACGGCAGCCCCATCGTGTGCCGGTAGGAGAACGCGGCGATGGTGGGCATCTTGGCGATGAGCCGGGTGATCTGGATGCGGCGGCTGCGCTCGTCACGGGTGTGCTTGGCGTCCGGGTAGAAGGCGGACAGCGCGGCCACCGTGGAGGCCAGCATGGACATGGGGTGCGCGTCGTAGCGGAACCCGTCCATGAAGGACTTGATGTTCTCGTGCACCAGCGTGTGGTGCGTCACCAGGTGGGTGAACTGATCCAGGTCCTTCTGCTGCGGCAGCTCGCCGTTGAGCAGCAGGTAGGCCACCTCCAGGAAGCTGGACTTCTCCGCCAGCTGCTCGATGGGGTAGCCGCGGTACTCCAGGATGCCCTTGTCACCGTCAATGAACGTGATGGCGCTCTTACAGTTCGCCGTGTTCAGGAACGCCGGGTCGTAACCCATGAGACCGAAGTCGTCGTCGCCGGTCTTGATCTGGCGCAGGGCGTGGGTCCGGATACAGCCGTTCTCGATCGGGACCTCGTACGTCTTCCCGGTCCGATTGTCGGTGATCGTCAGCGTGTCCTTGGGCATGGGCGGAGATTTCACAGGGCGGCGGACGCTTTCAACAAAAAAGATCGATAAGTCAGAGAGGCGAACCTTCCGCGTCGCCCGGCGTCCTCAGGAATAGCGAACGCCGGAGCGCGCCAGCTGCCGCCAGAACCCCGGAAAGCTCTTCTCCACGCACTCCGGTCCCGTCAGCTCCAGGGGCACTCCGGACAGCACACACAGGGTGGCCGCTGACATCGCCAGGCGGTGGTCGCCCCGGCTGTCGATGGCGAAGCGCGCGGGCTTCTGCGTCGGGGGGACGATGCGCAGCGTCTCTCCCTCGGGGCCGGCGCTCAATTCGGTGGTGCCGCCGAAGGCCGCCACCAGGGTGCGGATGCCTTCCAGCCGGTCACTCTCCTTGACCCGCAGGATGCCCACATCCGTCAACGTCGTGGGCCGGGGCAGCACACACGCGAGCGCCGCCAGCGTGGGCAGCAGGTCCGGGCACTCCTTGCCGGACGCACGCAGCTCCCCGGTCGCCTCGCCCTCGAAGCGCCAGGTATTAGCAGCGCCTGCCGGCACCATTCGCAAACCCACGTCGGCGACCCGCCGGAGGATCGCCTGGTCGGGATGGGCGCTCTCCGGCTCCGCGCGCTCCACCGTGCCGCCGGTGCGCCAGGCCACCAGCACCAGGTACCCCAGCGACGACCAGTCCCCGGGCAGCGACGGCACGGAGGCCGGGGCCTGGTACGCCGTCACGGAGTAGTGACTTTCGGACTGCTCGACGGTGAAGCCGAAGCGCCGCAGCCACGCCACCGTGAGGTCCATGTAGCCGGCGCTCGTGAGCGTGCCTTCAATCTCCACGCTCCAGGCGCGCCGCTCGCGGAGGAACCGCTCCGCGCAGCCCAGCAGCAGGCTGGAGGCGTACTGGCTGCTCTGCGCGCCCGGCACGCGGAACACCGGCTCCACCCGCGACGTGTCCTGGGGCGCGTGCAGCTCCACCGGCCACGGGGTGCCTTCGGTGAGCGTCAGGCCCGTGGAGCCCAGGGCCTGCTTCAGCGACGTGAAGAGCGGGCCATGCGGGCGCTCTCCCAGGCGGGGCGTGCCGGTGAAGCGCACGCGGGCGCCGGGCGTCACCGCGGCCTGAGTCACCAGGATGCGGAAGGGGGCGCCCCCGTCCGCGCAGTCCACGTCGCGCACGGGGCCCGCGGGAAGGCGCAGGGCCTCCACGCCCCGGCGCAGCACGCGCACGTCGGCGGGGAGGTCCTCGTCCGACTCGGCCTGCACGGACGGCAGTGGCCAGGCGCCCGAGAGGTGTCCCAAGACGAGGGCTCGCTGAGCGTCCGACTTCGACACGGGAGGGGTGAGCGGAGAGGCGCTCAGGGCGCTCGGGTCGACGGTGAGACGGCTCGGCGAGGTGTGGCTCAAGGGCGGGCTCCTCGGGTCCAGGCGGGCCAGAGGGCACGCCAGGTTTTCGGCATCACATCCACGACTTCAGCGGTGCCCACGGCGGTGAGCAGCACCATGCGCAGCTCGCCCTTCGCGCCGGCCTTCTTGTCGGCGTCCAGGAGCGCGGCCACGTCCTTCAGCGACGCGCGGCGGGACAATTCAGCGGCGTGGTCGCGGCCCAGCACGCCCGGGCCGCGGGTGAGGGCGCGCTCCACCTCGTGCGCCACGGGCTCCGGCGTGATGCCCAGGTGCCGGCCCACGTCCAGCGCCCAGAGGATGCCCAGGCCCACCGCGTCGCCGTGCGACAGCTTGAAGCGCGACAGGCTCTCCAGCACGTGGCCGAAGGTGTGTCCGAAGTTGAGCACGCGGCGCAGGCCCTGGTGCTCGTAGGGGTCCTTCGCGCAGATGCCTTCCTTCAGGCCCCGGGCGTCCTTCACCAGCTTCTCCAGCGCGGGCGGGGTGCGCACGTAGCGGCGGAAGAGGGACGCATCCAGCGAGGCGACCATCTTCCACGCCTCGATGGAGCCCTCGCGCACCTGCGCGTCGGACAGCGTGGCGTACAGCTCCGGGCACAGCCACGTCTCGTCGGCGTAGTGGAAGACGCCGGCGGGGTTCTTCACCACGCGGCCACGCACGGTGAGGTCCACCGCGCCCTTGCCGCCGAGGCTGCTGTCCACCGCCGCGAGCAGCGTGGAGGGCACCTGCACCAGCCGCACGCCGCGCTTGAGCAGGTGCGCGGCCACGGTGGCGACGTCGCCCACGGTGCCACCGCCCACGGCGACGAGCGTGCCGGAGCGCGGCAGGTTCAGCCCGCCCGCGAGCACCTTCTCCAGCGACGCCATGCTCTTGGCGCGCTCACCGCCGACCAGCTGGATGATGGCGCGCGGGGAGCGGGCCTCCAGCGTGGGGAGGAGCGTGGGATGGAAGCGCGCGACCGTGCGGTCCACCACCGCGACGCTGCCCTCGGGGAGACGGGCGGCCAGCTTTTCAAAGGAGCCCCAGCGATCAGCCGGGGGACGATAGGCACCGGGAGGAAGGGGGCTCATGCGGAGTGGGGGCGGGCGTTGAGTTGCAGGACGAGGTCGGCGATGACGAGCGACACCATGGCCTCCAGCACCGGCACGGCGCGGGGCATGATGCACGGATCATGTCGGCCGCCCTTGGCGTGATCCGCGAGCGTCGCGGGGGGCTTGAAGAAGGCGCGCACCTGCATGGGCTCCCCGTTGGCGAGGCCGCCCTGGATGCCGCCGTACGCGTCCTTCACGGAGTGGAACAGGCTGCCGGGCTGGCCGATGCGAAGCAGCAGATCCGGCGGGCCCCAGACGACGCCCGTGACGGCGCCGATGCTGCCCAGCGCCTGGGCAATGAGCGCCTTCAGCTTGCCGAAGATGGGCTCGCCCAGGCCCACGGGCAGCCCCTCCACGCGCACGTCGATGGCGCCGCCCAGGCTGTCCCCCGCCTCCTTCGCGGCGAGGATCCGGCGGGACATCTCGTCGCGAACGGCGGCGTCCGGGCAGCGGGTGGGGTGCGCGTCCACCAGCGCGCGCGTGAGGCCCGGCGCCGGCACGGAGGCCACGAGGTCACCGACCTGCGACACGTACGCGACGGTGCTCAGCGTGGGCAGGTCGCGGGCGAGGTACGCCTCCGCGATGGTGCCGCCGATGACGCGGCAGAGCGTCTCACGGCCGCTGGTGCGCCCGCCGCCGCGGTGGTCGCGGTGCTTGTAGCGCTCGCGCCACACGGCGTCCGCGTGGCCGGGCCGGTCCACGGCCGCCAGCTGGTTGTAGTCCTGCGAGCGCTGGTTCGTGTTGCGCACGATGGCCGCGATGGGCGTGCCCAGCGTCTTGTCCTCGTAGACGCCGGAGAGGATCTCCACGGTGTCCGGCTCGTTGCGGGCCGTGACGAGGGCGGACTGCCCGGGACGCCGGCGGTCCAGCGCCGCCTGGAGCAGGTCGCGCGTGAGCGGAACGCCCGCGGGGCAGCCGTCCAGCACGGAGCCGAGCGCGGGACCGTGGCTTTCGCCGAAGGTCGTCAGCCGGAAGAGGGTGCCAAAGGTATTCATGTCGCCGTTTCCCAGAGTTGTCGCTGCCGCCGGGCCTGGGCGACGAACCACGCCGCACCGAGCAGAAGAGGGGTGCCCCCGCGGCGAACGATCTCCGCGGCGACGCGCCGGCCAGGCGCACCGTATGCGATCACCGCCACGCGCGCCCCCTCGAATCGCAGGGTTTCGGGGGGAGCCACCCGGTCGGGCCACGTCCACACCCAGTCCCCCGTGAGGGGCGACTGGACCTCGGCCCGGCGCACGACGGTCAGGGCGACGCCCTGCTCCCCGGCCACGAGTCGCAGGGCCTGCGTGGAGCCGCCGTCTCCCAGCACCGACACCGACTGGGAACCCAGGCGCTCCAGCACCGCGCTGGCCCCTTCCGTGTCGGTGTTGAAGGCCGCCCACCGCGAGCCCCGGCGCACCAGCGTGTTGATGGCCTCCATCACCGAGCCGGTGTGTCGCGCGAGCCGCATCTTGAAGGGGCTGGTGACGGAGAAGCCCACGTAGTGCGGCAGCAGTGAATCCACCACCGCCTCCACCGGCGCGTCCTCCGCGAGGTCGATGCGATCAAACGGCTGACGGTGGATCCGAGGCGAGCGCGAGTGCGAAATGGACGTGCCCAGGATGCCCAGGCGCGGCGCGTTCGCGTCCTTCGCCTTGCGGTGTTCGCGCGCCACGTCGTCCAGCAGGCGCTGCCCCGGCGCGGCCGTCCACGCGCCGCCCATCGCCACGTACTCCAGCCCGTTGCGACGGGAGAGAACCGCGCGCGCCGGAAGCGCCACCGGCCCCATCCCCAGCACCGTGACGCGCTCGGCGCCGAAGCGGGCGGAGAGCTGACGCTGCGTCTCCAGCAGCACGTCCAGGTGCGCGGGCCCGTCCATGGGCTCCACGTGCTTCACCAACGCATCCGCCGGAATCGGGCGGGACCAGCGACGCAGCGCCTCCGCCGTCGTCAGCGGTCCCTCCGCGTGGTGCGACGCGAGCAGCCGGCCCGCGGGCGCATCCATGTCCTGGGCGCGCTCCACGTCCCGGTCCACGCGCCACGCGGCCTTCACCCACGCGGCGGGCAGGGGCTTGTCCCGCTCGGACACCAGGAGCGGCATCACGCGCGACAGGGCCTCCGGATCCACCGCGTCGGGCGCGTGCAGGTCGGTCCGCACCTCCACCACGTCCGCGCCCCGGCGCAGGCCGTCCTTCGCGAAGGCCACGGCGTCCGCGCCGGTGAGGGTGGGGGGCAGGGTGATGATTCGCAGGGCGGCCATCAGGTGGACTCCTGGGCAAGGCAGCCCCGGAGGAAGTCCGCCAGGGAGATGGTGGGCACGCGCGCGTGCAGGGCCTCGCGCTCGTGGAAGATGGCGTGGAGCTCTTCCTCCAGCGACACGTCCGGGCGCAGGCGCGGGCGCTTCACGTCCGCCATCAGCCGCTCGCGGTACGTGTCGAAGGTGACCGGGACGACGAGCGTGAAGTGCTCCTGCAGCGCCTCCGGATGGTGCGACAGGAAGCCGCCGCCCACCGCCACCACGCTGCCCGGGGGCAGCAGGCCCAGCGTCTCGCGTTCGGCGGCGCGGAAGGTGGCGGGGGACTCGGCGACCCAGGTCCGGAGCGGGCGGCCATGTCGGCGCTCCAGCTCCGCGTCCAGGTCCAGTCCGGTGCGCCCGAGCAGGCGCGAGAATAGCGGCAACAGGCGCGTCTTGCCGGCGGCGCGATGGCCGGCGATCACCACGGTCTGTGCCTCCACCGGGCGGGGGCAGGGCCCGGGGGCGGAGAGTGCCCCCTGGAGCGCCTGCTGCAGTCTGGGATCTACCGACGCGACGACCTGGGTGACGAGTCGGCGCCGGGCCTCAGCGGACGGTTCCGACATAGACGTAGGCGGTTCCAAACAGCAGGGGGTGGGCGGCGCGCTCGGAGTAGGCGCCGGCCTGGTCCATCAGGGAGAGGAAGCGCTCGCCGGCGGGGAAGGCCGCCGCGGTGCGAGGCAGGTACTGATACGCGGCGCGGTTGCCGGTCAGCAGGCCGCCAATCGCCGGCATGATGGTCTTGCTGTAGAAGCGGAACAGCGCGCCGTAGGCACCGTCGGGCTGGCCGAACTCCAGCACCACCACGCGGCCACCGGGGCGCACCACGCGCGCCATCTCCTGGAGGCACTTCACCGGATCATCCACGTTGCGGATGCCGAAGGAGATGGACGCCACGTCGAACGTGTTGTCCGGGAAGGTGAGCGCCATCGCGTCCTGCACCTGGAACTCCACCTCCAGGGCGGCCTTGGCGGCCTTGGCGGGCGCGCTCTGCAGCATCTCCGGGCAGAAGTCCGTGCCCACGACGCGGCCCGTGGGGCCCACCTTGCGCTTGAACGTCAGCGCCAGGTCGCCGGTGCCGGTGGCGCAGTCGAGCACGTGGCTGCCCTCCTTCGCCTGGCTGTACTTCACTGCCGTGCGCCGCCACAGGCGGTGGATGCCGAAGGAGAGGACTTCGTTCGTCACGTCGTAGCGCGTGGCGATGGAAGAGAACATCTGACGGACTTCGGTGCTCATCGTGCCCCTGCGATCTGTGCCGGGCCTTCCGGCTTCCAAAGATGACGGTCCACCGCGGCGAGCACGCCCGGCAGCCGGCGCATCAACGTCATGAAATCCTCGGGCGACATCGCCTGCTGCCCGTCACACAGCGCCAGCTCCGGCTTCGCGTGCACTTCAATCAACAACCCGTCCGCGCCCGCCGCCGCCGCCGCCAGCGACATGGGCTGGATGAGCGCCGGGATGCCCGTGGCGTGCGAGGGGTCCACGATAACGGGCAGGTGCGTGTGCTGCTTGGCCCAAGCCACCGCCGCCAGGTCGAGTGTGTTGCGCATGGCGGTTTCAAACGTCCGGATGCCGCGCTCGCACAGGATGACCTGCTCGTTGCCGCCGGCCAGGATGTACTCGGCGGCGTTGAGCCACTCCTGCACCGTGGCGGACAGCCCGCGCTTGAGCAGCACCGGCTTGCGCACCCGGCCCAGCGCCCGCAGCAGCCCGAAGTTCTGCATGTTCCGCGCGCCCACCTGGAGGATGTCCGCGTGCTGCGCCATCAGCGGCAGCTGCTCGGTCTCCATCACCTCACTGATGATGGGCAGGCCGTGCCGCTTGCCCGCGTCCACCAACAGCTTCAAACCGGGCTCGCCCATGCCCTGGAAGGCGTAGGGGCTGGTGCGCGGCTTGAACACGCCGCCGCGCAGCAGATGTGCGCCCGCGTGGGCCACCGCGCGCGCCGACAGCTCCAACTGCTCCGCGCCCTCCACCGCGCACGGCCCCGCCATCACCACGAAGCCCCGCCCACCGACCTCCACGCCACCCACCCGCACCCGGGTGCCTTCGGGACGCGTCGCGCGCAGGACGCGGTGTGCGCCCGGCTCACGCCGCGAGGCTGGGTCGTCTGCTTGCTGGCCTCCCACGGCGGCTCCCTTTTCATGGAGTTCAAGCGGTTTTGAACTCCTTGGTGCATGTATAGCCGAGATCGCTTAGAAGACAATCGAAGGTAATGGGCCGCGAGCCCCCTAGGAGAATTGCTGATGACGCCGCTCAGTCCCGCTGAGGGCCCGCATTGGGTCGCCGGGATGATGCCTCTGGCGGGAGTGGATCCCCTGGCCGGGGCAGGGAGCCTGGGCATTCCTTCCGTGTATTGGGAGCGCCCGGTGGACCGCGAGGCGGCGGCAGGCTGGGGCGAAGCCGGTGTGCGCGAGGCGCACGTCGCCGCGGAGCTTCCGGCGGTGCTGGGCTCGCTGGGTCACGAAGCCGTGCGGTGGTTGGGGCCCGTGCCTGTCCGCATGCCGGGGCCGTGGTTTGGCGGCATGCGCTTCAGCCCCACGGGGCAGGTGGACGGCGCGTGGCGTTCGCACGGGCTCGCGCGCTGGACGTTGCCGGAGCTGCTGGTGTGGCGCGAGGACAACGCGCTGTATGTCGCGGCCTTCGCCACGGAAGCGCAGGGAGGCGAGGACGCGGTGCGCTCGAGGCTGGAGCGCGTGCGTGCCTCCTTCTCCCAGGCCTATCGCCACGCGGTGGGCGCGCCGGTGGCGCTGCGCACGACGTCGTCGCGACCCGACTTCGAAGCCCTGGTGGACCGCGCGGTGGAGGCCATCACCACGGGCCACCTGCACAAGGTGGTGCTGGCGCGGGCGATGGATGCGGAGGGGCCTGCGCCCTTCGACGTCGTGGACGTGCTGGCGCGGCTGCGTGAGCAGAACCCCCGCTGCGCCACGTTCCTCTTCCGCGCGCCGGACGGGACGGGCTTCCTGGGCGCGACGCCGGAGACGCTGTGCCGGGTGGACGGGCGGGTGCTGGAGACGGAGGCGCTCGCGGGCACGGCGGCCCCGGGCGGCGAGGCCGCGCTGGATGCCAGTGACAAGGACCGGCGCGAGCACGAGGCGGTGGTGCGCTACATCCTCCAGGCGCTGGAGCCGGTGGCCGCGAGCGTGTCCGCGGACGCGCAGCCGTCGGTGCTCGCGCTGAAGAACGTGATGCACCTGCGCACGGGCATCCGCGCGAAGCTGGACGAGGGCGTGGACACCGCGCAGGTCGTCACCGCGCTGCACCCCACGCCCGCGGTGGGAGGCACGCCGCGCGAGCGCGCGCTGTCGTTCCTGGTGGAGCACGAGGCCCTGGACAGGGGCTGGTACGCGGGGCCGGTGGGTTGGGTGG
>NZ_RAWG01000153.1 GCF_003611735.1 Corallococcus sicarius | reverse complement strand
CCCTTCCCCCTTGCAACCGGGGAGCGGCGGGCCCGGTGTTTTCATCCGTACCCTGCCCCTCCCTCCGGGGGGCTTTCCCGTCCACCCGAGGCTTGACAGCCTGGGGAGGCACGTCTAACGCAAGGCGCCATGAGCACACCCCGCTTCCCGCCCTCACCCAGCCGCCCCGTCAACAACCAGGGCCCGCTGCGCGTCCTGCTGCTGGAGAACATCCACGCCTCGGCCCAGGAGATGCTGGTGACGGAGGGCTTCCAGGTGGAGCGGCTGTCCGCCGCGCTCAAGCCGGAGGAGCTGGCGGAGCGGCTGCGCGGCGTGCACGTGCTGGGCATCCGCAGCAAGACGACGGTGCCGGAGGCGGCGCTGAAGTACGCGGACGACCTGCTGGCGATTGGCGCGTTCTGCATCGGCACCAACCAGGTGGACCTGCTCTCCTCCAGCGTGCACGGCGTGCCGGTGTTCAACGCGCCGTTCAGCAACACGCGCAGCGTGGCGGAGATGGTGCTGGCGGAGGTGGTGGTGCTGACGCGTCAGCTCTTCGACCGCAGCCGGGAAGTGCACCAGGGGCAGTGGCGCAAGGTGGCCACGGGCAGCCACGAGGTGCGCGGCAAGACGCTGGGCATCATCGGCTACGGGCACATCGGCTCGCAGCTGGGCGTGCTGGCGGAGTCCCTGGGCATGCGCGTCATCTACTACGACGTGATGACGAAGCTGCCGCTGGGCAACTCGCGGTCGGTGCCCACGCTGAACGCGCTCCTGGCGGAGTCGGACTTCGTGACGCTGCACGTGCCGGCGCTCAGCTCCACGCACCTGCTCATCGGCCCGGAGCAGCTTGCGGCGATGAAGCCGGGCGCGTGCCTCATCAACGCCAGCCGCGGCACGGTGGTGGACATCCCGGCGCTGGCGCAGGCGCTGCGCTCCAAGCACCTGGGGGGCGCGGCGGTGGACGTGTACCCGGACGAGCCGGAGGGCAACTCGGACGGCTTCGTGACGGAGCTGCAGGGGCTGCCCAACGTGGTGCTCACGCCGCACATCGGCGGCTCCACGGAGGAGGCGCAGGCGTCCATTGGCAAGGAGGTGGCCACGTCGCTGCTCAAGTTCGTCAAGGGCGGCGCGACGACGGGCGCGGTGAACTTCCCGCAGGTGGAGGCGCCCATCATCCCGGGCACCCACCGCATCATCAACGTGCACCGCAACACGCCGGGCGTGCTGCGTGACATCAACCGCATCGTGTCCGACTTCAACGCCAACATCCACGCGCAGGTGCTGAGCACCGACGCCAACGTGGGCTACCTGGTGATGGACCTGGACCAGGACGTGTCCCAGCAGGTGTGCGACGCCATCGCCGGGCTGGAGACGGACATCAAGACGCGCATGGTGTCCTAGGCGTCCAGGATCTTCCCTGGGTTCAGGATGCCCTGCGGATCCAACGCGCGCTTGAGGGTGCGGAGCAGTTCCAGCTCCCCGGGCGCGCGCGTGTAGCCCAGGTAGTCCTTCTTCAAGAGGCCGATGCCGTGCTCGGCGGAGATGCTTCCGCCGTGCTTGCGCACGAGGTCGAACATGGCGTGGTCCGCCTGCTTCGCGTGCGCGAAGAAGTCCGCCTTCTCCACCGCGTCCGGCTTCATCACGTTGACGTGCAGGTTGCCGTCGCCGATGTGGCCGAAGAGGCAGATCTCCCATCCCGGGTAGCGGCTGGCGAACACGGCGTCCAGCTCCGCGCAGAACGCCTCCAGGCTGGCCACCGGCAGGGAGATGTCGTTCTTGTGCAGCACGCCCGTGGCGGAGAGGCTCTCGCTGATGGACTCGCGCAGCGACCACAGCTCCGCGGCCTGCCCCGCTCCCTGCGCCTGGGTGCCGTCGGTGACGAGGCCTCGCTCGAAGAGGGAGCCAAGCCACGCCTCCACCGCCGCCGGGTCGCCGCCCTCCGACTCCAGCAGCACGTAGCAGCCGCTGGGGGACTCGAAGGGAGAGCGCAGCTTGCGGTGGCGCTGCACTCGCGCGAGGCACTTGTCGGTGAAGAACTCGTAGGCGGACAGCGCGAGCGGGGCCTGCCGCGCGTCGCGGAACAGGCGCAGCACGGCGGCCACGTCCGGCACCGCGAAGAGGAAGACGTCCTGCTTGCCCGGCAGCCGCGTCAGCTTGAGCGTGGCCTCCGTGATGACGCCCAGCGTGCCCTCGCTGCCGATGAAGAGCTGGCGCAGGTCCACGCCGGTGTTGTTCTTCTCCAGCGCGCCGTTGAGCTCCAGCACCTGCCCCTGCGCCGTCACCACCTGGAGCCCCAGCACCCACTGCCGGGTGAGGCCGTAGCGGATGACCTTCACGCCACCCGCGTTGGTGGCGATGTTGCCGCCCACCGTGCTGCTGCCCTTGGAGGCGAAGTCCACCGGCCAGGTGAGCCCGTGCGGCGCGCAGTGCTGGTGTACCCCTTCGGTCACCGCGCCCGCCTGCACGCGCACCGTGTTGCCGAGCAGGTCTACGGGCTCCATGCGGGTCATCCGCTTGAGCGACAGGACCACCTCCCCCTTCATCGCCACCGCCCCGCCCGCCAGGCCCGTGCGCCCGCCGGAGGGCACCACCGCGACGCGGTGCTGGTGGCAGAGCGCCAGCAGGCGGGCGACCTCGTCCGTGGTGCGGGGGAAGGCCACCGCGCCGGGGGCGGGGGTGTACACGCGCGTCCAGTCGCGGCCGTACTCCTGCAGCTCCGCGGGCTCCCGGGTGAGGAAGTCGGCGGGGAAGGACTCGGCGATGGCGCGGAGGAAGTCGGCGGGCAGCGCGGGCGTGGACATGGCTCCAGGCCTATTCCACGCACCCCGGCATGACAAGTCCGGCGGCGGCAGCCAGGGAATTGGACCGGCTACGTATGGGGAGGAGCGCGGCGTCCCCGTCGCGGCCCGCCTACCCGAGGAACCCGATGAAGCCCTTCCGCGCACTCGCCGCTCTGGTCACCCTGACGCTCGCCCCCAGTGCCCTGGCCGAAGCGGAGGCCCCCCTCAATGGCGTGCCCTACGTCTTCGTGACGGTGGATGCCTACAGGGTCCGCTCCTCCGGCCTCATGGAGGTCACCGGCATCCTGCAGGGTGAAACCACGCCCCGGGTCATCGGCTTCTACGACACCAACGCAGCCGAGCGCTGTGACCGGCTGGCGCTGCTCGCCCAGAGCCGGCCCGGGCGCTACCTGCTGGAGCTGACCGATACCTACGACAGCGTCAGCTGCAAGCTGATCCGCCAGTAGTCCGCCCCGGGCCCCTTCCATGGACCTCCTGTCGAGAACGACGTGGGCGCTGGTGTGCGTCACGCTGGGCCTCCAGCTCGGCTGCGGTGAGGGCACCGGGCCGGAGCGGCCCCGTCCGTCCCCGGTGGACGCGGATGGCGACGGCCACCTGGCGAACCTGGATTGCGACGACCAGGACGCCAGCGTGTGGTGGGTGGCGAAGGGCTACCTGGACGTGGATGGGGACGGGCGCGGGGACCCGGCCCTGCCGGTCACCTGCGTGGGGGACGACACGACGGGCTGGACGACGGTGTCCGACGACTGCGCGCCCCAGGACCCCACCCGGTGGCGCTCCGTCCCTGGCCTCTACCCGGACCAGGACGGTGACGGGGCCACCGGTCCCGGTCCCGTGACGGCGTGCGTGGGGAGCACGCTCGCGGGCTATCGGGAGCAATTGGGGGAGCCGGACTGCGATGACCAGGACGCGGAGGTCTGGCGTTCGGAGCTTGCGTGGGCGGACACGGATGGCGACGGCGTGGGGGGAGACGTGTTCAAGAGGTGGTGCCCTGGCAAGGGGCGCACGCCGCCCGCGGGCCACGTGACCACCACCGGAGACTGCGCGCCCGGGGACGCCAGCCAATGGCAACTGCAGGCCTTCTCGCACCGGGACGAGGACGGGGATGGCTTCACGAGGCCGCTGACGGGCGTGGTGTGTTCAGGGACGGAGCTGCCTCCGGGCTTCGCCAGCACGCCCGCCCAGCCGGACTGCGATGACCGCGCCCCGAACCGCACCACCCTTGTCGAGCGCTGGGCCGACCTGGATGTCGACGGGTTCGGACACGGGACGCCGGTGCTGCGCTGCCAGAGCCCCTGGGAGTCGCTGCCATGGGAGACCTTCCGGGACGGGGACTGCGCGCCGGAGGATGGCCAGCGCTGGCAGCTCCTGGCCTATGCCTCCCGGGACGTGGATGGGGACGTCTTCCTGGCGCCGGAGACGGGCCAGGTGTGCAGCGGCTTCTGGCTGCCAGTGGGCTACTCCGACAAGGTCCTGAACCAGGACTGCGATGACCGGGACGCCTCGCGGTTCCGGGTCTGGAACGTCCATGCCGACACGGATGGCGACGGCGTGGGCGCGGGCCCGGTGGCGGCGGTCTGCGGCGCGTGGGGGGTGCCCGCGGGCCACTCCGTGACGGACACCGACTGCGAGGCCGGGGACGCAAGCCGGTGGCGGCTGCTGTCGTATGCCTTTCGCGACGCGGATGGTGACCGCTACACGGTGGCCCAGAGTGGCGCGCTGTGCGGCGGTGCATCGCTGCCCCAGGGCTACTCCACCCAGGTCGGGTGGGGCCTGGACTGCGACGACACGAACGCCGCCGCGAACCACAACGTGTCTGCCTATGCGGACACGGATGGAGACGGGGTGGGCGCGGGCGCGGCGACGACCCTGTGCACCGCGGGCCAGGTGCCCGCTCCGTGGTCCGCCACGAGCACGGACTGCGCCGCGGAGGACGTGACGCGCTGGCAGTCCCTCGCGGCGTCCCACGTGGACGCGGATGGGGACGGCTTCACGACCCCCATCCCCGCGACGCCCGTCTGCACGGGGCAGACCCTGCCGTTGCCCTATCACCCCAAGGCCGTGGGCAATGATTGCAACGACGCGGAGCCGGGCCTCTTCCGCTGGGCTGTCCTCTACCCCGACAAGGACGGAGACGGCGTGGGGGCGCCGCCCCGTCAGGTCGAGTGCATCGGGCAGACGGTGCCGGCGGGCCTGTCCCTGTATGGGGATGACGACAACGACCAGGACCCGGGCCAGCAGGTGGACGAGGAGCAGTTCGAGGACCTGGAACTCATCCTGGACCTGTGAGGCGACCTGTGAGGCTCCGGGCCGCCCGGGCCCGGGGCGTCAGCCCTTGATGAAGGCCAGCAGGTCCGCGTTGATGACGTCCTTGTTGACCGTACACATCCCGTGGCTGAAGCCGGGGTAGACCTTCAGCTCCGCGCCCTGGATGAGCTTCACCGTGAGCCTCGACGCGCCGTCGATGGGGACAATCTGATCATCATCCCCATGCATCAACAGGGTCGGCACGTCGAACCGCGCCAGGTCGGCGCGGAAGTCGGTCTCCGAGAACGCCTTGATGCACGCATATTCGGCGTTGAGCGCCCCCATCATGGACTGGAGCCAGAAGCTCTCGCGGACGCCCTCGGACACCTGCGCGCCGGGCCGGTTGTAGCCGTAGAACGCCAGGCTCAGCTCCTTGAAGAAGCTGGAGCGGTCCGCGCGCACGCCGGCCCGGATGCTGTCGAAGGCCTCCATGGGCAGCCCATTCGGATGCCAGTCCGTCTTGAGCATGATGGGTGGAACGGCGCTGATGAGCACGGCCCTGGCCACGCGCGACGTGCCATGACGCCCGATGTAGCGCGTCACCTCGCCGCCCCCCGTCGAATGACCGACATGGATGGCTTTGCGGAGGCCGAGCGTGGAGCTCAACGCGGCGAGATCATCCGCGTAGGTGGTCATCTCGTGGCCGTTCCGGGACTGCGATGAGCGTCCATGCCCCCGGCGGTCATGCGCGATGGTGCGGTAGCCGTGGTCGGCCAGGAACAGCATCTGGTCTTCCCAGGCGTCGGCCGTCAGGGGCCAGCCGTGGGAGAAGACCACCGGCTGACCATGCCGGGGGCCCCAGTCCTTGAAGTAGAGCTGGGTGCCATCCCGGGTGGTGAGGTAGCTGCCCGACAGCTTTCCAACATGCGCGCTGCTGGCTTCGACTTCCGTGGACGTGGGCGTGGACGTGGACATGGGAGGCCTTGCGGTGCGGGGGTCCGACGCGCGTGAAGATGCGTGTCGGCCCCCTGGCCTGCCACTGTCCCCGAGGGCTTCCTTATGGGTGACTGGCCGGGTTCGCGGGGTTCGTCCCCGCCGCCCGCTCATCCCCGTCGAGGAACCCGTCCAGGTCCCGGTCGATGCCGACGCGCTGGCCCGAACCCGGGGGCGTGCAGGTGTAGGTCAGCACACCCTGGTGCGTGGCGACGGCCGAGCGGAGCGCCGCGGAGGCCACGAGCGGCAGCGCCGCGCGGTCCGTCTTGAAGTGACCGCCGCCCACGTAGCGGAACCCCATCTCAAGCGCTCCGGTGCGGCCCTTGGCGACAAGGTCGCACTCGCCCGCATTCGCGCGCGCCACCAGCAGGTCGATGCGCGGCCCCGCCACGCCAGCGTTGGTGGCGGTGAGCGTCACCTGCTGCCCGACGATGGGGGCCAGGTTGGTCTCGAAGGCGAACATGTACTGCGCCATGTCCTTCTTGGCCTGCACGCCCGCGGGCGTGTTCGGGATGCCCACCGAGTTGAAGATGGGGTGGAAGTCGAAGCCGCTGCTGAAGAGGAACAGCGTGGGGATGGAACCATCGCTGTTGAAACCAATGCCTCGCACCTGGTCGCCCAGGAACGGATCCACCGGAGCGGTCCCGAAGGTGAAGCCCGCGCCGAACATGCCGACCTTCTGGTACATGTTCCGCAGGTGCGGGACCTTGGGGAACAGCGGCTCCGCGTCGAAGGAGCTCTTGCCGTCCGTGCCGAAGAAGCCCTTGAAGGGGCCCTCGCCAGGGTTGGCGTTGACGTCCACGCGGTGGCAGGCCTCGCACGAGCCCTGGAAGATGCTGACGGTGTGGGTGAAGAAGTCCTTGCCCGCCTGCTGTGCCGGCGTGAGCGAATTGTCCAGGTTGCGGATGGGATTGGGCGGATAGGCCACCTGGAGGATGAAGTCGGAGAACTTCTGCATCTGCTCCGGCGTGAGCTGGGAGCTGCGCCCCAGGAGGTCCATGAAGGCCGGGTTGAACTGCTGGAAGGCCGCGACCTCGTCGAAGGTGCCGCCGTTGGGCTGGACGCTCGGCGCGGCGTTGCCGCCCGTGCGGTCCCCACGCCAGTGCATGGGACCCTGGTTCGCCATGCCGCGCAGGCTCTGCGTGGCGAGGGGGCCCTTCATCGGGTGGAAGGACGTGTCCTGGCCGAACGTGGGGTCCGTCCCGAACTCCGGCAGGATCGGCACCACGGGGTTGGCATTGGCCTTCACGTCGCCGTCCGGGTTGCCCAGATCCCAGGTGATGCTGTCGAAGTCGCCGAAGATGTGGCAGCTGCCGCAGGACGAGTCCCCGTGGCTGGAGCTGGCGCGCGCGTCGTAGAGGAAGGGACGGCCCTGCACGACGCTCGGGGGCTCGGGGTTGAACAGGGGCAGGTGCGCCACCTCCGCCTTCGTCGTGGTGTTGACGACGGAGATGGCGTTGTCGAAGCGGGTCAGCACGTAGAGGCGGTTGCGGGCCTCATCCAGCACCAGGCCGGTGGGGCCGCCGCCCGTCAGCGCAATCTGGTTCGCGGTGCTCGGCACGAAGGTGCCGGCCTCCAGCGCGGAGGTGGCGTACACGCCGAGCTTCGACGAACCGAACGCGGCGACATAGAGCGTGGCGCCGTTGGACGTCACCGCCATGCCCATGGGCTGCGCGAGGCTCTTCTCGCTCTCTGCGTTGGGCGTGGGCGCGCAGCAGGCCGCGTAGTTGATGTGTGAATTGAGGTGGCGGGGCACGGCGCCGGAGCTGCCCAGCACGGTGATGCGGCTCTCGTGCAGGTGGCCGCGCAGGGTGCTGCCCGCGAGGGTGCCGGGACCTTCGAAGCGCAGGTCGTTCCGGGCCTCGGTGTTGCTGACGTAGACCTTCCCGTTCACCGGGTTGACGGCCATGTTGAACAGGATGGTGCCCACGCCGGTGTACGCGCCCGCTGCGCCCGCGACCTGCACGGGCGGGTTGGCGGTGGCGGAGATGGCGAAGACGTCCTTGTCCGGCAGCGTGAAGCGGACGTACGCCGTCCACGGGCGGTTGAGCATGTCCACCCAGTCCTCGCCGTTGTACTTCACGATGACGGAGGTCTCCGGGGCCGCGATGCCCTGGTGGTTGACGTTGGGGCCGGGGACGCCGCCCGCGGACTCACCGCCATTGGGCACCAGGCTCTCGTGGACGACGGAGGTGCGGTTGCCGGAGTGGAACGCCGCCGCGTAGACGCGCGAGCCGTCCGGCGTGGCCGCGAGCGCGCGCGGCGTATCCCCGAACAGGCTCAGGCGGGTGAGCGGCGTGCCGCCCAGCGTCGTGCCCAGGTTCTCCGAGTCGAAGACCCAGACATCCGCCCGGCCGACGCCCGGCGTGGTGAGCTGCGGATCAAACGCCGCGTTCTGTCCGCGGTGCGCGGCGGTGATGAAGGCGCGCTTCTTCCCGGGGCCGGCGAAGACGATGTCGCGGGGCTCGTCGCCCACGAGCAGCGTCCGCGTCACGGCGCCGCCGTGTCCGTTCGCGTCCACGCGCACGATGCTCACGCTGTCGGACAGATGGTTGACGACCCAGACCTCGTCATTGCTCCGGGCGGCGACGGCGACGGGCTCCAGGCCCACGGGCACCGAGCCGGTGTGGACGAGGCCGCCCGCGCCGACCTGGAAGATCTCCAGCCGGTTGTCGGGCGTGTTGACGGCGAAGAGCCACTGGCCGTTGGGGGAGAGCGTGAGGGGGCGGACCTGACCGCTCTCGAAGACGGTGAAGTGCTGCGCGAACGACGGGAGGCTGGCGGCAAGGCTCAACAGCAGCAGCATCGCGGACGCGGCGCGTGGGAGGCCACGGCGCGAGGCCGGGTGTCTGGCTTTCATGATGCCTCTCTGGAAGAGGGGGCGGGTGTGTTCTGCGCTCGCCCATTACCCTGGCATAATACTACTTGGTCACATTCGAAAGGGCAGTTCAGGCGGAGCTTTGTGGTTGATGGCTCTGTCGCAGAAGGGGCAGGTGCCAATCTGCCTGAGCAGGAGGGGCTGCAACGCGCATCGCACCATCGGCAGCGTCCAGTGAACCCTGCTCCGGGGGAAGCGCCCGACGGAGCGCGAGGAAGCCGTGAGCCACGGCGCAGAGGATGGCGTGGTGGTGGAAGCTACGCCATGTGCGTCCTTCAAAGTGGTCCAGCCCCACCGTCGACTACGTCAAGCAAGATGTTTAGAGGGGTGCCACTCAGGAATCCCTGGGGCGGAGGACCCCATGGCAGTGGAGAACTTCACTATGACAGGGCCAACATCATGGGGGAGGCGCGGATTCGAGCGAGTCCACGAGGGTGTCGCACAGTGCCTGATCGAAAATCCGGAACCCAAACTCATGACGAGCGACGCGTTCGTTGTCGTAGTAGCCCTCGAAGGACAGGAAGTTGAAGCTCGTGACAACGGCCCAGTCATCGCACACGAGGATCTTGGAGTGGACACGGCGACGGAGGAAGCGGACTCCAGCCAGCGCCAGCGCCTCGCGCCGGCTGGCAAGCACTTCCTGTACCTCGCTCTCGTCATGGTAGACGAGAGTCACCGAGACGTTACGTTTGGCCGCATCTTCAAGCACTGCAGAGGGAGCCACGCCGAGCACCCCAATGCCCAAGGACTCTGACGAGACGACGACACGCCTTGTCGCGAGACGGAGTGCATCGAGCAGCAACTTGCGGTGCTGGGCGTCGGCCACGGGCATGACGAGCGTGCCGGCCTCCTGAAGCCTGGATTGAAGTATGCTCGCACGCTTTTGCCACTCCCCCTTCCAGATGTTTATGGCCAGCGGGTTTGTCCCTGGCTCGTGGAGGTTGACGCCGAAGTCGACTGGCGAAATCAACTGGCGCCGCCCCTCAAGGGCGGGGTCATCCATGATGATTCGCTGAAGGCGGTAATCCCGAATGAGGGAGCGCGCCCACTGTACGGTGGTGCGCACTGCATAAACCACGGGAGGTCGTCCATCGGTCGGACGCCAAGCGGTGCCCGACTGTGACGGAGGAGTCTCTGTGCTTTCTGGAGCCTCTACGCGCAGTCCAACCTCGTGCTCGCTTCGTTCGGCACTGCTGGCGAGAAAGTTGGCGCTGGATGCCAGCGCCCACCGAAGGTCGCAGACGACCACCTTGGCATGCACAGCAGAAGGCTCCTGCGCCACGAAGAGGCCACCGATCTTCTGCTCGCGAGGGGAGAGTAGCTCAATCAGCTCGCGGGCCTGGGGGCCAAATTCGTCCTCGAAACGGGCCTTCCGGTTGATGCCCCAGAGGAGATGGACGCGGACCCCACGCGTCACCGCACGGAGCAAGGCGTTACGCAGGGACTCGTTGGTCTCAAGCTGTCTGACCCATGGATTGACAAGGAGGACTTGGTGTTCGGCCGTCTCTAGGGCCGACAGGACCGCTTCGTGGTGGGCTCTAGCTCCGACTACCAGTCGCGCGTGCGCCGCATGGGTGACGGCTTCGTCGACATGATCACTCGCGTCGCGCTCAAGCAGGATGAGCTGCTCATGTGCAGCTCGGAGCGCATCTGTCTCGGAGGGCAGTGCCTCCAGTCCTCTGACTGAGGCGACGAGCTGGTGGACGGTAGCCACGGGGTCTGCGCTAGCCTGCTCCGGCGTATTGTCCTCCTGAATCTCCTTGAAGCGCTCCATGAGAAGGTGAAAGAACTGCCCCCGCTCCCTCGCGAGCCCTTGCTGCCAGAGTTCGACCAGCCCTCGCGAGATGCTTTGCCGGATAGAGCCGGACAGGGTGGAGGGGCCGATTATGCGCAGCGCCGGTGCATCCGAGTCATCGTCTGCGCCGCCCTTCCGGGACATTTCCACGGCGATGAACTCACGCCCAACGTTGACCCCTCCCATGCTGGACGACGGCCCATTACCGACGACTTTCACGTCGATTACGCGCTGGCGTTGGAGGCTCATTCGCATGTTCTGCTCGGCCGTTGAGCCTCCCTGCTCCTGCGCGAGTCGGCTCCGCACCGCCCGCGCCACGGCGTGCATGAGCTGTGGCTTCTGGATGTCCTGGACCAAAGGAAGGCGCTCGTTCTCTGGGGCGCGCAGTCTTGCTTGTCCCCGGCCGAGTTCGCGAGAGGCGGGGAATACCGCACCACTGACGAGTTCTTGGAGGAGTGCATATTCCCTGGGCTCGGATGGCCGCGTCGAGGCGAGCTTCTGAGCCCAGTCTGGGGAAGGCATCGCTGGGTCGCCAAGCTCCTCGCGGATGGTGGGGGCCAGCTCAAGGCGGCCAGTGAGCCGGTCCACGAAGAGAAATCCCCCTCGCAGCAGGTCTACGCAGAGGTCCAGAGCTACCCGCTCGTCGAGTCTTAACACATCACGGAGTTGCAAAATGTTGTTGGCGCCGGCGGCGATGGCCCTCAACGTAAACTGCTCGATGGGGCTCAGGCCCTCTTGAGGGCCGAATTGGACCTGCACGGTGAAGCGGCGGCAGGGAATCAACACGCCATAGGTGTTCATCAGGGCTTCCTCATCGCGGGCGCGAACGACAGCGGGGACTCCCGCGGATCGACGATGAAACGCGCTTCTGAACGCACATACCGGGCAACTTCGGCCCAATGCGTGTCGCGGAAGCGCTCGAAGTGAGTGAGGCTGCCGAGAATCACGAGGAGCCGTCGTGCCCGGCTGAACATGACATTTGCCCGTTCTGGCGACTGCATGAAGCCGAGGCCCTGCGTCGGCGCCTCATAGGAATTGTTGCGCACGAGGCTGACGAAAACCACCTCGGCCTGTCGTCCCTGCACTTCATCCACCGACCGGAAGACGTCTTCGGGAAGCTGTTTGAACTTCTCGCGCAGGCGCTTGAGTTGCTCGCGGTAGGGCGAGAGCACGGCAACGGGAGGAACCTCCACGTGGTGCTCAGGAAAATGCGGAAGGTGCCTCAAGAGCGCACCCAGCAGGTCCATTTCAAGGAAGTTCATCCGTCCCCGCTCATAGGCGCGTTCGTTGAAGACGCTCGTGTCAATCCAGACCAGGGCGGTCTGCTTCAGGAAAGGGAGCTGCCCCAGATTGTGGGGCCGGATGGCGCTCGGATGGGTGAGGAGCTGGCCATCATAATAAGCTTGGCTCACGAGGTTGCCGATGTCCGGGTGCATCCGCCTTTGTTCGTCAATGCGGCCTCGCGGCTCCGTCCAGTAGCCTCTGGGGATTTCTACGGTCATGAGGTGCTGGAAGTGGCCCAGTAGAGGGCGCATGTTTTCGGACGGAAGCTGGCCGGTGGCTTCTGCTGTGACTCGGTCCGCGATGTCGCGCGTCAGCAGCCTCTCACCCACGTCTCGCTGGTAGGCGGGAAGCTGCTTGTGGTCGCCGATCAGCAACCACCGGTCACCCTGGACGAGAGGCACGAGGATTTCGCTGAGCCAAGCCCTCGCCGCCTCCTCGACAATCACCCAGTCGAAGCCACTTCCAGCTCGCAGTGATTCTGTGTCGGCACCGGCTCCCGCGCAGGTGGCGAAAACCACGTTTGAGGCACGCTGGACGCGAGAGTACATTTCCGCGTCGAAGTCCTGGCCCTTCGCCTTCTGCGCCCACTCCTTTTGGATTCGCCCGAGGGGCCCGACCACACCGGAAGCCAGCCCCATGCGCTCCCGAGTCCTGGTTAGGACATTCGTGAGGAGGAAGGGGCGGGCCTTAGCGCTCACCCGCTCCTCGGTTTCCGCGCTGGCATGACGCAGCAGGAGGGGCCCTCCGGCTGCGGCATTGTCGAGGATGCCGAGCAGGTGAGCCACGTTTTCCAGTAGGTTGTCGAGGGCTGCGTTGGATTGGGCACTGATGAGCAGCCGGCCAAAGGGGTCCAACCGGATGACATCCTTGACGATGTGGGAGGCAATGAAGGTCTTGCCCGTTCCTGGTGGACCTTGGACGACGAAGAATGGCTCCTCGTCGATGATGCGGCGTACGAGCTTCGCAGTTTCCGGAGATGATTGCTGCAGGCCTGCTGCGACGGTCGCGAGCATTTCAGGTGCAGAGAGTGACAGGCCTCGCGGCTCCCGCAGCTGGGCGAGCAAGTGATGGTGGTTGCGCAGGCGCTGGGTGGCGCGGCGCTGCCTTGAGAGGACAATCCGTGCGGCCTTCTCGTTCGGCCGCACCGTGCCGCGCTCCGGCAGGAGGAACTCCTTCTCGTTGGGCTTGAAGCGGACCGTGAAGGGGTCGAGAGCCGCATCGAGCTCAAGCTTGATGGGGACATCCTCTCCGTGCTCGTTGCGAAGGATGAATTCGAGGGACTCGCCTTCATCGAGGGCCTGCTCCGCCCGTTGCTCAAAGTAGGCGCCCATTGACGGAACAAGCTGCTCGCGGAAGAACAGCTCTGCAAAGGCCGCCACCTCGCGTCTCGCGTCATACTCAAGAGGGCGTCCGGCAGCATGCAGGATGATGGGGCGGGGGGTTGTATCTCCACGAGTGCGGGGAGTGCCCTCGCTCTGCCGCTCGTAGCGATACTCCTGCACCGTGAGCTGTGCCTCTTGGTAGCGTACGAGCCAGTCGGCCGTGGCCGCCACGATGGAGTCCTGCTCTCCCTGCTCGTCGAACCGAACCACGTGGACGATGGTCGTCCACGCAGGAGTTTCCGCTGGTATCGGGCGCTGGAGGCCCGGTCGATTTGTGGGGAGGAAGTACGAGGCCTGGATGGGTGGCATTACCCGGCGGTGCGACTGCTGGCGAAGCTCGCGAACCTTGTCCGCTTGGCAGACGTACTTCACGAGAAGAATCTTCTTGTTTTCGTCCTGACGCCCTTCGTTGAGGTATTGGCAAAAGTACGCGTAGCGCTGCCCCATGAGGACTGTCTTCGCCAAGCGCGCCTTCTCTGGCTCCTTGTCCTCCCAGGGAGCGAAGCCGCGGGGAGACCACGTGACCACTCCGCCGTAAAGGTCCCGCTCGACGAGTTCCGCGTACTCGCGGATATCGGGACTCGTCGGGGTGCTTCGCGTCATTCCATCCCGGAAAAGACGTTCGACCGTTTCGCGGAGGAAGTAGAGCTGGTGAGGCTTAGCGGAAGCGGCGCCCTGCGCGGACTCAAACTGCGCGAGCAGACTCGGATAAAGACGGCCGAGGGTGTCCGCCACCTCCAGTCCGGAAGGCATGCGGTTGCTTGGCGCCGGCTCGGTCATTTGGACGAGCAACCGACACAGTTCGTCCGGCACCTGCGCGCTGCGAAGCCGCAAATGCGCCAGACGAATCAACTGTTCGTGACTGGATGGGGCATAGCGCGAATTGGCGATAATCCCATGGCATTCCTCCTCGGGCAGCCCGGCGAACCAGTCGATGCCGATCATTCCGAGGCCGAACACGTCACAGGCGAAGCTCTCGATGTGTCGAGAGGTGTTGCCGAAGAGTGGCGATAGCCGCTCCGGTGCCATGCATGCGAGTGAGCTGGGCCGGGTCGGAAGGAAACCGGACGAGTGGGGCTCGGCGACGGCTCCTTGTCCTCGAAGCCACGCCGTTACGAACGCGCTCAATTGGAAGCCGTCGAGATAGACGACTGGGTCCTCCTGAGAGTCCAGCGCCCTGATGGTGTGCGGCGTCAACGAGCGGTGCATCATGCCCTCGCCGTGGAGGACGGCCAGGGCGTCACAGAGAGTGGAGAAGCAGCGAAGGGCAGTGACGCGATCTGCGCGAAGGCGGGCGAGGGTGGTGTGGTTACCCTCGAGCGGCTGGCCGGAGTCATCGAGGATGAGATAGCCGAGTTCCATCTCGGGGATGAGACCAGCCCCCGCTAGGCGCGGGAGCGCCGACTGTTTCCGGCCTGACAGACGGTGCAGCGCACGCGTCTCGTTTCGCCAGAAGTGGGCCAGCAGCGGATTGGAGCCCGATAGTGAGTAGACACGGAGGAGGTGGGGACTTGCGCTCTTCTCGGGCCAGACAAACGTCTGCCATGCACTACCTGGCACCAGCACTTCGAACTGCGCGTCCTCGGGCGGGGTGAACCGGCCATGCAGTCTGCCTCCAGGACTGAAGAGCCTGGAGAGTTTCTCGCGGATCTCGGATTCGGTCATCTGCGCTCTGAGGGCGTCTGCTGCGGCCGGAGTTGCCAGCAACCAATCACTGGAAGTGAATTCCTATCGCAATACAGCGCTTAATGCCGCTGGGGCGCTGAGGACCCGAATGAAGTCGCCGTTGACTCAGTGTGCCTCCCCCGAGTAACCGTCCGGCGAACGACGTGCTGCGGGCCATTGCCGAGTTAGCGGCAGCGGCGAACGATCCGCTTGGCCGACCCTGGGGCGATCCGCTTGGCCGACCCTGGGGCGATCCGCTTGGCCGACCCGCTGCGATCCATTACCCCGACCCGTTACAGCTGTGAGCAGCGGCAGGTGGAGCACCATTCCATCGAGCAGTACCAGAACGAGTGACTTGCCGCTGAAGGGGAGGAACGAGCGTGGATCTGCGACTGGCCTACGAGCAGGCGCAGCCTCAGCTCGTGTTCCGCCCTTGGTGGAACCAGGGATGCAGAGCGCCATCGACCGGGGCTTCGCCGCCGGCCACGCCGCTACTTCCCGCACCGTCAGCAACCGCGCCCCGAAACCTTGCACCACGGGTGCAGCAAAACCCTTGTGAGGCCCAGCCATGGGCTGGGACGATTGGACGACCCCAGGCGCGGGGGCCTCAGTGCTTCCTTGTTCGCGCGTGCGCCGGGTTTCAACCCTGGGACGGCAGGGCCTGGGGCCACTCGCGCAGGAGCCTCCCCGCGGCGGCCTCCTGGGCCCACTCCACCTTGCCGACCAGCGCGTCCCCGCCCCGCACGAGGCGGAGCTCCCGCCACACCGGCGTCCCCGCGACGTAGCGCGTCTCCCCGGCGGCCCAGGACTGGCCCCCGGTGGCTTCCACCACGCGCGCCACGCACGCGTCGAACTCTGCTCCGGGCAGCCAGCGCAGGGACTCCAGCACCGGGGCCGCGTCGAAGCCTCGAAGCGAGGTGGGCTTCCCGGTGACGGCGCTCAGGGCCCTGGGTCCCTGCCCCTCCGGGATGAAGGACACGCCCTGGGGACGCAGCACGGCATGGCCCGACAGGTGGCCCAGCTTCGCGGGGAAGAGGGCCACCGATTCCAGCCGCACACCGGACCGGGCCGCTCCGCGCAGGGGCGCCTGACGGTGCAGCTCCAGGAGCGCGGCCACCTCCTCGGCGTCCGTCATCCCGCGCGTCTGCAGCAGACGATTGCCCACCACGCGCAGGCCGAGCGAGCCCGAAGCCAACTGGAGGCCGTCCTCGGCGATGGTGCCCAGGCGCACCTCCTGGAGTTCACCGAACACCGGGCGCCAGAGCACCCGCTCACTGGTGATCCGCAGCCGACCGGAGCCCAGGAAGGGCCACGCCAGGGGGCGGACGACGGGCCACAGCACGGAGCGCGCGAGGGGGGCCGCGCGCTGGCGCAGGGACAGGCCTTCTCCGGGGCGAAGCGCCTCGCCCTGGCGTCCCCTGGGATGCCTGCGGGTGTCGGTTTCGAAGACCAGCACTTCGCCGGGGTTCAGCTCCCACGACGGGCGCTGACGCACCAGCGCCTCCAGCCGCGTCAGCACCTCCTCCAGCGAGAGGTGCGCGGGCACCACGGCCAGCACCTCCAGCCTGCGCCGCGCGAGGCCGGTGAGCCGCTCGCGCCGGGCCGACAGCTCCCGGGCCTCCCGCAGCACGGGCAGCTCCTCGCTCCACGCCTCCGTCGCCGCGCGACGTTGGACGCGCTCCAATGCCTCTCGCAACGCCTCTGCCCGGGCCACGAGCGCGGGCACCAGCTCCGGCTTCCGCAGCAGCCCCCGGCGCCACCGGCGGCCCGACAGCAGTGATTCCAGCTCCGCGTGCTGACGCCGGGCCGTGGCGATGAGCTCCGCACGGCCTTCGAGCTGGCGCTCGACGTCCGCCACGCTGAGCCCTGCGGACAAGGGATTGGGGCGGGGGTGCTCGGCCATCGCGCCGCGCAGCATAGCCTCAGCGCCCTACTCGCCTTGCGTCTCCCACTCCAGACGCTTGTACTCGCGCAGCATCTCCTCCGCTTCGGCGGACTCGGCCGGAGTCGGCGCGGTGGACTCGGGCCACGGCACGGAGGGCCGGGTGGGCGTGCCCTCCGACTCCTTCAGGAGCGCGAGCAACTCCCGCGCGGGCTGCCCGGGCAGCGGGGGCACGACATGCAGGGAGCACGGCGCGGCTTCCACATCCCCGAGCGCCGGGGCATCGGGCGGCGCCATCCCCAGGTCATCACAGGGAATCGCCGCGGCCTGGAGCAGGGGCGCGGGCAGCGGCGGCCCCTCCACCACCACCGCCCCGGGCTCGGGGGGCAGCAGGTCGTCCGGACCGAAGTCGAGGAGCGGCCCGAGCGCCGCGCGGGGGGGCACCTCCACGTCCCCGTCATCCCTGGACACGCACCGCAGCGTGTTCGGGCGCGGCGTGGGAGCGCTCTCATCGCTCGCATCCATGGCACTCACCTCCATCAGGTGCGCCGGCAGCGGTGGCAGGGCCGACACGACAGGCGGCGGCCGCGTCACCTCGAAGGGGGCCTCCAGGCGCGAAGGCCACAAGGGCACCGGCGGCGGCGGCGGCACGACGGGCTCGCGCAGCGGCAACGAACGCACCCGCGCCCCCAGCGCCTCCGCCTCCTTCGCGAGCGCGGCGTCATGTTCCGCCAGCACCCGCTCCGCCCAGGCCTTCAACCACCGCGCCAGGGCCAGCACCCAGAAGACGTGGCGACGCTCGCGGAGCGATGGCGCCCGGGGCTCCTCGGCCTTGACTGGCGGAGCACCGAACACCGTCAGTCCTCCTTCACGCACATCCGGATGACCAGGGGCGTCGCACCGGCCGCGAGCACCTCCGACTCCACCGCCAGCATCTCGCCCCTGGCCCGCACCTCCAGCCGGCCCAGCGAATCCATGGGCGACACGCTGGGGAACTGGAAGAGCCCCTCCGCGTCCGTGCGCGTGCTCAACTGCAGCGAAGGCAGCGCCACCCACGCGCCGCGGATGGGCACGTCTCCGGGCCCCACCACCCGCCCCAGCAGCGGACCCGGCGAGGGGGCGCTCCCCACCAAAGACAGACAGCGCACCTCCGCCAGCGGCCGCTCCTTGCGCACCTGCACCCGCAGGCGGAAGGCGGGACGCGGCACCGAACGCAGCCCCGCCCAGAGCGCGGCCGGCACCGGGCTCAGGTCCACCTCCAATTCCTTGTCACCCATGGCCGCGAAGACCAGGTCCCCCAACAGCCGGTGCGCGCGCTCCGGCGTGTCCGCGCCCACCGTCACCAGATAGCAGACGGTGAACTGCAGGGTGCCGCGCGTCACCGTGCGCGTCGCGGGCGCCGGGCCCAACTCCAGCAAATAAAGACAGACGCCACGCTCCAGGGAATCCCGGTCCGGCACGCCCAGGAACACGGGTGCCTCCGTGGCAATGCGCCCTACCCACGCTTTCATGCGTTGATCGACTTCGTCGATCATCCTCGGCCCCCAGCTCCAGGTCCTGACAACCGTTGCGCTGCCAGCCCATCGTACGCTTGCATTGCCTTGGGCGTCTGGCCATGACCCACCAGATGGACCGGGACGTCCTTGAGCTGACAGGGATTGAAGACCCCCGGGTCACGCCCACCCTGTCGGGAACCGAGCAGTCCTCGGCCCGCACATCGCGGCATCCCGGAAA
Organism: Corallococcus sicarius; assembly: GCF_003611735.1. Lineage (GTDB taxonomy): Bacteria > Myxococcota > Myxococcia > Myxococcales > Myxococcaceae > Corallococcus > Corallococcus sicarius. The sequence continues at coordinate 3,008 of NZ_RAWG01000153.1, read as the reverse complement.
GCCCGTACGGGTTTCACGCAACCTCGCTTCTCTTCCGGGCGCCCTTCCGCGAATGATGAACGCGGGCCGGCAAACACCGTGGAACTTTCGTCATGACGATGGACTCCCTTCCAATGAGACGACGCATCCCCCTTCTTCACTCCCCCCTCGCGCTGGGGTGTCTGGCGGCGCTGGGCATCGCCACGCCCGCACTGGCACAGGACGACGGCGCCCCCAAGCACACGCTGGGTCTGCTGGTGGACGCCGGGGCGCCGCATGGCGTCGGCGTGTCCGCGGTGGTGCGGCCCACGTCGTGGCTGCGGCTGCAGGCGGGCCCCACCACCAACACGCTCAGCTTCGGCGTGCGCGGTGGGGTGAGCATCCTGCCCATGGAGACGTTCATCGCACCGTCGTTCAACGCGGAGGTCGGTCACTACTTCGGCTCCGAGTACAGCGACGTGCTGGACTGGCTGGGGCGCGAGCCGAGCACGACGTCGCAGGCCATCCGGGACGTCACCTACAACTACGTGACGGGCAGCGCGGGCCTGGAGGTGGGCGCGCACAGCCGCTTCAACTTCTTCCTGCACGTGGGCCTGAGCTACGTGGCGCTCACGGTGCCGGACCCCACGCCGCTCATCCAGGACGCGGCCGGCGACGACTCCGTCACGTCCGGGCCGCTGCACGTGCGCGCGACCATCCCGTCCGTGAAGCTGGGCTTCATCCTCTACTTCTTCTGAGCCAGGAGACTCCCCACATGCGTACGAAATCCTTCCGCACCCTCCTGCTCTGCTGCGCCCTGCCCCTCTTCACCACGGGCTGCGAGTCCCTCTTCTCCATCGAGGTGGAGGCCGAGGAGATCTGCAAGACCGAGAACGACCTCTCCTTCCCCGCCGCCCCTCCGCTCAGCGGCAGCGTGGAGCAGTCCTTCCAGATTCCCCTGGGCGACTTCGCCAACGCCCTCCCGGATGACACCGACGTGGAGACCCAGCTGCGGCTGAAGCTCTTCGACGCCACCGCCACCACCGACATCAGCGGCATCGAGCGCGCCAGCCTGTCGGTGCGCAAGCCGGGCTCCACCGAGTACGTGCTGCTGGGCGAGTTCCGCCGCACCGGCACCGGCGGGCCCACCAACAAGCTCCAGCTCACCAGCAGCGGCGAGGTGGACGTGCTGGACCTGGCGAAGCAGGAGCAGATGGAGTTCCTCTTCCAGGCGACCGGTTCGCCGCCCTCCCAGCCGTGGAGCGCGGACGTGAAGGTGTGCGTGGGCGCCAAGGCGCAGGCGAACTACTTCAACCTGTTGTTCTGAAGTCCGCCGTTCCGGCCCCCCCGGGAGGTCCACCGGAGGGGCCGGAAGTTGGACGCGGACGCCCGGCGCCCGTAAGTGGGGTGGGTGGGACGCAAGCGCGCCGTGGGCGGCATCAACATTCCGTGGTGGGCGTGGCTGGCGCCGTGCGTGCTCGCGCCGGTGGTGCTGCTCAACGTGGGCGTGGCGTGGCTGGGCGGGACGCACGTGTCGCCGCTGTCCTTCTCCTTCCTCCAGACCAAGGCGCGGGCGCTGGGGGCCTACGCGGCGCACCGGCCGGCCTGCATGCTGGACGCGCACCCGCCGCTGACACCGCTCATCTCCGACGCGGAGCGCCGCCACGACCTTCCGCCGGGGCTCCTGCGGGCGCTCATCCAGGTGGAGTCGGAGACGCGGGTGCACCGCATCTCGCCCGCGGGAGCCATGGGCCCCGGGCAGCTCATGCCGGACACCGCGGCGATGATGCGGGTGGAGGACCCCTTCGACCCGGCGCCCTCCATTGACGGGAGCGGGCGCTACCTGGCCGAGCAGCTCCGGCGGTTCCGGGACGTGCGGCTCGCGGTGGCCGCGTACAACGCGGGCCCGGGGTCGGTGAACGGGCACGTGCCGCGCAACGGGGAGACGGAGTTCTACGTCGCCCGGGTGATGGCGGCCTGGGCGCACACCCGGCCGCCCGCGCCGGTGGTGGTGAAGCGCCCCGCCTCGAAGGCGCCGGAGCGGGCCCCGGTGGCGAAGGCCGCCGCACGCAAGGCCCGGCCCGCCGCCGTCCCCGCGAAGCCGCCTGGGGCGCCCCGGGTGACGTCGCCCGGCAAGAAGCCCGCGTCCCGGCCGGTGGGCGCTCCCACGCTCGCCTCCGCGCGCAAGCCGTAGCGGCTTTCGGAGCCCTGGGGCGGCCCCTACCGCCTCACTCCTTCCGGGACCGCGCCTCTTCCAGCCGCCGGCCGTGCAGGCCGCTGGCGGCGCCCGTGTCCAGCCACACCTCCACGTCCCGGTGGAGCTGGAGGAAGGACGCCGGGCACCGCGTGGTGATGGGGCCGTGCACCATCCCCGTCACCGCCGCCGCCTTGTTCACGCCGAACGCCAGCACCACCACCCGGCGCGCCTGGAGCATCGCCGCCATGCCCACGGTCAGCGCCGACATGGGCACGCGCGACGGGTCGTCCCCGAAGGGCTGCACGTGCGACAGCCGCGTCTCCCGGCTCAGCCGCGTGCGGTGGCTCATCGCGGTCAACACGTCCCCCGGCTCGTTGAAGGCGATGTGCCCGTTGGGCCCCACGCCCAGGAGCAGCAGGTCCAGCCCTCCGGCCTGCGCCAGCGCCGCGTCGTAGCGCGCGCACTCCGCCTCCGCGTCCGGCGCGCACCCGTCGAGGAAGTGGATCCGCTCCGTTGACAGATTCACATGCCGGAACAGGTGCCGGTCCATGTACGCGCGGAAGCTGCCCGCGTCCTCCGCTGGCAGGCCCAGGAACTCGTCCACGTTGAACGTCGTCGCCCGCGACAGGTCCAGCTTCCCCTTCGCCGCCAGCTCCGACAGCCCCCGGTAGACATTGAGCGGCGAGCGCCCCGTGCACAGCCCCAGCACCAGCTCCGGCGTGTGCCGCACCGCCTCCGCGATTCGCGCCGCGCAGGTGGTGGCCGCCTCCTGTTCCGTCTCGAACACGCGTAGGTTCATGAGGCTCCCAGCATACGCCCTCCCCCTTCCCTGGTCGCGCGGCCCCCCGGACGG
>NZ_RAWG01000152.1 GCF_003611735.1 Corallococcus sicarius | reverse complement strand
CACCCGCCGCACCCCCGGCCGTGCGCGCGGCGCCGTGCGCGCCAGCACCGCCAGCACCGTCGTCTTCAACGCAGGCCCCGGCGCCCGCAGCCACGACGCGCGCGGCAGCGCATCCGGCCAGCGCAGCGGAAGTCCCTCGCGCGCCGCGAGCCCCTCCACCACCGAGCGCACCCCGGGCAACAGGTGCAGGTGCTGGTGCCCGTCCAGGTGGTCCACCGCCGCGCCCAGCTCCCGAGCGCGGGCAAGCTGCGCGGACAGCTCCCGCTCCAGCTCCTCGCGGCGCACCTGTCCGGTGAGCCACGCCCGCGCGAAGTCCGCCCAGCTCGCGCGCAGCCGTCCGTCCGGCGCCACCGTCCGCACCGACTCCGCGGGCGCGGCGCACATCAGCCGCGTGGACAGCGCCAGGTGCACGCCCACCGCCAGCCCCTGCTCACGCGCCAGCCCCACGGCCTTTTCCGCGGAGGGGCCCGTGGCCAGCAGCGTGGCGCTGGTGACGATGCCGTCGCGGTGCGCCCGCAGGATGCCCGCGTCCAACGACGGGTGCAGGCCCAGGTCGTCCGCGTTGACGATGAGGCGCGTGCGCGGCGCCATGGCCCCTCCTACCCGCGCCCCGCGCGTCCCGTGACGGAATGCAGCGGCTGCACCGACGGCGGCAGGCGCACCGGCTGCACCGGCGGCGGCGGCGTGCGCGTCTCCGGGTACAGCGACACCAGCTCCTTCACCATCTTCAGGATGACCGACGGCGAGGCCAGCGTGGAGATGCCGCGCGTGCGCGGGAAGTAGTCCACGCCCATCTGGAACACGCGGAAGCCCTTGCGGATGGCCTTCACCACCAGCTCCGCGTCGATGAACGAGCCCTGGCTCTTGAGCTCCATCGACTCCAGCACCCGGCGGTGCATCAGCTTGAAGCTGAAGTTCACGTCCTTGATCTGGATGTCGAACAACGCCCGGATGAGCATGTTGTAGACGAACGAGTAGACGATGCGCTTCGGCCCCTCGCTCGTGCGGTCGAACCGGAAGGCGCAGATCATGTCCGCCTCCAGGTACTCCATCAGATGGAGCGCCCGCTCCACCTCCCGCATGTCGAACGGCAGGTCGATGTCCGAATAGAGCACCAGGTCCTTCGTGCTCGCCGTCAGCCCCGTGCGCATCGCCCCGCCCAGCTTCAGATTCACCGGGTGCGTGATGACCCGCAGCTGCGGCACCCGGGCCGCCAACGCCTCGCAGACCTCCTGGGTCCGGTCCGTGGAGGCGTCGTTGACGACGATGATTTCGAAGTCGTCCGTGAGCTTCGGGAGGACCTCCAGGGCGCGGCTCACCGCGCGCTCCACGTAGTCCTCCTCGTTCCAGGCGGGGAAGAACAGGCTGATGCTCGGGTACTTGGCCACGGTCGTCATGTCGCGTCGGTCCGTCTGAAAGGAAACGGCGCTCGGTACCAGAGGGTGAGGCCATGTGGCAAACCCCATGGCCCTCCCCGTGACAAAGCCCTATAGTACCGTCTAGTCGTCTTTTTACGGGGACACGGTGAAAACCCAGCCCTACACGCTCCTGGTCGTTGATGGTTCGCAGTCACTGCTGCCCAAACTGGTGCGTACTCTGGGTCCCGAGGACTTCACCCTCCGGCTGGCCCGCTCCGGGCCGGAGGTCCTGGGGCTGATCCGCGAGGTCGACGGCGTCCTGCTCTTCGCGGGCGAAGCAGACCCCCAACAGACCCACGCGCTCCTGGAAGCCCTCACCCCACCCGAGCCCGCACCCCGGGCCGCCGTGGTGGTGGTGACCCCTCCGGAAGCCAAGGCCCTGCGGCTCACGGCCCTGAGTCGGGGGGCTGAGTCCATTTCGACTCCTTGGGACGAGGAAGAGCTGCAAATCCGGGTCTCACGGAGCCTCCAAATCCACTCACGGTGGAAATCCCTCCACTCACAGGTCGAGGAGCTGCGCCGGTTGTCGGTGACGGACGGCCTCACCCAGGTCCACAACCACCGCTACTTCCAGGAGCGTTTGCGGGAGGAGTTCCGGCGCTCGCAGCGTTACGACGAGAGCCTGTCGCTCATCCTGGTGGACCTGGACCACTTCAAGAACATCAACGACGCCCACGGCCACGGCACGGGGGACCGCGTGCTCCGGGAGGTGGCGGCCTCGCTCCAGCACAGCGTGCGCGAAACCGACCTGGTGGCCCGCTATGGGGGGGAGGAGTTCGCCGTGCTCCTGCCCTGTACCCACCTGCCTGGAGCCCTCACCGTCGCCGAGCGGGTGCGCAGGGGCGTCTCAGAGCTGCTTGCGGGGCCGGACGCGAACCTGCGCGTGACGGCCTCGCTGGGCGTCTCCAGCTTCCCGCACCGCGCCATCCTCTCCCCGGAACAGCTCCTGCTGACCGCCGACGAGGCCCTCTACCGCGCCAAGCACGAGGGCCGCGACCGCATCTGCCTCCACCCGCCCGCCCCCCTGTTTTCGACGCCGCCTTCACGGGCAGGGTGACCCGGGGGTCAAAGACTCCGGGTCTGGTTTGACCCGTTTGGGGGTAGTGGGTCTATAGTGACCTTGACCCTTTTTGTCATGTCCTGAGAAAGGGACGTGATTCCCAGGGTTTATCCAAATCGCCGGTTTGGCAAGGCCATTGCAAATGTCGGAAGCCGGAAACTCCATGGGAACCCTGGTCGCACAGGCACAAGCGCAAGACCCAGTCGCCCGCGGGCGGCTGCTGCTCGTGGACGACGAGGAGAACATCCTCAAGTCCATCCGGCGGGTGCTGCGGCGGGGCGAGTGGGACATCGAGACGGCGACGGACGCGGAATCCGGGCTGCGCACGCTGGAGCGGTTCCACCCGGAGGTCGTCATCTCCGACTTCCGGATGCCGGGCATGAACGGGGTGGAGTTCCTCACCCAGGTGAAGCTGCAGGAGCCCCGGGCCCAGCGCATCATGCTGACGGGGCAGGCGGACCAGCAGGCCATCGAAGAGGCCATCAACCGCTCGGAAATCTTCCGCTTCATCTCCAAGCCCTGGAACGACAGCCACCTGGTGCTCACGGTGAAGAGCGCCTTCGAGCAGTACGCGCTCCACACGGAGAACGACCGGCTCTACCGCGTCACCCAGGAGCAGAACGCGGAGCTGAAGCGCCTCAACGCGGACCTGGAGGAGCGCGTCGCCGTGCGCACGCGCCTGCTGTCCGCCGCGAAGCGCGAGTGGGAGCTGTCCTTCGACTGCATGGAGACGCCGCTCGCGGTGGTGCGCGCGCGGGACTTCGCGGTGCGCCGGGCCAACGTCGCCTACGCGCAGGTGGCCCGCCGCTCCATCGAGGAAGTGCCCTCCGACACGCCGTGCCACCAGTACCTCTTCGGCCGCGACACGCCGTGCGCCGGCTGCCCGCTGCCCTCCGCGATGGAGAGCGGCAAGGGCGCGCGCGGCGAGGTGCAGCACAGCGGGCGCAGCTACGTGGTGGCCGCCTACCCGTTCGCCGGCGACGACCGCGCGGTGTGCACCTACCGCGACGTCACGGAAGAGCAGGGCATGACGCGCCGGCTCATCGAGACGGAGAAGATGGCCGCGGTGGGCCAGCTCGCGGGCGGCGTGGCGCACGAAATCAACAACCCGCTGGGCGGCATCCTCGCCTTCGCGCAGCTCATGTCGCGCGACGCGGGCCGCAGCGCCAACGACCTGGAGTCGCTGAAGCTGATTGAAGAGAGCGCGCTGCGCTGCAAGCGCATCGTGGAGAGCCTGCTGAAGTTCAGCCGCCACAGCCGCGTGGAGGACCGCCGCCTCTTTGATTTGTCCAAGTGCGTGGAGGACGCCGCGGTGCTCTTCCGCGCGCAGCTCAAGTCCATGCCCAAGGTGGAGCTGAAGCTGGGCCTCAAGGACGCGCTGCCCAAGGTGTACGGGGATCCCGGCCAGCTGGCGCAGGTGGTGCTCAACCTGCTGCAGAACGGCCTGCACGCGCTGCCCAACGCCCAGGGGCGCCTGTCCCTGGAGACGGGCCGCGAGGGCGACCGGTGCTTCTTCGCGGTGGCGGACACCGGGACGGGCATCGACGAGCGGCACCTGCCGCGCATCTTCGAGCCGTCCTTCACCACCAAGCCTCCGGGTGAGGGTACGGGCCTGGGCCTGTCCATCGCCTACCGCATCGTCCAGGACCACGGGGGCACCTTCCAGGTGGACACCCACGTGGGCCAGGGCTCCCGCTTTACCGTCTTCCTGCCCATTCCCCTGCAGCTCGAGAGGTTGCCGTGAACCAAGTCAAGCGCGCCAAGGTCCTCGTCGTCGATGACGACTCTGTCGTCCTCAAGGCCGTTACCCAGATCCTCCAGCGGGAGGGACACCCCGTCGTCGCCATCGACGATGCGGTGGAGGGGCTCGCGGCCGCCAAGGACCCGTCCATCGACGTGGTCGTGCTCGACATCAAGATGCCGCACCTGTCCGGCATGGACCTCTTGCGCGCCATCAAGGCGGACCGCCCGGACGTGGAGGTCATCATGATGACGGCCTTCGCCACCGTGGAGACGGCGGTGGAGGCGGTGAAGGCGGGCGCGTACGACTACCTCACCAAGCCCTTCGAGAACATCGACGAGGTGAGCCTCACGGTGGCCAAGGCCGCCGAGCGCAAGGCCCTCAAGGACCGCACGCGCGCGCTGGAGGAGGCGCTCACCGCGCGCAGCCAGTTCGAGGACCTCATCGGCCAGTCGTCGCAGATGCGCGCCGTGTTCAAGCTGGTGGAGACCGTCAGCCACTCCACCGCCACGGTGCTCATCCAGGGTGAGTCCGGCACGGGCAAGGAGCTGGTCGCGCGCGCCATCCACTACCGCAGCGCGCGCCGGGACAAGCCCTTCGTCGCCGTCAACTGTTCGGCGCTGACGGAGACGCTGCTGGAAAGCGAGCTGTTCGGCCACGTGAAGGGCAGCTTCACCGGCGCCACCGGCAACAAGAAGGGCCTCTTCGAGGCGGCCGACGGCGGCACCATCTTCCTGGACGAGATTGGCGACGTGCCTCCCGCCACCCAGGTGCGCCTGTTGCGCGTGCTGCAGGAGGGTGAGGTGAAGCGCGTGGGCGCCAACGAGCCCGTGAAGGTGGACGTGCGCGTCATCGCCGCCACGCACGTGGACCTGTCGCGCGCCAAGGAGCAGGGCAAGTTCCGCGAGGACCTGTTCTACCGCCTCAACGTCATCACCATCGACCTGCCGCCCCTGCGCGACCGCCCGGAGGACGTGCCGCTGCTCGCGCACCACTTCCTGAAGGTCTACACCGGCAAGGCGGACAAGAAGGTCAACGGCATCAGCCCCCGCGCCATGGAGGCCCTCACCTGCAACCGGTGGACGGGCAACGTGCGCGAGCTGGAGAACGTCATCGAGCGCGCGGTGGTGCTCACCTCCAACGAGGCCATTGACGTGGAGGACCTGCCGCAGGGCTTCCAGGCCGCGCCCCAGGCCGACTCGGCGGTGGAGGTGTTCAGCCTGGCGCACCTGCCGTACGCCCAGGCCAAGCGCCTGGCCATGCGCGCCTTCGAGCGCCGCTACCTGTCCGCGCTCCTGGAGAAGAACAACCACAACGTGTCCAGCGCCGCGCGCGCCGCCGGGGTGGACCGCTCCAACTTCCGCCGCCTGCTCAAGCAGTACGAGGTGGCCGGCCGCAGCATGAAGCCGCGTCAGCCCAAGGGCCCGGACGCGGACAACGGGCCGGGCCTCCCCGCTCTCGAAGCCGCCTCGTAAGTCCCGTCCTTCCGAAGCAGCAGGGCCCGGGAGCGGGACGGCGCTTCAGCCGTCCTCTCCGGGCTCTCGCCCATCCCGGGCCTCGCGCCGGGCGGCGAGCTGCTGCTGGAGCGACTCGTAGCGCTCGGACAGCTCCGCCTCGAAGCCGTTGCGCGTCGGGGTGTAGAAGCAGCGGGCGCGCAGGGCGTCGGGCAGGTAGTCCTCCGGGACGTAGTTGCCCTCGAAGTTGTGCGGGTATTTGTACCCGCCGCCGTAGCCCAGCGACTTCATCAGCTTCGTGGGCGCGTTGCGCAGGTGCATGGGGACGGGCAGCGCGCCCTCCTTCGTCACCGCCTCGCGCACGGCCGCGTACGCGGCGATGACGGCGTTCGACTTGGGCGCGAGCGCCAGGTACGTGACGGCCTGGGTGAGGGGCAGGGTGCCTTCGGGCAGGCCCATCAGCTGGAAGGCCCGGAGCGCGTCCACCGCCACGCCCAGCGCGCGCGGGTCCGCGTTGCCCACGTCCTCCGACGCGAAGATGACCATGCGGCGGAAGATGAAGACGGGGTCTTCGCCCGCCTCCAGCATGCGCGTCATCCAGTACAGCGCCGCGTCCACGTCGCTGCCGCGCATGGATTTGATGAACGCGCTGACGACGTTGTAGTGCTCCTCGCCGCCCTTGTCGTAGAGCAGCAGCTTCTGCTGGAGCGCCTCTTCGGCGACCTTGCGGTCCACCACCGTGCCGCCGTGGGCCGCCGCCGCCTCCAGCGCGGTGAGGGCGCGGCGTGCGTCGCCGCCGGCCGCGTCCGCGATGAAGTCCAGCGCCGCGTCGTCCACCGTCACCCGGCCGCCCAGCCCCTTGGGGTCCGCCACCGCGCGGCGCATCACCGCCACCAGCTCCTCCTGCTCCAGCCCGCGCAGGGTGATGACGCGGCAGCGCGACAGGAGCGCGGCGTTCACCTCGAAGGAGGGGTTCTCCGTGGTGGCGCCGATGAGCGTCACCGTGCCCTTCTCCACGTGGGGCAGGAGCGCGTCCTGCTGCGACTTGTTGAATCGGTGGATTTCGTCGATGAAGAGCAGCGTGCGCTGGCGGTGCAGCTTCCAGCGGTCCTGCGCGCGCGCCACCGTCTCGCGGATGTCCTTCACGCCCGCGAGCACGGCGGACATCGTTTCGAAGGCGGCGCCGGTGGAGCGGGCGACGAGCTGGGCGAGCGTCGTCTTGCCCGTGCCCGGCGGCCCCCAGAGGATGAGGCTGGGCACCTGGTCGCTCTCCAGGGCGCGGCGCAGGAAGCGGCCCTCGCCGGTGAGGTGCTCCTGGCCCAGGTACTCGGAGAGCGTGGTGGGGCGCATGCGCTCGGCGAGCGGCGCCAGGGTGGCCGTTTCCTTCTGGCTGGCGTGGTCGAAGAGGTCCATGTCGTCCTGGAACCTAGCGTCCCAGGCGCCCGCGCGCCCCTCCTGATGGGCGGGAGCTGTGCTGTGGATGTCCCGGGGATGTCCTGGGGCGTGCAGGTGCGTCATTTCCCTTGTACGGGGGGCTGGCCGCCTGGACTAGAACCCGGGGGGCGTGCAGACCCTGGTCATCGTCGCGAAGAGGGACACCCCGCAGGCCGTGGCCTTGGCGGCGGAGATCCATGAGCGCTACCCGAAGCTGACGGTGCTGGCGGACCGTGCCCTGGCGCATGCGCTGGGCTGGCCGCGCATCGAGGACCGGGAGCTGGCGGCGCGCGCGGAGCTGGTGGTGGTGCTGGGTGGGGACGGCACGCTCATCTACGCGGCGCGGCTGCTGGGCGGACGCAACGTGCCCATCCTGGGCGTCAACCTGGGCAGCCTGGGCTTCATGACCGAGGTGCCGGTGGAGGAGCTGTTCACCCGGCTGGCGGAGGTGCTGGCGGGCGACTTCCACGTGGACTCGCGGATGAAGCTGTCGTGCCGGCTGATGCGCGGGGGCAAGGTCCTCATCGAGGACGAAATCCTCAACGACGTGGTCATCAACAAGGGCGCGCTGGCGCGCATCGCGGACCACGAGACGTCCATCGACGGGGTGCCCATCACGACCTACAAGGCGGACGGCGTCATCCTGGCCACGCCCACGGGCTCCACCGCGTACTCGCTGTCCGCGGGCGGGCCCATCGTCCACCCGTCGGTGGACTGCACCATCCTGTCGCCCATCTGTTCGCACGCGCTGACCCAGCGGTCCATCGTGGTGCCCGCGGACCGGGTCATCCGCATCACGCTGAAGAGCGAGACGGCGGACACGTACCTGACGCTGGATGGCCAGACGGGGCACTCGCTCCAGACGGGGGACTGCATCGAGGTGGTGCGCTCGCCCAACCGCGTGGGGCTGGTGCGAAACCCCCGCGTGGCGTTCTTCACCATCCTCCGGCAGAAGCTCCACTGGGGCGAGCGCTGAGGGCGCTCCAGGCTCCAGGGCGGGGCCGGGGTGGGGCTCCCCTCCGACGCGAGCGGTAGGGTAGCGTGCCGGGCCGTGACGACGGGTGGGACCACGACGCGCTTCGGCAAGTACGAACTCCTGGAGCGCCTGGGCGCGGGCGGCATGGCAGTGGTGCACCGCGCGCGCTTCACCCTGGCGCACGGCGTGTCGCGCTCCGTCGTCATCAAGCGCGTGAGGGACCCGTACGCGCAGGACCCCGCCTTCGTGCAGATGTTCCTCAACGAGGCGCGCATCTCCGTGGGCCTGAGCCACGGCAACATCGTGCAGGTGTTCGACTTCGGCCAGGAGGAGGGGGAGTACTTCCTCGCCATGGAGTGGGTGGACGGGCAGCCCCTGTCGCACGTGCTCAAGCGCGCGAAGGTGAAGGGGCTGGCGCACCTGCCGGCGCCGCTGGCAGTGGGGCTCGTGCTGGAGGTCTGCAAGGGGCTGCACCACGCGCACACCCGCCGCGACGAGCAGGGGCGCCCGCTGGGGCTGGTGCACCGCGACGTGTCTCCGGACAACGTCCTCGTGAGCTACGAGGGCGAGGTGAAGCTCACCGACTTCGGCATCGCCAAGGCGCAGCTCGCCGGGCGGCCGGACACGGAGGCGGGGGTGGTGCGCGGCAAGTACGTGTACCTGTCCCCGGAGCAGACGCGGGGCGAGGCGCTGGATGCGCGCTCGGACGTGTACACGGCGGGCGTGGTCCTCTTCGAGCTGCTCACCGGGCGCAGGCCCGCGGAAGGCGACACCCAGTCGGTGATGGCGCGCATCGCGAGGGGGGAGCTGACGGCCGCGCAGAAGTACGTGCCGGACCTGGACCCGTCGCTGGGGGCGCTCGTGTCGCGGGCGCTGGCGCTCCGGCGGGATGATCGCTTCGCGAGCGCGGAGGCCTTCCAGCGCGCCCTGGCCGAGTGGCTCGCGTACCGGGCGCCGCTGTTCCCCTCCTCCACGCTGCGCCACCTGATGGGCTGGCTCTTCGAGGAGGAGCTCAAGCTCGCGGGCCAGCCGCCCCGGCTGCCGGAGTCCTTCCTGCGCCAGGTGGCGGTGTGGACGGGGGAGAGCGGTCCGGAGGGGCTGGGGGAGCCGGCGACGGCGTCCTCGGTGCACCGCGCGCTCGCGACGGCGTTCCCGGAGGAGCATGTGCCCGGGGCGCTCGTGGGGGCCCCCGAGCCGGAGTCCGGCACGTCGCTGCCCGGCTGGCTCTGGGGGGCCATCATCGCGGGGGCGGTGCTCTTCTTCGTCGGGCGCGCGGTGTGGCCCGTGCTGTCGGAGTCGCGCCCGGGCGCGCGCAAGCTCCAGGTGGTGTCAATCCCGCCGGGCGCGGAGGTGCGCTGGGACGGCGTGCGCGCCGGGATGACGCCCACCACGCTGGACGTCGAGACGGGGCCGGGGAGCCACCAACTGGAGCTGTTGTTCGTGGGCCACCGGCCCTGGAAGAGCACCGTGTCCGCGGAGGCGTTCCCCGAGCGCGTGCAGGTGGCGCTGGAGCGGATGCCGACCCCGGAGCCGCCGACCCTGCCCACGCCGGTGGTGGAGCCCCGGGTGGTGGTGCCGGAGGAGCGCGCGAGGGACCGGGAGAAGGCGACCCCCCGGTCCCGGGCTGAGTACGCCAGGGAGTGGGAGGGCCGGGACTCGAACGCGGCCGCGGCGCACCACCTGGGCAGGCTCCACCTCCAGCAGGGCCACGTGGCGCAGGCGAAGGCGGAGTTCCAGCGCTGCCTGGAGGTGGACCCGGACGCCGCGCCGTGTCACCTGGAGCTGGGGCGGCTGGGGAGCCGGTCGTCCCGCTTCCAGGAGGCCCGCGAGCACTACCGGCGCTACCTGTCGCTGCAGCCGTACGGGTCCGGCGCGGTCGAGGCGCGCCGGTATCTGGCCTCCGGGAAGAAGACCCGGTAGCACGGCGCCCGCGATGTTCCTCGTCCTCTCGAAGGTGTTGGACCTGCTGCTCTCCCCGCTCACCTGGGCGCTCCTCTTCGGCGCCGGGAGCCTGCTGCTGCGCCGGCGCACGCGCGTGTCGGTGGCGCTCCAGCTCCTGGCCCTGGGCGTGCTGTATGCCTTCTCCATCGAGCCCGTGGTGGCGCTGCTCACGCGGGCGACGGAGGGCAGCGCGGTGAGCACCTTCCGCGAGGACACCGTCTACGACGCGGTCATCCTGTTGGGTGGAGGGCTGGACGCGTCGGCCACGGAGCGCTCCGGGCAGCCGGAGTACAACGCCGCGCCGGAGCGCATCATGCGGGGCTTCGAGCTGCTGCGTGACGGCCGCGCGAAGCAGGTGCTGCTGTCGGGCGGCACCCTGGACGCGAGGCCGGAGGCGGTGGTGGAGGCGGAGGTGCTGGCCGCGCAGTTGGAGCACTGGGGCATCGAGGCCGGGCGCATCGTGAAGGAGGGCCGCAGCCGCAACACCCGCGAGAACGCGCTCAACGCCGCACCGCTGGTGCGCGAGCACGGCTGGCAGAGCCTGCTGCTGGTGACGAGCGCCGCGCACCTGCCGCGCGCGGCGGGCTGCTTCGCGGCGGTGGGGCTGCGGCCGGACACGCTGGCGGTGGACGTGCGCTCCTCGCCCATCCCGCCGGGGAGTTTGAGCTGGCTGCCGCGCGCGGGCGGGCTCAGCCAGAGCACGGACATGCTGCGCGAGCTGGCGGGGCGCGTGGTGTACCGGCTGCGCGGGTGGACGACGCCGTAGCGCACGGGTGGGTCGCACGCTGTGCTTCGCACGAGTGGCTCGCGCACCACCTGGGCTGCTCGTTCTCCCAGGCGTGCGCGTGGAGGCCCGTGCCGGAGGCTCCCGCCGCGGACTACTTCATCGCCGGGGGGGCCTTGAGGCCGCCCGGAGGCGCGCCCACCAGGGCGATGCGTCCCTGGGGCTTCGCACGCGGCGCGGGCCTGCCGGAGCTGAAGGCGCCGGTGAGCGCGTCCCACGGTGATGGCAGGTCCTTGCTGGCGGGCAGCGTGGGCAGCCCCTTGAGCATCGTGTAGCCGTCGTTGCCCGAGGCCACGAAGCTCAGCGTGGCCAGCCGGTACACCGCCGCGTCGTCCAGCGGCCGGCCCCGCACCTCCACCCGCGTCACCCGCTCCCCGGCCGCCTTGCGCAGGTCGTAGGTGAAGCGCATCCCGGACACCTGCGGGAAGCGGCCCGGCGGCTTGCCGTCCACGCTGCTCAGGCTGACGCCGTTCTCCAGCGCCGCGCGCAGCGTCGTCCCCGGCACCTCCAGCACGACGAGCTCGTTGCGGTAGGGCATGAGCGAGTACAGCTCCCGCCGCGTCATCTTCCCCGCGGGCAGCACCCGGTCCGCGCGGATGGCGCCTCCGTTGATGAGCGCCACGTCCGCGCCCGTCGCCTCGCGGAACGCGTCCGTCAGGAACGAGCCCAGGTTCGTCTCCCCCAGCCGGTTCTGCGCGCTGCGCGCATCCAGCGCCACCGGCGAGCGGCCAATCCGCTGCGCCAGCGTGGTCAGCAGCGGCGTGTACTCCTCCATCCGGGCGTTGAACGCCGCGTCGTCCGGCACCTTCGCGGTGATGGGCACCACCTTCCACGCCCGCTTCTTCACCGCGCCCGTCTTCGCGTCCAGCTCCAACGTGAGCCGGCCCAGGTCCACCGCGTCCTCGTCCAGTTTGAAGATGGGCGTGCCCGCGACGGTCTCCTCCACGCGGTCGTGGTCGTGCCCGCCGATGATGACGTCCACGCGCACGCACTTCGCCAGCTCCCGGTCCTGCTCCACCGCCAGGTGCGTGAGCGCCACCACGAACTGCGCGCCCGCGGCCCGCACCGCGTCCACGGAGCGCTTCGCCGCCTCGCAGTACGGCGTGATGCGCGTGTCCGGGCCCGGCTTGGAGGACGTCTGCGTCTCCGGCAGTACCACGCCGAAGATGCCCACCTTCACGCCGCCCACGTCCCGCACGTCCCACGCCTTGAGCCCGTCGAACACCTGGCCCGACTTCACGCTCATCACGTTGGCGCCCAGCCATGGGAAGCGCGACTGCTGGAGGCGCGCGCGCAGCACGTCATCCCCGAAGTCGAACTCGTGGTTGCCCACGACGGCGTAGTCCAGCCCGAGCGCGTTCCACGCGTCGATCATCTGCCGGCCCTTGAGCGCCTCGCCGTCCACCTCCGCTGACGACTCCACCGACGGCGAAAGCGTGTCACCCGCCATCAACGTGAGGACGTGCGGGGACTCCTTCAGCGCCTGATTGCGCAGCGTGGCCATGCGCGACAGGCCGCCCCGGTTCTGGGCCGTGGGTTGGAACTGGTACACGTCGTTGACGTGGAGGATCGTGAGGCGCACGGTGTCCGCGGCCGGCGTCGGCGCGGGCTCGGCCCCGGCGGAGCGGACGGCCAGCACCAGCGCGAGCGGCAGGAGCGCAGCCCAGGCGCTCACGGTCTTCGACTTCGTCATCGGGGGTCGTTCTCTTGCAGGGGCACGGGGGAGCGCCAGTCCCTCCCGGCGTAGCGCACTCGGCGCTTGAACGCGAGGGGACCGGGCATGGCGCAACGCGCAAGGCAGACGCCCTTCTTCCCAAACGGCGAAGGGCATCCAGCCGGCCGCGCGGTCCTCCCTCAGACGGTGTAGCGCCGGCCCTGCACCAGGGGTTCGATGACGCTGGTGCTCGTGTCGAACGTGTCCGGGTAGTGGATGAGGCGCATCTTCGCTCGGGTGGCCTCCGGCAGCGCGGCCAGCTTCTCGTAGGGCGTGTGCACGCCGTAGTTGGTCTCGTGGATGACGAGGTCCGCCTCCGACAACCAGGCAATGAGCCCCTCGTCGAACGCGGTGTCCGCGCTGTAGCCCAGGCACCGGCCCCCGGCGCGGATGCGGAACGCGGTGGTGGGCACGTGGTGGTAGGTGAAGCGGCACTCGATTTCGAACGGGCCGTGCTTCACCGAGCGCTCCAGGTGCAGCGGCGAGTGCGTGAAGTAGTCCTCGAAGTGCTTGTGGCTGGGGTCCGCGCCCTGCTGCTCGATGAGGCACTCCATGCCCGCGGCCAGGTGGCCTTCCCACAGGCGGCGCGTGACGCTCGGGTGCGCGAGCAGCTCCATCTTCCGCTGCAGCACGAAGAAGGAGAAGTAGGCCAGGCCCTCCAGCCCGGAGGCGTGGTCCGCGTGCAGGTGCGTGAGGGCCACGGCGCTGACGCGCTCCACGTCCAGCTCCACGCCGGAGGTCGCGGACGCCTCGCGCATCATCTTGCGGATGGGGTGCGGGCAGTCCAGCAGCAGCACCTGGTCCTCCGCCTCCAGCGCGACGCACGACGAGTAGTACAGCGCGGAGAACGCGTCACCGACGCCGAGGGGAACGAAGGACAGGCTCATGGTTGGCTCCGGAGGGAAGGGGACAACAGCCGCTCGCGCAGCATCGCGACGACGGCGGGAGGGCAGTAGGCGGACACGTCTTCTCCGCGCGCGATGCGCTCCTTGAGGGCGCTGCTGGACACCTCGGCCAGGTGCGCCTCGGCGGGCAGGAAGAGGGTGGAGAGCTCCGGCGCGAGCGCGCGGTTCGTCTGCGCAAGCTCCGTCTCGAACTGCGCATCGGTGGCGCCCCGCACGCCGCGCAGGAGCACGCTCGCGCCAATCTCCCGCGCCAGTTCGACGATGAGCCCTTCGGTGTGCGTGACGGTGACGTTGGGGCGCCGCGCCACCGCGTCACGCACCAGCATCACGCGCTCCTCCGCCGTCAGCAGGGTGCGCTTGTTCGGGTTGACCGCCACCACCACCACCACGTGGCTGAAGAGGCGCGCCGCCTGGCGCACCACCGACAGGTGCCCCGCGGTGACTGGGTCGAAGCTGCCGGCATAAAGCGCGATGATCATCACGACACCCCACGAACAGTCCCGGCCGTGAGGGCCAGGAAGGAAGGAAGGAATCTGCCCCTGCAACACAGGGAGGCACGGGCCGCTCATGCGTCGTCCCGGGCGCCGGGCCCCGCCGCTTCCAGGAGCCCCGCCGCCATGCGCTTCACGGTGCCCGCCGCCGAACCCGGGGGCACGAGCCCCGGCGCGCTCGCGGAGAGCACGAAGTAGCCCTGCACGGCGGCGAAGAGCCCCGCGGCCAGGGGACGCGCGCGGCGCCTGCCCACCACCGCCGCGACGAGCGCCTCCAACTGCTCCAGGTCCGCGCGCACCGCCTCTTCGTAGGCGACGCGGACCTCCGGCTGGCGGATGGCCTCCGCGCTGATGGTGACCCAGCCCGCCACCGCCGCCACGTCCGCGTCCGGCCCCATCGCCAGGAACGCGTCCACGAAGGCCTCCACCCGCCCGCGCGCGTCGTCCGCCGGAATCTTCGCCACCCGGGCCGTGAAGCGCTGCCGCGCCCGCGACGCGAGCGAGCGCACCAGCGTGAGGAGGATCTCCTGCTTGTCCTCGAAGTGGTAGTGCACGAGCCCTGGGCTCAGCCCCGCCGCCTTCGCGATTTCGGCCACCGACGCGCCCTCGTAGCCGCGCTCGGCCATGGCCTTGAGCAGCCCGGCGACAATCTGTTCGCGGCGCGCTTCGGTGTTGGAGGGGCGGGGCATGGGCGGTTGTTTCTAGGTTGTATGACCAACTTATAAACAGCGCCAGCGTGGGCGTCAAGCCGGCCCGGGGAGCGGGCCGGGCCGCCACATGGGGGGATGAGGAGGGCCTAGAACGTCAGGACGGACGTCACCTTGTCGGGCCCCAGCCGCTTCGCGCCCTCCAGGAAGTCCAGGGTGATGAGGAAGCTGAATCCGACGATGTTGCCGCCCAACCGGCCGATGAGCCGGGCGGTGGCCTCCGCGGTGCCGCCGGTGGCGAGCACGTCATCCACGACGAGGACGCGCTCGTCCTTGAGGATGGCGTCCTCGTGCATCTCCACGCCGTCCGCGCCGTACTCCAGCGAGTAGCGCTCCACGATGGAGCGGTGGGGCAGCTTGCCGGGCTTGCGGGCGGGGACGAAGCCCGCCTCCAGGGCGAGCGCGATGGGCGCGCCCAGGATGAAGCCTCGCGACTCCACGCCCACGACCTTGGTGATGTGCTGGCCCCGGAAGGGCGCGGCCATGGCGTTGACGACGCGGCCGAAGAGGCGCGGGTCGCCCAGCATGGGAGTGATGTCCTTGAAGACGATGCCGGGCTTGGGGAAGTCCGGCACGTCGCGCAGGGCGGCCTGGAGGTCGGTGACGAGCGTGGGGTCGAAGGACATGGAAGGTGGCTCCGGAGAACGACGGTCAGTGCGGGGGAGGGCGCCCGTACCGTCCCATGCGACCCTGACTCCCGGACTCCGGGCCCTGGGGGGCGGCCGGCCCGGCGTGCCCCTGGACGGGGGACCGCGAGGGGCACGGCCAGGAGTCGGACGGTCTGGGACGGGACCAGGACATGGCGGACGTTGATGATCTCACAGCTTCGCACTGGCGGACGGCCTCCGCTGGTGGACGCCATGTTTTTTTCCCACGCGCGGGGAAGCCTTCGCTGTGTTAAGCGAGGCGATTCCCCCCGACCCGCCCATTGGAGTCTGGGGCCTTGCGAGCCGTGCAAACCACCGCTGACACCCGAGACCCTCTCTCCCCGCAAGACGGACTGTGGCTTCGCGCCTTCAAGGCCGAGGTCCAGCCCGCCACGTTCAAGAAAGGCCGTGAGGTGGCCGAGGGCCGCCGCGTATTCGGCCTGACACGTGAGCCCGAACGCATCCGCGCGCAGGTCGCGGGTCCGTCTGGCGAACGGTACGACGTGGCACTCATGCCGGGTGAGGGGAAGGTTGTTTCCTCCTGCACCTGCCCGGTGTGGAACACCGCCGGCCCGCACTGCGAGCACGTCGTCGCCGTGGCGCTCATCTACGCCGCGCGCTTCCGTCCGCCGCCGCCGCCGCCGAAGGTCGCACCGCCGCCCCCTCCTCCGGAGGACGAAGGCCCGCACCCGGACGACGAGGCGGAAATCCCCCCTGACGCGCCGGGGATGGAAGGCGTCAGCCTGCCCGCGCTCGCGAAGGTGGAGAGTTGGCTGGGGCTGTCGTCCCTGCCGGACTACGAGTTCCTCTACCGGCTGACCCCCGGCAACACGAGCACCGGCGGCTCCAACGGCCGCCACTGGGTCGTGGACGTCCGGCGTCAGGACGCGCAGACCAAGGGCCCCGTGCACGTGAAGCGCCTGCTCCAGGCGGGCAGCCGCATCGCGCCGCCGGACGAGCGCATCTTCATGGTGCTGTCGCGCCATGAGCACCGCTACGACTCGCGCATCGTGCTGTCCGACGAGGACCTGTGCGAGGTGCTGGAGCTGTTGCGCCAGCGCCGGGTCATCTACCGGGGCACGCCGCTCGTCTACATGGACACGTCCGTGCGGCCGCAGATCCACCTGGAGTCGCGTCCGGACGGCGCCACCGCGCAGATTGAATTGCTGTTCCCGGACGGCGTGGGCTACCCGCTCAAGGACGTCATCGTGCTGGCGGGGCGGCGCACCTGGGTCATCCAGGCGCAGAACCTCCACCCGGTGGAGCCGGACTTCCCGCCGCGCCTGTTGCGCAAGTGGCTCCTGGAGCCGTCCATGGCCTTCCCGGCCGGACAGCTGGACCGGGTGCTGACGTTCTTCGCCGCGCACCTGCCGCGCTTCCGCATGTCGCTCAAGGCGGACGACATCGAGGTCGACGAGGCGGTGGAGCCGCGCTTCGTGCTCACGCTCGAAGGTGCCGCGGAGCGCGTGAAGGTGCAGCTGGCCGCGCGCTACGGACAGACGACGGTGGCGGTGTCCCCCACCGCGACGCACCTGGGCTACGCGAGCGGCATCGGCGAGGACAGCCGCAAGCTGTACCGCCGCCGCGACGAGGTGGAGCGCTCCGCGGGCAAGCTGCTGTTGGATCAGGGCCTGCGCTTCGACGTGCCGACGCAGGCGTTCGAAGCCACGGGCGACGTGGCGCTGGAGTTCTGGGCGCGCGGGCTCGCGGGCCTGCCGGAGGCGTGGGAGCGCTACGGCGTGCAGGCGCCCAAGGTGCGGCTGCGCCCGAAGATCAAGCCGCGCATCCGCGTGGGCATGAGCGGCGTGCAGTGGTTCGACCTGGACGCGGAGTTCGTCACCGACGACCAGGCCGTGGACCTGGGCGCCGTGCGCATGTGGCTGGACTCCGGCCGCAAGTTCGTGCCCCTCAAGGACGGCTCCTTCGCGGAGGCCGACCCCGAGGAGATCAAGCGCGTGGCGGACCTGCTGGAAGAAGCGGGCGCCATGCCGGGCCGCACCCGCACGCGGCTGCCGCTGCACCAGGCGGTGGCGTTGGATCTGCTCGCGGACCTGGGTGAGTTCACCGAGGTGGAGTCCAAGGCGCGCCAGGCGATGCTCGCGCTGCGGGAGACTTCGGGCGTGCCCAAGGTCGCGGTGCCCGAAGGGCTCCAGGCCACGCTGCGCCACTACCAGGAGGCGGGCCTGTCCTGGCTCTGGTTCCTGCGCCGCCACGGGCTGTCCGGCATCCTCGCGGACGACATGGGTCTGGGAAAGACCATCCAGTCCCTGAGCTTGATGCAGAAGGTGGCCAACGACGAGGGCCGCAAGCCGTCGCTGGTGGTCGCGCCCACGAGCGTGCTCGCCAACTGGGAGCGCGAGGCGGAGCGCTTCACGCCGGGCCTCAAGGCCATGGTGTGGCACGGGCAGGACCGGCGCGAGCGGGCGGAGGACCTGAAGGACATGGACCTCGTGCTCACGTCGTACGCGCTGGTGCGCCGCGACCTGGAGCAGCTGTCCCAGGTGGGCTTCCGCTACGTCATCCTGGATGAAGCGCAGAACATCAAGAACGCGGACAGCGCCACCGCGCAGGCGTGCAAGTCGCTGCCCAGCGAGACGCGCCTGGCGCTCACCGGTACGCCGCTGGAGAACCGGCTGTCGGAGCTCTGGAGCATCTTCGACTTCCTGATGCCCGGCTTCCTGGGCAGCGCGGAGGGCTTCAGCGACCGCTACGAGCAGCCCATCCAGGTGGCCAACGACGCCACCGCGAAGGACCGGCTGCGCCGGCGCATCCAGCCGTTCATCATGCGCCGCCTCAAGACGGAGGTGGCCAAGGACCTGCCGCCGAAGACGGAGAGCGTCGCGTGGTGCGAGATGGAGCCCGGCCAGGCCGCGCTCTACCGCGAGGTGCTGGAGGAGAGCCGCCGCAAGGTGCACGAGTCCATCGAGAAGGTGGGCTTCAAGCGCAGCCGCGTGTCCATCCTCGCGGCGCTGATGCGCCTGCGTCAGGTGTGCTGTGATCCGCGCCTGCTCAAGATGCCGCCCGGCACGCTCCTGCCGTCCAGCGCGAAGCTCGAGCGGTTCATGCAACTGGTGGACGACCTCGTGGCGGAGGGCCACCGCGCGCTCGTCTTCAGCCAGTTCACGGAGATGCTGGAGCTGCTGAAGCAGGAGGCCGACAAGAAGGGCCTGAAGTACCTGTACCTGGACGGTCGCACCAAGGACCGCATGGGCAAGGTGGACGAGTACAACCGCGATGACGGACCGCCGCTGTTCTTCATCAGCCTCAAGGCGGGCGGCACCGGCCTCAACCTCACCGCGGCGGACTACGTCATCCACTTCGATCCGTGGTGGAACCCCGCCGTGGAGGATCAGGCCACGGACCGTACGCACCGCATCGGTCAGACGCGCGCGGTCATCAGCTACAAGCTGATCACTCGCGGCACGGTGGAGGAGAAGATCCTCAGCCTCCAGCGGCGCAAGCGCGAGCTCGCCGCGGGGGTGCTCGGCACCGACGGCGACGACATGGGCCGCACGCTCACGGAACAGGACATCCAGGAGCTGTTCACCGAAATCTGATGGACCCCAGGAGGTGGGGGGAAGGTTGTGGCGCCAACGGGCCCGCCTTCCCTCCCGCTCTCCCACCGTGCGCACGACCCGAACACCTGTGCAGTGTCAGCGAGACCTGCTAGGGTGTTCAGGTATCGGGGCGTCGTACGGACCGCGGAGGGCGCGCGTGCTGCTGGGTCTTCGGATTTCGAACGTGGCGGTGATTGAGGAGGTGGAGGTGGCGTTTGGCGCCGGCCTCACCGTCCTCACGGGTGAGACAGGGGCCGGCAAGTCCATTCTCGTGGACGCGCTGGGCCTGTTGCTCGGGGGTAGGGCGGATGCGGACGTCATCCGTGCGGGCTGCGAGGACGCGGCGGTGGAGGGCGTGTTCGCCCGGACGCCGGCGCTGGGCGCGCGGCTGGAGGAACTGGGGCTGCCGGACCTGGGAGACGAGGTGCTGGTGCGCCGGGTGCTCGGCCGCACCGGGCGCGGCAAGGTCTACGTGAATGGCGCGCTGGTGACGCTGGGCGTGCTGGGGAAGCTCACCCGGGGCGCGGTGGACATCGCCGGCCAGCATGAACACGTGAGCCTCTTCGACTCCGGGCTGCACCGGGTGCTGCTCGACAAGTACGGCGGCCTGGAGGAATCCGTGGCGGCGTACGGCCGCGAGTGGGCGAACCTGCGCGAGGTGGACGCGCGCATGGAGGCGCTCGGCGGAGACGACGCCAAGGTGCGCGAGCGCGCGGAGTTCCTGCGATTCCAGCTGGATGAAATCACGCGCCTGGAGCCGGAGGCCGGCGAGGACGTGAAGCTGGACGCGGAGCGGCGGCGGCTGGGCAGCGCGCAGAAGCTCAAACGGCAGGCCGCGGAGGCGGAGCTGCTGGTGGCGGGCGAAGCGCCCTCGGCGGTGGAGATCGTCGGGCGGGCGCTGGGGCTCGTGCACGAGTCCATCAAGTGCGACGCGTCGCTCGCGCCCGTGGCGACGTCGCTCAGCACCGCGCTGTCGGAGCTGGAGGAGGCCGCGCGCCGGCTCAACCGCTATGTGGAGGGGCTGGAGTCCGACCCCGGGCGGCTGGGCGAGGTCGAGGAGCGGCTGGACGCGCTCAAGCGGCTGTGCCGCAAGCACGGCATGACGCTGGAGGGCGTCCTCCAGAAGCGCAGCGAGCTGGAGACCGAGCTGGGCACCCTGGAGAACCGGCGCGAAATCCTGGAGGAGCTGAACCAGGAGCGAAAGCGCGTGGAGGAGCGGGCGCGCAAGGCGGCGCTCTCCCTGTCTCGTGCGCGCAAGGCGAGCGCCGGGGCCTTCTCCCAGCAGGTGCGGGACGGCCTGGGCGGGCTGGCCATGGGCAAGGCCGCGTTCGACGTGCGGGTGACGGCGGGAGAAGCGCTGCGTCCGGACGGCCTGGACGAGGTGGAGTTCTACTTCAGCGCCAACCCGGGCGAACCGGCGCGTCCGCTGGCCAAGGTGGCCTCCGGCGGCGAGGCGAGCCGCCTCCTGCTCGCGCTCAAACGTGCACTGGCGGACAGTGACGCGTGCGGCTGCTACATCCTGGATGAGGCGGACGCGGGCGTGAGCGGCGCCATCGCGGACGTGGTGGGGCGGATGATTCGCGACGTCAGCTCCCACCGGCAGGTGCTCTGCATCACGCACCTGCCGCAGGTGGCGGCCTACGCGGACGCGCACCTGCTCATCCGCAAGAGCGTGAAGGGCGAGCGCACCGTCTCCCAGGTGCTCCCCCTCTCGGCGGGCGCCGAGCGCATGCAGGAGCTGGCGCGGATGATGTCCGGCGTGGAGGTGACGCGCGAGGCGCTGGGCGCGGCGGAGGCCCTGGTTCGCTCGGCCCACCGCTCCCCCCGGGCGCGCCGGGAGTCGGGTCCGGAGGGCACCAGCCCCCGGGGCCGGCTGCGCCGGACGGCCTGAAAAGGGGCCTGAAAGGTAGGAGTGACCCAGGGGGAGGGGCATGACGCACTGCGAGTTTTTGTCCGCGTCCTTGCCCCCTCATTGGGGCTCACATAGCATCCGGCCCGTGTCCAGCACCGCAGGGCAGACCGCGGCCCCCCGCCATAAAGTCATCTCCGCTGGCCTGACGGACGTCGGGCGCAAGCGCAATCACAACGAGGACAGTTTCCTCATTGACGATGAGCTTCAGCTCTACGTCGTGGCGGACGGAATGGGTGGGCACGCGGGTGGCGGTACCGCGTCGCGCATCGCCGTCGAGACCATCGACAAGGAGCTGAGGCGCGCGCGAGAAGGGCGAGACAACCCCTTCGTCAGCGTTCCCAACCTCCAGGAGTCGCCCATTCCAGAGGCGCTTCGTTCCGCGGTGGAGAAGGCCTGTCAGGCCATCTTCCTCACCGCCCAGGACGACGCGCGCCTCTCTGGCATGGGAACGACCGTCATCTCCCTGGTGGTCCGCGACGAGCACGCCTTCTTCGCCCACGTGGGCGACAGTCGCGCGTACCTCATCCGCGGCGACCTCATCCAGCAGATCAGCGAGGACCATTCCCTGGTCAACGAGCAGATCAAGGCCGGGATGATCACCCCCGAGGAAGCCAAGCACTCGCGCTACAAGAACATCATCACCCGCTCCGTCGGCTTCGAGGAGGAGGTGCAGGTGGACGTCATGGGGCTCGTGTCCGAGCCCGGCGACGTGTTCCTGCTCTGCTCGGACGGCCTCGCCAACATGCTGGAGGACCGGGAGATCCACGACACCGTGGCCCGTGCCCCCAGCCTGGAAGAAGTGCCCAAGCACCTCATCGACCTGGCCAATGAGCGCGGCGGCGACGACAACATCAGCGTCATCGTCGTGCGCATGCAGGCCGGCTGAGGTCCCTCTGGCCCGGGCGCGTCAGGGGCGCGCCCGGCCTCTGTTGACCTTGACACTCTTTGACGGCAGATGATAGCTGCCCCAACCTTTCCGCCCCTGGCAAATTGCCAGGGGCGGAAAGGTTGGGGCAGCTATCATCTGCCGTCAAAGAGTGTCAAGGTCAACAGAGGCC
>NZ_RAWG01000151.1 GCF_003611735.1 Corallococcus sicarius | reverse complement strand
CGTGGTATCTCCATGACTATGTTAGCCACACGGTGTGAGCACCACGCAATTTTTTTTTTTTTCAAGCAGAAGACGGCATACGAGAGAGGCTCCGGTCTCGTGGGCTCGGAGATGTGTATAAGAGGCAGGAGATCGCCGCCGACGAGGCCCTGTCCCTGGACGACGAGGGCAGCCACACCCCGGCCAACGCCACGGCGGCGCTGGAGGAGCCGGAGGAGATCAGCAGCGACGAGGTCCACGACGCGGACGCACTCGCCGTGGAGGCCGCGGACGTCGAACCGGTGGAGGCCGCCGAGGACGAAGGTCCCCCGCCCGCTCCGCCGGGCTCCACCCTCAACCCGTGGTTCGCACAGCTCGCGCACGGGTATTGTCCCCCGGAAGGGACCCAGTTCGCCCGCCACACCCCTCCCACCAACTTCCCCGGGAGGGAGCTGGAGACCGCCGAGCCCCCCGGGCCGGCCTCCCCTGTCGGCCAGGGAGCGGTTCGCAACAAGAACACGTGAGGCAGGCGACCGAGCGCCGCTCGGAAACTTTCCAAGCCTCGCGCCCGCCGGATAGGATGTGGCGGTTTTTACTGCACTTTTTGCTGGGTGAAGGGCTTCATGGAGCGTCGCGTCCTCATCGTCGAAAGCCAGAACGACTTCGCACTCAGCATGGCCTCCGTGCTCAAGAGCGCGGGCTACAACACGGCCATGGCTACCACTGCGTCAGATGCGCAGCGGGAGCTGGAGAAACGCCGGCCGGACCTGGTCGTCGTCCGCGCGGAGCTGCCGGACCAGTCCGGCTTCGCCCTCTGTGGTCAGATCAAGAAGGGCAAGTGGGGCCAGAACCTCAAGGTCCTGCTGCTCTCCTCCGACTCGGGTGTGGAGGGTCTGAACAAACACCGTGAGACGCCGGCCGCCGCGGACGGCTACCTCGTCATCCCCTTCGAGATGGGGGAGCTCGCCTCGATGAGCGCGGGCATCGTGCCGCCCGGCACCGACGAGACGGACGCGGACCTGGATGCCGCCCTGTCCGGCGCACCGCGTGAAGCCCCGCCGCCCATGCCCGGTGTCCGCACCGGCGCTCCGCCCAAGCTGCCCAAGCGCGAGCGCCGCAGCGCGATGACGGACGAGGACAAGACCTTCATGGACCGGGCCTTCTCGTCCATCGCGGACCGGAAGGCGGAGCTGCTGGCGGAGTCGCGCCAGCTCAAGCGTCCACCCCCGCGCCGTGAGCTGATGGGCACGCCCGAGGGGAAGATCCAGATCCTCCGGGACGAGCTGAAGACACGCGAAGCGCAGCTCGCGCGCCTGTCGGAGATCTGGAGCGTCCGCGAGCGGGAGCTGCTGTCCGTCGAGGACCGGCTCCACGAGAAGGACGTGGAGCTGCAGGGCCTGAAGATGCAGGTGGATGACCTGCTGCGGCGCTTCAACGACGCCCAGCAATCCATCGTCCAGAAGGAGCGCGAGCACGGCGCCACCGTGGACGACCTGCTCCTGCAGAAGTTCTCCTCGGAGAAGGACCTCATCGAGGTCGTCGCCTCCAAGGAAAAGGACATCAACGTCCTGCGCAAGGAGGTCAACCTCCGCGACGAGGAGCTGTCCCGGCGCGGCGTGGACCTGGAGAACTCCCGCAACGAGTACGACAAGCTGGAGAAGCACCTCGGCGTCGTCACGCTGGAGTTCGAGGTCAAGGAGCAGAAGCTCCAGGACACGGTCCGCGCCAACGAGGCGGAGATCCTCCAGCTGCGCGAGCGCGGGGACCAGTTCGAGTCCGAGCTGGGCCGCACCGTCAGCGAGCGCGACCAGCGCTACGCCGAGCTGGACGGCGAACTGCAGGCCCTCCAGGAGCGGCTGTCCCAGACGGAGCAGGAGCGCGACGCCACCGTGCGCGCCCTGGAGACCCGTGCCACCACCGCGGAGGAGCACGCCAGTCGCTCCGACGCGGAGATCGAACGCCTCAACGCCGAGCGTGCCGCGCTGGAGCAGCGCCTCACGCAGCAGGTGGCGGACCTGGAGTCCGACATCGCGCGCGTCACCGGCGAGCGCGACCAGCTCAAGCTGGACAAGGACGAGCAGGAAGCGGACCTCACGCAGCGCGTGGAGGAGCGCGACGCGAAGCTCCTCACGCTCGACCGCGAGCTGCAGGAGACCATCGCCCGCAACGAGAACAGCGAGGCGGAGCTCAACGCCACCATCCAGCAGCACCGCGAGCGCATCGGTGAGCTGGAGGGTGAGGTCGAAGCCGTCAAGACGCACCTGGAGGACCGCGAGACGGAGCTGTCCGCGGAGATCCAGGCGCTCCAGCAGGCCAAGGACGCGCTGGAGCAGGACCTCACCAGCCAGCTCGAGGACCTGCGCGCGGCGAAGGACGCCCTGGAGGCGGACCTCACCGGCCAGATTCAAGCGCTCACCGAGCAGCTCGACGCCGCCCAGCGTCAGGGCGAGCAGCTCTCCGCGCGCGTGGCCTCGCTCGAGGACACCGTCGCCCAGCGCGACAGCAGCATCGAAGGCCTGCAGTCGGACGTGGCCGAGCGCGACTCGCGCATCTCCGAGCTGACCGGGAACCTGGAGGCCACGAGCCAGCAGCTCGCGGAGACGCAGGGCACCCTCTCCAGCACGGAGGCCACCCTCGCGGAGACGCGCGGCGAGCTGGAGGCCACCAGCCAGCAGCTCTCCGAGACACAGACGACGCTCTCCCACACGGAGGGCACGCTCGCGGAGACGCGCGGTGAGCTGGAGGCGACGAGCCAGCAGCTCTCCGAGACGCAGACGCGCCTGACGCAGACCGAGGAGACCCTCTCCTCCACCCGCGGCGAGCTGGAGGCCACCAGCCAGACGCTGGCGACCACCGAAGCCACCCTCGCGGACACGCAGGGCCAGCTTGCGCGCACGGAAGCCACGCTCGCCGACACGCAGGGCACGCTCTCCAGCACCGAGGGCACCCTCGCGGAGACGCGCGGTGAGCTGGAGGCGACGAGCCAGACCCTGACGGACACGCAGGCCCGGCTCGCGCAGACGGAGGAGACGCTCTCCACCACGCGCGGCGAGCTGGAGGCCACCAGCCAGACCCTGGCGGACACGCAGGCGACGCTCTCCAGCACGGAAGGCACGCTCGCGGAGACGCGCGGCGAGCTGGACGCCACCAGCCAGACCCTCTCCGACACGCAGACGCGGCTTGCGCAGACGGAGGAGACGCTCTCCTCCACCCAGGGCGAGCTGGAGGCGACGAGCCAGACGCTCGCGCGCACCGAGGCGACCCTCGCGGACACGCAGGGCCAGCTTGCGCGCACGGAGGCCACGCTTGCCGACACGCAGGGCACGCTCTCCAGCACCGAAGGCACGCTCGCGGAGACGCGCGGCGAGCTGGAGGCGACGAGCCAGACGCTCACGCAGACCCAGGACACGCTGGAGTCGACGCGCGCGGAGCTGCTGAAGACGACCACGCACCGCGACGAGCTGGACGCGGAGCTGAACGAGACGCGCGACGTCCTCCAGGACACCAACGCCCTCCTCGCGCGCACCACGCAGGAGCGCGACACGCGCATCGCGGAGCTGCAGGCGCTCGGCGAAGCGAAGGACGCGCTGGAGCAGGACCTCACCGGTCAGATCGGCCAGCTGCGCGCGGACCTGTCCGAAACGCAGGGCCTGTATGACGCCGAGCGCGGCGCGCACGCGAGGCTCGCGGAGGAGACGACCGCGCAGATCGCCACGCTCACCCAGGAGCGCGACGGGCTGTTCGCGGAGCTGAACACCACCTCGCAGCAGCTCGCCGCCACCCAGGGCCAGCTCGCGGACACCCAGAACGCCCTGTCCCGCGAGGAGCAGGCCCACGCCCAGTCCCGTCAGCAGGCGGCCTCCGCCCAGGCGGAGCTGAACCGCCAGCTCGCG
Organism: Corallococcus sicarius; assembly: GCF_003611735.1. Lineage (GTDB taxonomy): Bacteria > Myxococcota > Myxococcia > Myxococcales > Myxococcaceae > Corallococcus > Corallococcus sicarius. The sequence goes on along the minus strand of NZ_RAWG01000151.1, from coordinate 17,982 downwards.
GACGCGCAGGCGAACGGCGAAGAGCTGGCCGAACAGCTCATCGTCACCAAGCACGAGCTGGGCGCGCGCGTGGCGGAAGTCACGCAGCTGTCCTCCAAGCTCGCGCAGACGGAAGACGCGCGGCACGACCTGGAAGACCGCTTCCAGACGCTCACGCACGAGTCCCAGCGCCGCGAGGAGCTGCTGCAGAACGAGGTGGACACCAAGGGCAAGGAGCTCTCGGACACCCTGCGCAAGCTCACCCACGTGACGCAGGAGAAGATGCGTCAGGCGGAGGTGCTCAACCGTGAGGTCGCCACCCGCACCGACCAGGTGAAGGCGCTGGAAGGCCAGCTGCAGGCGCAGGCCGCCGAGGCGAAGAAGCAGGCGGACGCGCTGGGCCAGCAGCTCACCGCCGCCTCCAACGACCTGGATGGGGCGCGCAAGGCCATCACCGAGCGCGACACCCAGCTCCAGCAGGCCAGCCAGTCCCAGAAGAAGCTCGCCAGCGAGCGCGACGGACTGGCCGGACAGCTCCAGCAGGCCCAGGCCCAGGCGCAGCAGCAGGCCCAGCAGGCCCAGGCCGCCGCCGCCGAGGCGAAGAAGCAGTCCGACGACCTGGCCGGGAAGCTGGCGAAGGCGGACCAGCGCATCGCGCAGCTTGCCCAGGAGGCCCAGAAGTTCGCGGCCGACACGGACGCGAAGCTCAAGGACGCCCAGGCCCAGGTCCAGGCCCGCACCAAGAAGGCCCAGGACCTGGAGCTCGCGCTGGAGAACGCCCAGAGCGCCCGGGGCCGCGCGGAGAAGGAGCTCACCGCCCGCGTCACCGCCGCCGAGGCGAAGGCCAACGAGTCCGCCGCCAAGCTCGCCACCGCGCAGAAGGAGCGCAAGGACCTGGAGGCGCGGCAGCTCAAGGAGCTGGAGGACCTCAACGCCAAGCAGAAGGCGGAGCTGGAGCGCCGCGAGGCCATCAAGGCCCAGGAGGTCGCCCGCCTCCAGACCTCCGTCCAGGAGAAGAGCAAGGCGCTCAAGGTCGCCGAGCTGGAGCTGGCCCGGTACAAGAGCAAGTCCCCTGCCCCGGCCGCCGCTCCCGCCGCGAAGCCCGCGGCGCAGGACGAACACCTGGCCGTGACGGCCGTGGCGAACCCGGTCATCCCGGCCGCCGCGAAGCCCCCGGCCAAGGCCGCCGCCAAGCAGGCCGGGAAGAAGGCCGCACCCACTCCGGCCCCCGTGCCGGCCCTGGGCGATGACGAGGACGCGCCGGAGCGCACGGTGATGATGCAGCTGCCCACCGCCCCCGAGGGCGAGGACGACTGGACGGCGCTCGTCGACGAACTCGACAAGTAGCCCTCCCGCTGCCTGGAAATGACGAGGGCCCGCGCACTCCCCAGGGGGTGCCGGGCCCTTCGTTCATTCAGCCCATGCCCGGCTCGACGCCCGGCACCTGCGACCGACTACAGCGCTGTCACGGCCCGGGCCTCGCGGAGGAGGTCGCGGAAGTGCAGTGAGCCCACCACGTCGCGCACCGACACCGGACGGCCTTCTTCCCGGGCCTGCGCCTGGGCCGTGCGCCAGCGCTCCAGCAGCGTCCGCGTCGCGATGTAGGCCAGGACCAGCGGGAACCCTCCCGGCATCACCACCACCACCACCGCCATCGCCATCTTCAACAACGCCCACATGACCCGCGACCTCGTTCGTGTCCTGAATTGCGGCACTGAGATGCACGGTGCGTGCCCAGGGTGCGAAAATATTTGCGCACTCTGATTCCGCAGGGTTGCAGCTCCACAGGGCCTCAAGGGTGCGGCCGGCGGCCCCTCAACCCTGGCATTTTTGCCGCAGTCGTCGGAAGTCCGTCGGTTAAGTTGACCGGTGTGAGCCCTCCTGACCTGACGCCCGTGATTCGCTCGTTCACCAGTGTGGAGGACGCGGCGCGTCGTCTGGAGGCGGTGGGCTACCTCTCGTCGCCGGAGATCGCCACGTCGGTGTTCCTGGCGGACCGGATGAACAAGCCCATCCTGGTGGAGGGCCCCGCGGGCGTGGGCAAGACGGAGCTGGCGCGCGCCCTGGCCCTGGCGCTGGACCGGGGCTTCATCCGCCTCCAGTGCTACGAGGGCCTGGATGAGGCCAAGGCCCTCTACGAGTGGGAGTACGCCAAGCAGCTGCTCTACACCCAGCTGCTCAAGGACAAGATTGGGGAGATGACCCAGGGCACCAAGACGCTGGCGGAGGCCGCGGACCGGCTCGCGTCGGGGGACGCGGTGTTCTTCTCCGAGCGCTTCCTGCTGCCCCGCCCCATCCTCCAGGCCCAGCTGTCAGAGAAGCCGTCCCTGCTGCTGGTGGATGAAATCGACAAGGCGGATCCGGAGTTCGAGGCCTTCCTGCTGGAAGTGCTCTCTGACAACGCTGTCACGGTGCCGGAGCTGGGCACCATCAAGGCGAAGCACATCCCGCGCGTCATCCTCACCAGCAACAACGCCCGCGAGCTGTCCGACGCGCTCAAGCGCCGCTGCCTGCACCTGCACATCGACTTCCCGGACCGCGAGCGCGAGCTGCGCATCGTCCGCTCGCGCCTGCCGGAGGTCTCCCAGGTGCTGGCCGAGCAGGTGGTGGAGGCCGTGGCCGCCATCCGCGCGCTCGACCTCAAGAAGGCTCCGTCCATCAGCGAGACGCTGGACTGGGCCCAGAGCCTCGCGCTGCTCAATGCGGAGTCGCTCACCGCGGACGTCGTCGCCGCCACGCTCAACCTCGTCCTCAAATACGAGGGCGACATCGAGAAGGCCCGCGCGAACCTTCCGCAGATCGCCCAGGCCTGACGCGGGGCAGCAACGCGGATCGTCGGGCCCGGACATTGAGGGACCGTTCGGACGGGCCCCGGCGTTTCGCGCTTTGCCCCACCCGTGGGCATGGATACAAGGCCCAAGGCCTCACGTCGTCCCACCCCTTGCCCGACGAAGGAAGTTCCCGATGAGCTCGACCTCATCCTCCGTACTGCGCGCCGAACACATCTGGCTCGATGGGAAGCTGGTGAAGTGGGACGAAGGCAGCGTGCACGTCATGACGCACGCCCTCCACTACGGCCTGGGCGTCTTCGAGGGCATCCGCGCCTACAAGACCCACGATGGCCGGCTCGCCGTCTTCCGGCTGCGCGAGCACATCCGGCGCCTGCTCGACTCCGCGCACATCATCATGCTGCACATCCCCTACACCGAGGATCAGCTGGTGGAGGCGACGCTGGAGCTGTTGCGCCAGCAGAAGCACCTGTTCGCCAACGGCGCCTACCTGCGCCCGGTGGCCTTCATGGGGGATGGCGCCATGGGCCTGGGCGCGGTGAACCCCACCCGCGTGGCCGTGACGGCCTGGGACTGGGGCGCGTACCTGGGCGACAAGGGCATCCGCGAGGGCATCCGCGCCAAGGTCAGCTCCTTCACGCGCATGCACGTGAACGTGAACATGGTGCGCGGGAAGATCACCGGCCAGTACGTCAACTCCATCCTCGCCAAGCGCGAGGCGGTGCTCGCCGGCTACGACGAGGCCATCCTCCTGGACATCAGCGGCTTCGTCGCGGAGGCCTCCGGCGAGAACATCTTCATGGTGAACAAGAAGGGCGTCATCAAGACGCCGCCCCTCTCCTCGCCCATCCTCGACGGCATCACCCGCGACACCGTGCTCAAGCTGCTGCGCGACAGCGGCCGCGTCGTCGACGAGGTGACGTTCACCCGCGACGCCCTCTACATCTGCAATGAGATCTTCTTCACCGGCACCGCCGCGGAGATCACCCCCGTGCGCGAGGTCGACAACCGCCAGGTGGGCGAGGGCAAGCCCGGCCCCATCGGCAGGTTCGTGCAGGAGAGCTACTTCAAGGTCGTCCGGGGCCAGGACGACCGCTATGCGGACTGGCTGACCTACGTTTGAGAACACTCGCCTGACGTGACGTCCCGGCGGCCGGGGGAATCGGGTAGAACCCATACCCGATGCCTCCCGCCGGGTACGCCTACGAAGACAATCCGTTCAAGTTGGAGAACCCGTCCGTCCTCGACATCGCTCCCCCGGAGCCGAAGTCGCTGGAGGACACCGGGCTGAAGATTGGCCTGCTGGCCGACCTGGGCCTCAAGTTCCTGTACTACGCCGGCACCGGCACGGGCATGGGCATCGCGGAGAGCATGTGCCTGCCGTGGTCCGGCGTCGTCGAGCACGTGGTGGACTTCCTCGCCACGGAGAAGCTGGTGGACCTGCGGGGCGGCAAGGGCTTTGGCCGCGCGTCCGTGGAGTTCGCCCTCACGGAGAAGGGCCGCGAGTACGCCCGCGACGCCCTCACCCGCTCCACCTACGTGGGCGCCGCCCCCGTCCCCATCGAGCAGTACAACGCGCTCATCAGCAGCCAGACGGAGGAGACGCCCGTCGTGGGCCAGGAGGACCTGGTGATGGCCCTGGGCCACCTCACCGTCTCCGCGGAGCTGATGGACAAGCTGGGCCCGGCGGTGAACTCCGGCCGCTCGCTCTTCCTCTACGGCCCGCCGGGCAACGGCAAGACGAGCCTCGCCGAGGCCATCTCCCACATGTTCGGCGGCGAGGTGTACGTCCCGCACTGCCTCGAAATCGACAACCAGATCATCAAGGTCTACGACCGCATCATCCACACCCCGGTGTCCCTGGAGGTGGGTTCCTCGGGCGCGGGTGGCCGCCGGCAGACCTTCGAAATGGACAAGCGGTGGCTGCTCTGCCGCCGGCCCGCCGTCGTCGTGGGCGGCGAGCTGACGCTGGAGACGTTGGATCTCATCTACTCGGAGAGCACCCGCTTCTACGAGGCGCCGTTCCAGGTGAAGGCCAATGGCGGCATGCTCCTCATCGACGACTTCGGCCGTCAGAAGGTGCACCCCACGGACCTGCTCAACCGGTGGATCGTCCCCCTGGAGAAGCGGGTGGACTTCCTCACCCTCCACACGGGCAAGAAGTTCGAGATCCCGTTCGATCAGCTCCTCGTCTTCTCCACCAATCTGGACCCCAAGGAGCTGGTGGATGAAGCGTTCCTGCGCCGGATCAAGTACAAGATCGAAGTAGGCAATCCGGATGAAGAGTCCTACCGGGAGATCTTCCGCCGGGTGTGCGAAGCGGCGGGCATTCCCTACGTGGACCAGGCTGTCACCTACCTCGTGGAGCACTATTACAAGCCGCGCAGCATGGAGATGCGCTCGTGCCACCCTCGGGATCTGGTGTCACTCATCCGGGACGCGGCGAGGTACCGGCAGATCCCTCCGGCCCTCTCCAAGGACCTGCTCGACCAGGCGTGCGAAGTGTTCCTGGTGAATCTCTAGTCGGGTTTTAATTGTTCCAACCGCGCGGAATTTCTAGAATCCGCGTGCCGTTGTACCCGCCTGGCGCAGCCTCTGAGAAAAAGCGCCCGGGGCGGGCCGGGGCGAGAAGGAGCCGCAGTCCGTGAAGGAACGCTATCAAGACATCGACGAGAAGAACGAGCAGCTGCGCGAGTACCTCGACATCTACAAGGACAAGCAGCCCGCACGCGAGTTCCTCGACCGATTCGAGATGTCGTGGATCTACCACGACGCCGCGCTCGAAGGCGTCGTGTACACGCACCAGGAGCTGATGGCCGCGCTCTTCCCGGCACGCACCGCCGCGGAAGCGTCCATGATTCCGGTCGTGCTCGAGATCCGCAACCACAAGGCGGTCGCGGACTACATCCGTGAGGAGGCCGTGGGCGCGAAGAAGCAGTCCGCGCTGACGCTCACCACCATCAAGCGGATGCACGACCTCTTCCTCGGCAACACGCCGGAGGCGCTCGCCGAACGCGCGCGCATGGAGCGGCGCGAGCGCACGGAGAAGGAGCTGGCCAAGGAGCGCGACCGGGCCGGGCTGCGCAAGGACATGCCCCTGCACCGGACCTACTTCCACGACATCACCCAGCCGGCGAAGATCCAGGCCCGGCTGGAGAAGCTCGTGGACCACACCGCCAGCGCGGAGTTCCGTGAGTTCCACCCCATCAAGCAGGCGGCGGTGGTGCAGCACGAGTTCCTGCAGATCTTCCCCTTCACCGAGCACAGCGGGAAGGTGGGGCGCATGTGCAGCAACCTCATCCTGCTGCGCAACGGCTACATGCCGGCGGTCATCCACTCCATCGATCGGCAGCGCTACTACGAGTCCTTCCGGGGACCGGTGGCCATCTTCCGCACGGTGCTGATGGACGCGATGGAGAACTCGCTCGACAACGGCGTGAAGTACTTCCGCGACCTGGGCCGCAAGTACAAGACCGTCGAGTAGCGCCCGTGCGCATCGGGGCTCACGCATCCATCGCTGGAGGCGTGGGCCCGGCACGAGGAACCTGGCAAGGGAGCAATCGGCCTGACGGCCTTTCGCTGCCTCATGAAGGATTCGCGCTTCGTCGACACCATAGGGGTATTGGAAACACCCTTTCCGGAACGTTATGGGGAGAACATCCGACTTCTCGAATCCCTGTGCCGGAGGAAGTAAAAGAAGAGCCCCCATGCCTGTGACCCCAACCCTCCAGAGTCGTCGCTCCCAGCTTCCCGCCGGCAGCGAGCTCACGGAGCCTCCGCCAGCGCGTCTGGCGAACCTGCCCGCCGATGAGAAGCTGGGCCGCCTGCTGCGCGTGGCCAAGGGCCATCGCCGGGCGCTCATCCTGACGCACGACAACCCGGATCCGGACTCCATCGCGGCGGCCGTTTCGCTCGCCCACCTGCTGGAGCGCAAGGCAGGGATGGAGGCGCACGTGGGCTACGGCGGCATCATCGGCCGGGCGGAGAACATCGCCTTCGTGCGGGTGCTGCGGCTGCCGGTGTCGCACGTGTCCACCCTCGACTTCTCGCAGTACGACCTGTTCGGGCTCGTGGATACGCAGCCGCCGGTGCGCAACCACTCGCTGCCCGCGCGCCTGCGCGCCGACCTCGTGGTGGACCACCACCCGCTGCGCGAGGAGAGCCTGCTGTCGCCCTTCGCGGACGTGGGCGGCGACTTCGGCGCCACCTCCACGATGCTGGTGGAGTACCTGCGGGCCGCGCGCCTGGAGCCCTCCGTGGAGGTCGCCACCGCGCTCTTCTACGGCATCAAGGCGGACACGCGGGACCTGGGCCGCGAGACGACCCAGACGGACGTGGACAGCTACCTGTGGCTCTTCCCCCGCTGTGACAAGTCGCTGCTGGGGCAGATCGAGCACCCGGAGGTGCCCGCCCGCTACTTCCAGCTCTTCCACACCGCCATCGAGAAGGCCAAGGTCTACGGCACCGCCATCATCACCGACCTGGAGGAAGTGTATTCCCCGGACATGGTGGCGGAGGTCGCCGAGCGGATGATGTTCCTCGAAGGGACGAAGTGGTCCCTGGCCTACGGGAGCTTCCGCAACCAGCTCTTCCTCAGCCTGCGGGTGAAGGACCGGCGCATGAACGCGGGCCGCCTCATCCGCGAGCTGTGCGAGGACCTGGGCGGCTCGTCCGGCGGCCACGGCAGCATGGCGGGCGCGCGGCTGCCGCTGTCCGGCAGCGCCAACAAGCGCAAGGCGCTCAAGCGGGACCTGGTGTCGCGCTTCCTCGACGCCTTCGGTGTCGCCGAGGAGCGGCCGGTGTCGCTGCTGTCCGCGCAGGACACGTGATCTACTGGGATCACAACGCCGCCGCGCCGGTGCGCCCGGAGGTGGGCGCGCTGCTCGCGCGGGCCTTCACGCAGGGCGGCTTCGGCAACGCATCCAGCGTGCACGGCGGAGGGCGCGAGGCCCGCGGTCGGCTGGACGTGGCTCGGGCGAAGGTGGCGCGGCTCCTGGGCTGTGAGCCCAAGGAGGTCTGCTTCACCGCGTCGGGCAGCGAAGCGGACGCGCTCGCGTTGCTGGGGGCCTACGCGGCCCGCCCGGTGAAGGAGCGCCGCCGGGTGGTGGCCTCCACGCTGGAACACCCCGCGCTGCTCGGCGCCCTCACACAGTTGGAGCGCGAGGGCGCGCAGGTGGTGCGGCTCTCCCCTGCCCCCGACGGCCGCGTGTCGTTGGAGGCCGTGCTGGAGGCGCTCACCCCGGACACCGCGCTGTGCTCGCTGATGTGGGCGAACAACGAGACGGGCGTGCTGCAGCCGGTGGCGGAGGTGGCCCGGGCGTGTCGGCAGCGCGGCATCCTCTTCCACACCGACGCCGTGCAGGCCGCCGGCAAGGTGCCGCTCACCCTGCGCGAGGTGGACGCGGATCTCCTCTCGCTGTCCGCGCACAAGTTCGGCGGGCCGCAGGGCGTGGGGGTGCTGGTGGTGCGCAAGGGCGTGGACGTGCGCGCACTCACCCCGGGGCATCAGGAGGGCGGCCGCCGCGGAGGCACGCAGAACGTGCCCTACGCCGAAGCGCTGGCCCTCGCGCTGGAACTGGCCGCGACCGAGCAGTCCGCGACCGCCGCGCGCGTCGGCGCAATGCGCGACGGGTTTGAACAACAGGTGCTCGCGCGCCTCACCGGCGTGACGGTGAATGGAGCAGGCGCCCCGCGCGTGCCCAACACCAGCAACCTGCGCTTCGACGGGGTGGAGGGTGAAGCGCTGTTGATGGCCCTGGATCTGGAGGGTATCTGCGTGTCGTCGGGCGCGGCCTGCGCGTCCGGAACGCTGTCCCCGTCCCACGTCCTGCGCGCCATGGGCCTGTCACCCGCGCAGGCCCGCGGCAGCCTGCGCTTCAGCCTGGGCGCGTCCACCACCGACGCCGAGGTGGCGAGCGTCGTGGAAGCGCTGTGCACGCACGTCCCCCGCGTGCGCGCCCTGGAAGCCGGCGCGTCCGCCAGCTGAAGTCCCCGCCGCCTACCACTTCTGCTCGGGCAGCCGCTCGCGCACGTCCTTGTCGGGCTGGCCGTAGCCGGGCATGCCCTCCTCGGCCTCGTCGGCCTTGGGTGGACGCTGCTGCTCGCCCTCGCTCGCCTCGCGCGCGGGCTTGTCCTGCTCTGGCTGCTGCTGCTTCCGCTCGGTCGCCATGGATGTCCTCCCTCGGGTGTCTGCCGGGAGGAAAGGTCATCATCCGGAGCACAGGCCGCAGCGGCCCTTCCCGGCCAGTGAACTGCACGCCGGGGCCCTGTCCGCCCGGCTACTCGGCGCTGTTGCCGGGGCGCGCGGGCTCGGGTTCGGGGACGGACGGCACCTCGTCGGTGGTGCCGAACAGGCCGCGCACCACCGCCGCGATGGCCAGGGGCGTGCCCACGCGCTCGTCGTAGTGCGGGGCCAGGGCGTGCGCGTACTCCTCCGCGGACGGGAAGCGGTCCTCGGGGTTCTCCGCGAACGCACGCGCGAGCACCGCGTCCAGCGCCTCCGGGACGTCCGGGCGCACCGCGCTCAGCAGCCGGTAGTTGCGCGACAGGATGCCCGCGAAGACCTGCTCCGGCGTGGTGCCGACGAAGGGGCGCCCCAGCGTGAGCAGCTCGTAGAGCACGACGCTCGCGGCCCACAGGTCCGCTTCCGGCGTCACCGCGCCCTGCAGCGACTCCGGGGACAGGTAGTACGGCTTGCCCAGCACCTCGCCGCCCTGGAGCTTGCCGTCCACCAGCACGCGCGACACGCCGAAGTCGCCCAGCTTGATCTCCCCCACGCGGGAGATGAACAGGTTGGAGGGGGACACGTCGCAGTGGACGATGCCCAGCGGCTCGCCGTCCGGCCCGGTGGCGGTGTGCGCGTACGCGAGCGCCTCCAGCAGCACCTTGGCCAGGTACACCGCGAAGTCGACGGGCAGCGGAATCCCGCGCGCCTTGCAGCGCCGCAGGATGTGGCCCAGGTCGCGCCCGTCCACCAGCTCCATCACCAGGAAGGACACGTCCTCCAACATGCCCGCGTCCAGCACCTTCACGATGTTGGGGTGATCCAACTGGCGCGACAGGTGCGCCTCACGCGCGAACAGGTCCACCGACGCCGGGTCGCGGGTGAGCGCAGGCAACAACCGCTTGAGCGCCACCGTCCAGCCCTCGTGGGGCCCGGAGCGCACGCGCGCGCGGTACACCTCGGCCATGCCGCCCTTGCCCAGCAACGACAGGATCTCGTAGTTGCCGAAGACCCGGACGGGTTTCGACATGGGGGTCGGCGCGGTCACGGGCTGACGCTTCCAGCTCCTTGCGGATCCCGACCCTGGGCCCGCTTGCGACCGCGAGCCTCCTTCAGCAGCTGCTCGAACATCGGGCCTTCACCCGACAGCCGCTGCAGCTCCCGGTCCACCAGCGCGTTGCCCTCCGGAGGCGACCAGCCCTCCCTCACCGCGCGCCGCAGCGCCTCCTGGGCGGGCTTGGACTGCCGGTCCGCGCGCCGTACGCACGCCATCCAGAAGGACGCCTCCGCCCGGGCCTGCTGGTTGCCCACCGCGCGCGCCAACTCCAGGAACCGGAGGGCCTCCACCTGCTGGTTGCGCAGGAAGTTCACCACGCCCATCCCCATCAGCGCCGACGCGTTCTTGCGGTCCTGGCCCAGCACCAGCTCGAACTGCTGCGTGGCGCCCAGGGCGTTCTGCGCCGACAGGGCCTGGTGCCCCAGCCGCAGCGCCGCCGGAACGTCCACGGCTTCACTCCGCTTCGCCGCCACCTGCGCGGCCGAACCCGAAGCCATGGGCGCGATCTGCACCGGGACCTGGGCCTGACGCTCGGCCTCCTGCCCCGCCGTCGGAGTCGGAGCCGGGGCCGGGGCGCTCGGATAGACCTCCTGCGCCGGCGCCCGGAGCACCAGCAGCCCGTTGGGGCCCAGCGCGTCCGACGCGCAGCCGCCGTCCAGCTTCACCCGCCCGGCCAGGGCCCGCTCCTCGAAGTTGTAGACGAGCATCACGGGGAAGGTCCCCGACGTCTCGCACGCCACGCCGGACTGGCAGACTGTCAACGAACCCACGAAGACATTGCCCTGGAAGTCCCCCGTCAGGACCTGCTGGGCACCCGAGCGCTTGCAGGGACCTCCCGCCGGCGCGGTGCCCACCACGTGTTCTCCGTCCGTGCGCAACTCCACGGGGCCGAAGACATCTCCTTGATAGGTGCCGTCGACGGCCGGGCCCGCCCACGCGAATCCGGAGGCGAGGCAGACAACCGCCGCGAGAGCCAATGTTGTGGTCGGGGGCGACATGTCAGGGGTCCCGGCATCATAGAAGTCGACCGGGTCGGTTGTAAACGCGCGAGGACGGCTTGACCGCACGCTTCTCCGTCCTTATCATTTTCCCAAGAACGCTCTGGGATTTCCCAGTGATTCTAGGCACTTGACTTGAGTTTTTAGCGGTAAAGGTCTGTTCCCTGCGGGGTTCGTGATGCCCAGCAGAAATTCGAACCGATACGTCCATTCCGGGGTCCGTTTCGGTCGCCATGTGCAAGCCCTCCCCCTCACGGGGATGAGGGAAGCCTGCGGTGACATGATTTCGGTCCCCACCTGACTTCTGAGGGTTCAATGGACGCTGGACACACGGCTCGGCGGGGGACTCTTTCTTGGGGAGCGGCGGCGGTGAGCGAGACTGCGGTGGATACGGCGGCGGCGGCGGAGAAGAAGGTATCGCTTCGTGAGGAACTGACGGCGCGCCGCAAGGCGATGACCAACGACCTCATCGATGAGCGAGGCCTCAAGGTGCAGTCTCGATTCCTGGCATCGCCCTACTATCAGAAGGCACGTACGGTGGCGCTCTACGCCCCCATCCGGGGTGAAGTGCCCACCCGGGACATCCTCATCGCGGCCCTGCAGGACGAGAAGATCGTCTGCTATCCGCTGTCCCATGTGCACGGGCGCATCCTGGCCTTCCGGGCCATCAAGTCGGAGAGCGAGCTGGAGCCGGGACGCCTTGGCGTCCGGGAGCCCAGCAACTCCTCGGACCTGATCGCGGTGGACCAGATCGACCTGTTCGTGGTCCCGGGACTCGGCTTCAGTGGTGATGGCAAGCGGCTGGGGCGCGGGGGCGGCTACTACGACGCCACCCTCAAGGCCGCCAGCGCGCGCAGCCGTCGGGTGGGTCTGGCCTTCAACGACCAGATCGTCCAGGCGCTGCCCACCACCAGTGACGACGTGGACATGGACCAGGTCGTGACGGAGAGCCAGACCCTGCGCGGCCTGTACCGCGACTGGGACTTCCTGGACACCTGACGCGGGCGGCAGGCAGGGAAACAGCGCTGGGCGGGGCGGATGCGAAGTCCCGCCCTGCCCGCAGCCTTTCGGGTAGTGTCCGCGGCGCCATGAACCCGGACGCACTGCGCAAGGCGACTCCCGAAGAGCAGTACGAAGAAGTGACTCGCGGCACCGTGGATCTGCAGGTGCCGGAGGACCTCAAGAAGAAGCTCCAGCGCTCGTATGACAAGGGCAAGCCGCTCGTCATCAAGGCGGGCTTCGACCCCAGCCGTCCGGACCTGCACCTGGGCCACTCGCTCCTGTTGACGCGCATGCGGCGCTTCCAGGACTTCGGCCACACGGTGGTGTTCCTCATCGGTGACTTCACGGCGCTCATCGGCGACCCCACCGGGAAGAACACGACGCGCCCGGCCCTCACCCGCGACGAGGTGAAGGTCAACTCGGAGACCTACAAGCAGCAGGTCTTCAAGGTGTTGGATCCCGACAAGACGGTGGTGAAGTTCAACTCCGAGTGGCTCGACGCGCTGGGCACCGAGGGGATGATCCGCCTGGCCTCGCGCTACTCCGTGCAGCGCATGCTGGAGCGCGACGACTTCAAGACGCGCTACCGGGAGAACCGCTCCATCTCGCTGCACGAGTTCCTCTACCCGCTCCTGCAGGGCCATGACTCCGTGGCGCTGAAGGCGGACGTGGAGCTGGGTGCGACGGATCAGCTCTTCAACCTGGGCGTGGGCCGGCAGCTCATGAAGGACGAGGGCCTGGAGCCGCAGGTCATCATGACGGGCCCCATCCTGGAGGGCCTGGACGCGAAGCTCGTCGACGGCGTCATCGTCGGCGACAAGATGTCCAAGAGCCTGGACAACTACGTGGGCATCGACGAGCCGGCGGACAGCATCTTCGGCAAGCTGATGAGCATCACCGACGACCTGATGTGGCGGTACTACAAGCTGCTGTCGTCGCTGCCGCTCAAGAAGGTCCTGGAGATGGAGGAGCAGACGAAGTCCGGCGCGCTCCACCCGAAGGCGGCCAAGGTCGCGTTCGCGCAGGAGATGGCCTCGCGCTTCCAGGGCGAGGAGGCCGGGCGCAAGGCGGCCGAGGACTTCGAGAAGCGCTTCGCCAAGAAGGAGCTGTCCACGGAGGAGCTGCCGCTCGTGGAGGTGTCGCTCGGGGGCGCGGAGAAGCTGCCGGTGACGAAGCTGCTGCCGGAGACGAAGCTCGTGGCCTCCGCCACCGAGGCGCGCAAGCTGATGGCCCAGGGCGGCGTCCGGGTGAACGGCGAGAAGGTCACCGACCCCAAGGCGGAGCTGGGGGCCGGCGACTACACCGTGCAGGTGGGCAAGCTGAAGGTGGCGCGGGTGAAGCTGGCCTGACGCCGGGCCCTTCGCGGGGCCTTCTGCTTCAGGGCTTGGGCGGCTCCTTCAAGAGGCCGCCCTCGTACAGCGCGGCCGAGCGCTGGACGATGAACGCGTGGGGCAGCAGCTTCATCGTCGTGGCGAGGAAGCGGTTGAGGAGGCCGGGCACGGCCAGCTCGCGGCGGCGCACGAGCGCCTCCACGGCGATGCGCGCGCAGGCGTCCGCGGACATGATGCCCAGGTCGCCCGCCTTGAACTGCCGGTCCAGCCCCGACAGCGACAGCATCTCCGTGGCGATGCCGCCCGGCGCGAAGACGGTGACGGAGACGCCCGTCTTGCGCAGCTCGTGGGCCAGCCCGCGCCCGAAGCTGATCACGAACGACTTCGTCGCCGCGTAGGTCGCCTGGTACGGCAGCGGCGCGAAGCCCGCCGTGCTCGCGACGAGCATCAACGCCCCCTCCCCGCGCCGCACGAAGTCCGCGGCGAAGCGTTGGGACATCCGCACCACGCTGGTGACGTTGGTGGCGAGCATCGTGTCGAAGGACTCAGCCGGCTGCTCCAGCACCCGTCCGAAGAAGGTGACGCCCGCGTTGAGGATGACGCCGTCGACGGTGCGTCCCTCCACCGCGACCGCGTGCACGCGCTCGGCCTCGCCGGGCCGGGAGAGGTCCGCGACCAGGGGCAGCACCTGCACCCCGTGCGCGCCCTCCAACTCCGCCTTGAGCGCGAGCAGCCGGTCTTCACGGCGCGCGACGGCGACGATGTGGGCGCCGTGCTCCTTCGCGAGCAGCCGGGCCATCTCCAACCCCAGGCCGGACGACGCGCCGGTAATGAGCACCCAGCGACCGCGGAAATTCATCGGTTTCATATCGGGGGTCCATATTCTCCGAGTGCCGCTGTGCGCAACCGGCGAACTGCGGCCCCCGGGCGGTCCTGTTAGAGTCCCGCGCACCATGCGCCTCTCCAGGACGCTCGCCTGCTTCTTCGTGGCCCTCTCCGTGGCCCCTGCCGTCTGGGCCGGAGGCGGTGTCTTCGTCTCCGACGAACGCGTGGACGCGGTGGACCAGCCCGAGTCCTCCAAGGTCGTCTTCGCCGTGGAGCCAGGGGTCACCTATCCGCTCGTGAAGAAGGGCGGACCCGCTCGCGCGTGGTGCAAGTTGCAGGGGCCCAAGACAGAGGGCTGGGTGCTCTGCGACGGCACCCCCACGGAGGCCATCGCGCGCGCGCCCGGCACGTCGGCCCTCGTCGAGGCGGACCACGCGAACACGCGCCAACAGCAGGCGGCCCGGGGCTCCGTGTCCACGCAGGCCCCGCCGTCCGATGACGACGCGAACACCGTCGTGGTCCAGATGCCGGCGGGCCGCGCCTCCGCGCCCCCTCCAGCCTCCGCGAAGGGCGACGCACCGGCCTGCGCGACCACCTGCGAGAACGCGCCCCTGTTCCCCAAGGCCCCGGCGCTGTCCGCCCTGGACCGCGAGGTGCTGGACCTGTGCCCCGCGCGCCCCGACGCGAGCGTGAGCGCGGGAGACGTGCAGCGCTTCTTCGCGAAGCACTACGACGACGCCCGGGTGCAGCGGGCGCTGTCCGCGGCGGGGCGGCCCGGCAAGGGCTCGCGGCAGGCGAACCTCGAATGGCTCACGAGCCTCTGGGTGAGCACCGGCCCGCGCAACGCCTTCACCCACGTCTTCTGCGGGGATGACTGGCAGCGCGGCCCCATTGGCGGGCTCCACTTCCTGCCGCGCTACGCGCAGCTCGAGGCCGAGGGAAAGCTCTGCTACCAGGGCCCCGGCAAGGGAGCGCAAGCGCTGCGCGGCGAGCAGTACCTGATCCGCTTCCAGGGAGTCGCGCCCTGGTCGTGCGGCGTGAAGCGGCTCGGGGGCTTCTCGAAGACGCAGGACGCGGTCTCCATCGCCGCCATCGGGACGCGCGCGTTCGCCCACTGCTGCGCCCGCGGCGGGGCGAAGAAGGAGGGCGGCGTGTACTCGGCGCCGGACGTCGGGGGCGGGAACTGGCGCATCTGGTGCGGCACGCGCAACGGCACGTACGGCATCGCCACGCTGCACCCGACGGACGAAGCCGCCACCTGCGCGGAGTAGCGGGACGCGGGACCGGGCCGACGCTCCGAAGGAACGCCGGCCCCCTGCCCCACCCGCGCGCTACTGCGCCTTGCCCACGGTGAGCACCGCTCCCGTGGAGTACGCGGTGAACTCCGGCGCGTACATGGACTGCACCGTCGCCGGCCCCACGCGGAAGGTGCCCGCGAGGTTGGCGCGCAGCCGGTACTTGAACGTGTACTCGCCCACCGGGAGCGCCTCGAAGAAGAAGTTCGTCCCCGAGTCGCGCGTCTCCTCGTACCAGACGATGCCCAGGTCCCACTTGTGGCGGGAGACCGCATTCTCCGGCTCCAGGCCCGCGGCGCGCGGGTCGCGCAGGTGCACGTACTCGGCCGCGTGCTTCGTGCGCAGGGACAGCTGCACCTCCACCTCGTCGCCCGGGTGGAGCGGCGCGCCCTCCGCGAGCGGACGCAGCAGCGTCTGGTTGCCCTCACGCAGGCGCAGGAAGTAGCGACGCGAGACGTTGAAGAAGTCCCCGCGCTCCTCCTTGGGCAGCTGCTCCGTGGAGAAGTGCCATGTCGCGGAGGCGAAGGCGAAGCCCTTCGTCGTCTTCTCCACCACCGTGGTCGCCGTGTCGGCCTTCACCTCCGGCCCGGTGAGCACCACCTGGTTCTTCTTCCCCGTGTAGACCTCCGGCGAGAAGACCATCGGGACGACCTTCGGGCCCACCGTGACCTTCAGCTCCTCGCGGATGCCCAGGGCCCCTTCGGCCTCCAGGTAGTTCACCAGCGCGTAGAGCGCCTCCGCCGTGGCGCGCGTGGACTTCCAGTGGCCCAGCTTCTTGTCCAACAGCAGCCACTGCACCAGCCCAGCGCGGCGCGGGTCCTTGGGGCGCAGCTCCGACAGCGTGCGCAGCGCGAAGGCGTGCGTCTCCGTGGTGTCGTTGTACCAGAGCCAGCTGCGATCCTCGGGGGCCCAGAAGGTGCCCTGGTCCTCCGTCGTCTTCGCGGAGTCCATCACGCTGTCCCAGACCTTCAGCGCGTCCTTCGTCCGCTTCGAGCGATGCAGCGTGAGCGCCAGGTAGCCCTTGAGGTACGGCGAGTGCTCCTTCCAGTGCTTGAAGGAGAAGTCGAGCATGCGCTGCCGTTCGGCCGCCGTGAGCGCATCTCCCGTGTAGCGCGCGTCAGGATACGAGGACGCCACGAAGTTGAGGAACGTGAGGAACTCCCACCCCACGTTCTTCTTCATCAGCTTGTTCGCGTAGTCGTCCCGGAACTGCTTCGCCAGGTACGTCCACGCCCGCTTCGTCATCTCCGGCGGAACCTCCACGCCGTGCTCCGTCGCGCGCGACAGGCCGTGGAGGATGTAGACGGTCATGTACGGCGACGCGGGGCCGCCCGGCCACCACGGGAAGCCGCCGTCGGCCGTCTGCGCCTTCTTCAGCTTCGCGAGCGACGCCATGCGCTCCGCCTGCGCCACCTTCGGATCCAACACGCGCACCAGGTCTTCCGGTGACTCGCGGCCGCCCTTCGCGTCGGTGAGCCAGGGCGTCTCCTCCAGCGTCATCTTCCGGTTCGGATCCACCGCGTCCCAGGTCTCGAAGCGCGTGGGACGCTGGCTCAGCTCCTTCGCCATCTTCGCCACGGCCGGGTGCTTGTCATAGAGGCTGGCGACGATGCCGGAGGACACGAAGCGGTTGAGCGTCTGCTCCGTGCACTCATAGGGGTAGTTCACCAGGTACGGCAGCGCCTGGAGCACCGAGTAGAACAGCTGCGCGTCCACCGTGACGACGAGCTGCTCGTTCACCCGCGTGGCGTCATCCGAGCGCTTCAGGTCGTCGAACGTCAGCGTCTTGCGGTCCTGGTCGCGCAGCGTCACGAAGCGCGACTGCGCCAGGTGCATGCGCCCGGGGAGCACCGGCAGCGGCCGCAGCTCTCCGTCACTGAAGCTGTCCGTCTTCGCGACGACGCGGAAGGCCACCGGCCCCACGCGCGCGGGCGTGGTGACGGGGAAGCGCAGGTGCGTCCCCTTCCCTGGCGCCACCGTGAAGGACTGCACCGCCGTCTTCACGCCGAACTCAGACAGCAGGCTCTTCTGCGTGTCCGGATCCACGATGTCGAAGGTGAGCTGACCCTGCTGGGGCTTCGTGCTCGCGTTGTTGACCACCACTTCCAATTCCGCGCGGTCGCCCTCGCGCAGGAAGCGCGGCAGGTACGGACGCACCATCAGCTCCTTCACGCTGCGGGTGGTGCGCTGCACCGAACCGCCGCGCAGATCGCGCGTGAGCGCGTGCGCCCAGACGCTCCAGGCCGTCACGGAGTCCGGTACGGTGAACTCCAGCACCGCCGCGCCGTCCGGCCCGGTGAGGAGCTGCGGAACCCAGAACGCCGTCTCCGCGAAGTTCGAGCGCAGCGGCTCCGTCTTCTCGGCCTCGTCGCCGCCGCCGCCCTTGATGATCTGGATGATCTCCCGCCGCTTCTGCTCCAGCTGCGGCTTGGGGGCGGACGCGCTGGGAGCCGGGGACGGCGGGGGCGGCGGAGGCAACGGTG
>NZ_RAWG01000150.1 GCF_003611735.1 Corallococcus sicarius | reverse complement strand
GGTGTCGGGGAGGGGCAGGTGGCTGGCCTCGGCGCGCAGCAGGGGCAGGCCGTGCGGCTGGGCCTGGAGGTAGGCGACCAGCTTTTCGCGCACGAGGCAGCGCAGCTCGAACGCCTTGCCCGCGTCGGACGCGCTCACCAGGGCGCGCAGCTTCATGGTGCGCTCGCTCAGCTCCGTCACCTGGAGCCCCTGCGCCCTGCCATCCCAGAGGCCCTGGGACTCCTCGGCCAGGATGCGCTGGAGTTCCGCGCGCATGGACGGCACGTGGGTGCGGAAGTCCACGAAGAGCTCCGCGGTGCCCAGGATGTCGGGCGACACCTTGCTCCAGTTCTGGAAGGGCTTCTCCAGGAAGTGGGTGATGGGGATGACCAGCCGGCGCAAATCCCACACCTTCACGACGACGTAGGTGAGGGTGATCTCCTCCACCCAGCCCCACTCGTTCTCCACGATGACCGTGTCCCCGATGCGGATGGGCTGGGTGATGGACAGCTGGATGCCCGCGAGCAGCGTGGAGATGGACTTCTGCGCGGCGAGGCCAATCACCAGGCCCGCGATGCCGGCGGACGCGAGCAGGGACACGCCCACGTTGCGCACCGCCTCGAATTGAAGGAGCAGGAGCGACGCGGCCACCAGCACCACGGCCACCTCCACCACGCGGCGCAGGATGGACAGCTGGGTGCGCAGCCCGCGCACGCGCGCCACGTCGGTGCCCTCCGGGGACCGGGCCACCTTCTGCTCCAGGAACCGGGCGGCGCGGGTGAAGAAGCGCAGGAGGAACAGCGCCGCCGCGACGATGATGATGGAGCGCGCGCCCAGGTCCACCGCGCCCTGTCCGGCAGGGGGCAGCATCAGGAACCGCGCGCCCGCCGCCGCCACCGTCGCGCCCAGCACGTGGCGCATCGTCCCCCGGCCCGCGGCGAGCAGTTCGTCATCCCAGCCGGACTTCGTCAGCCCGGCGGCGCGGGACCCCAGGCGCAGCACCAGCGCTTCGCCCAGCTGGCCCAGCACCCACGCGCCCGCGAGCAGCACCGCGAGCCCCAGCCACTGCCACGTCTCCAGCACCCACAGCGGGCGGGTGAAGAGCCCGGGCGGCAGCCACTCCGGAGCGCTCCGGGCCACCTCCGCCGGGGGCGGCGTCACCCCCGCGTCCAGCGCGAAGGCCCCCACGGGCCCCAACAGCAAGCACATCCCCATCCACGGCGGCACGGAACGGCGCACGGCGACACTCCCCAGTCCCAGTTCAAATTATTTGAGGACAAACAATCATCTTGAAGAGGGGCTGTCCACCGGTGCTGACGCGGAAGGTCAAAGGCCGGACGGAGGACAGCCGGGCAGGGAAGGCGGGTGCGGGTGATCGGCCCGCTCGCCGTCACGCCACCTGGCCGGCGTCCGCTTCCACGGGCTGCGGTTCCGGAGCGCGGGTCAATCCCAGCACCTGTTCCCGCTGGGGCCAGGGCCACGCTCCGGTGACCATGGCCAGCTTGCCGGAGAGGGCGGACATCACGGCCACCTGGAACGTGCAGATGTACGAGATGATGCCCATGTCTCCGAACACCTGGTTCAGGTACGACGCGACCACGCCCACGATGCACAGACACGCGGTGCGGTGCTCCGCCGAATAGGCCCGGTGGTACGAGCGCGCCGCCAGGTACACCGTCACCACCAGATACATCCACACGCCCGTGAACCCGAACCACCCGCCGAAGGCCAGCAGCCCCAACAGCGAGTTGTGCGGATGGAAGCGGTACGTGGGGAAGATGAACGCGATGTTGGGCAGCGGGTAGGGCTCCAGGAACTCGTGCCCGTAGCCCGTGCCGAACACCGGGTTGGTGTTCCACGTCGCGATGAGGTTCAGGTTCTCGATGTCGCGGTAGTCCAGCTCTCCTTCCGCGTGCTGACCCTCGATGATGGAGCGGAAGGTCGCCACCGGCTTGAACACGCTGCTGTTCGAGCTCCACCCCACCAGGAAGTACACGACCAGCAGCGGCGAACACGCCAGGAGCCCGCGCGTGATGAACCGCTTCAGCGGCGTCCACGGGTTGAAGAAGTACGCCGCCGCGAGCCCACCCACGAGGCTCACGTACGCGAGCCGTCGGTCGTTGAAGAACATCCCGATGAATACCAGCACGATGATGAGGAGGCCCCGGATGGCGTGGCCGGACTTCGGCCGCTCCAGCCACCGCGCGATGCACACCGTGATGGCGAAGATGAACGTCATCGAGTCCGAGTGACAGGTCGTGTACTCGACCTCCAACCCCTGCGCCGGGATGACCACGAGCGCGAAGTACGTGCTCACCGCGGACTTGGTGAGCGCCGCCAGGATGATGGTGCGCGCCACCAGCGGCCAGTCCTCCGGCCCGCGCAGGCTGTAGTGGTACATCACCGCCACCAGCGGCAGCACCGCGGCCTGGTGCCACTGCCACAGCGAGTTCTTGATGTCCCCGCCCCGGACGATGCCCCACACCTCCATCCACATGATGGAGAAGAACGAAATCGCCAGCACCACCGCCAGCGGACGGGGGATGGGCACGACGGGCGGATCGATGGTGGACTTCGTGGCCCGCCGCCAGATGCCAATCCCAATGGACCCGATGATGAGCCCGTCGATGAGCGGGAACCTCAGCGCACCAATGCCTACCAACTCGTGGAGTTGGGTGAACAGCAGCTTGCCCAGGGGGAACAGGGGCGAGGGCCAGAACATCGACTGGGGCCGCTCGGGCGTGTAGTCCACCGCGAGCACCAGGTAGAGCACCGTGATCGCCAGGTAGCGCAGCGGCACCTTCCAGATGACCCACGCCACGGTGACGGCCAGCACGGGCGCCAGCGTGACGACGGGGTTGCCGTCACCCACCGCGGCGGCACCCACGGTGACGAGCCCCAGCCCGGCGATCATCACGATGTACTGGAGCCAGGCGGCGCGGGAAGGTGCGGAGGTCATCGGACGGAGAGGGGGGAGGCTATATCCCGGGCCCGGGTTGGGATAGATGCGGATGCTGTATGGCTGGCTCCCGACCCCGTGTCCTCCTGATTGCTGAGCTGTGCAACCCCGACTGGGTGAGCGTTCCCCTGGAAGGCTGGTCCCTGGCCCGGGCGCTGGCCGAGGTGGCGGACGTCCACCTGGTCACCCAGGTGCGAAACCGCGAGAACATCCTCAAGCAGGGGCTGGTGGAGGCAAAGGACTTCACGGCCCTGGACTCCACGCCGGTGGAGCGCCCGCTGGAGAAGGTGGGCGAGGTGCTGCGAGGCCGCGCGGGCGTGGGCTGGACGACGGCCACGGCGCTGAGCGTGCTGCCCTACTACTACTTCGAGGAGCTGCTCTGGCGGCGCTTCGGGGACCGCATCCGCGCCAAGGAATTCGACGTGGTGCACCGCTACACGCCCATCAGCCCCACGACGCCCAGCACGCTGGCGGCGCGGTGCGCGGAGGCGGGGGTGCCCTTCGTGATGGGGCCCATGAACGGCGGCCTGCCGTGGCCCAAGGGCTTCGGGGACGCGCGCGTGCGTGAGCGTGAGTGGCTGAGCTACATCCGGGATGTCTACAAGCTGATGCCCTTCTACAAGTCGACGCGCAAGCACGCGGCGGCGCTGATGATGGGCTCGCGGGCGACGCGCTCGCAGCTGGCGGCGGAGTACCAGGACAAGACGGTCTACATCCCGGAGAACGCCATCGACGTGCGGCGCTTCGGCGCGTCCAAGGCGGAGGCGCCCACGGGGCTGCCGCTGCGGGTGGCGTTCGTGGGGCGCTTCGTGCCGTACAAGGGCATGGCGATGCTCATCGACGCGGCGGCGCCGCTGGTGCGCGAGGGCAAGGTGGTGGTGGAGCTCATTGGCGACGGCGCGGAGATGCAGAACCTGCGCGCGCAGGTGGCAAGGGGCGGGCTGGAGAACGGGGTGACGTTCGCCGGCTGGGTGAAGCACCAGGAACTGCAGGGGCGGCTGGCGAAGAACCACATCTTCGGCTTCCCGAGCGTGCGCGAGTTCGGCGGCGCGGTGGTGGCCGAGGCGATGGCGCTGGGGCTGGTGCCCATCGTGATGGACTACGGCGGTCCGGGCGAAATCGTGAGCCCGTCCACGGGCTTCGCCATCCCCATGGGCACGCCGGACGAAATCGTGCTGCGCGTGCGCGGGGTGCTGGAGAAGCTGGTGGCGGATCCGTCCGTGATTGGCCCCATGGGTGAGCGCGCGCGGGCGCGCATCCAGAAGCACTTCACCTGGCGCGCGAAGGCGGAGCAGGTCCTGGAGGTCTACCGCTGGGTGTCCGGCGAGCGCGGACAGCCGGACTTCGGGATGCCGCTGGCGGACTGAAGCGCGCGGGGCCCTTGCCTCTGCACCAAGGTGCAGGGGTTAGGGTTCTGGACATGAACCCTGACTCCTCCGTGGTCCGTCGCGTCGTCCTGGCCAGTGCGCTGTATGACTTCGTCGTCACCGTCCCCTTCGCCACACCGTGGACGGCGGCGGCGGTGCTCGCGGGTGTCCAGCAACTGCACCACGCGCTGTCCCTGGGCGGTGAGCCCCTTCCCGCGTTCACGCCCACGCACCTGTTCTTCGTCACCCTGTTCGGCACCATCGTGACGCTGTGGTCGGTGGTGCGGATATTCCGGCCCACCGCGTTCCATGGCGCCATGGACACCGTGGGCCGGGCGCTGTTCTCCACGTGGATGCTGGTGGCGCTCTCGCAGGGGGCGACGCAGGCGCTCGTCGGGTTCCTCGTGCTGGAGCTGGCGTGGATGTTCGCGCAGGGGGGTGCCATCCTGGGCGCCAGGAGGTGGCGTGGTGGCATCCCCTCGACGGTCGGTTGAAGCTGCTCCCTTGAGGATTGGCGCATTGGCGCACGCCGCGGGCGTGAAGCTGTCCACGCTGCGCTTCTACGAGCGGCGCAAGCTGCTCGTGCCCCTGGAGCGCAGTGAGAGCGGTCAGCGCCTGTACGGCCCGGACGCCGCCATCCGCGTGCGCTTCATCCGCCGCGTGCAGGAGCTGGGCTTCTCCCTGCGGGAGGTCTCCGCGGTGCTCGCCATGTCCGACCTGCGGGGCACCCCCACCCGCGAGGTGGCGCGCTTTGCTGAAGCGAAGGTGCAGGTCATCGACGCACGCATCGACGACCTGCGCCGCATGCGCCGCGCCATCACCACCCTGATGGTCGAAGGGTTCTGCGGGCCGGACACCGTGTGCCCCATCCAGGCGTCACTCGGGGCTTCGGGGGCGGTGGCCCCACGCAAGCCCCGCGCTTCAGCACCTGCCTCCGCGCGAAGCCCGCGCCGACGGTCCACCGCCGTCGGCACCTGACTTGCGCGCGGGGGCGGCGCGCTACGGCCGCTCCGCCTCACGCGTGGTGCGCACCCACTCGCCGCGCTTCTCCGCGCCGGGGCCTCGCACCATCAGCCACACCTTCCACACGACGTAGATGGGCGCCCACGCCAGGTCCAGCAGGCCGCGAGCGCCCACGCCGGACACCCACCAGCCGCGCAGCACGTACAGCGCCAGCGACATCAGCCCGAACGACGCCAGCGCCGAGGCCGCCACCGCCGTGCCGCCCGACAGCCACACCACCCCGGCCGCCAGCACCGAGCCCGCCACCGTCGCCAGCACCAGCTGGCTCAGGGGCGGCACCAGCACGTCCATGGACAGGTCGAACAGGAGCCCGCTCTTCTGCTTCAGCGCGTCGCTGAGCAGCGGCCAGCCGTGCAGCTTGCGCATCTGCGCACGCCCACCCTCCCAGCGCTGACGCTGCGAGCGGCTCTGCTTCTCCGCCGTCACCATCTCCCCCAGCACCTCCGCCTCCCAGGCGTAGTGCACGCGGTGCCCCTTGCGCGCCAGGCGGATGCCGTACTCCAGGTCCTCCACCACGCTGAACGCGTCGTGCGGCACCTGCTTCAGCACCTCGTGCGTGAAGCACATGCCGTTGCCGCGCAGGCCGCAGGACACACCCATCCGCTCGCGCCCCATGGAGCGCACCCGGTGGAACATGCCCAGCGCGATGGTCATCAGCCGCGTGCGCCACGACGCCGTGGGGTTCATCACCCCGTAGTGCGCCTGCGCCGCGTGCGCCCCGTCCTCCAGCCGGCGGGAGAACGCGTGCAGCAGGTTGGGCGTCACCACCGTGTCCGCGTCCACCACCACCACCGCGTCCGCGAAGCCGTCCTTCTGGCTGCGCTCGAAGGCGTGCGCCAGCGCGTAGCCCTTGCCGCGCTTCTCCGCGTCCTGGCGCTCCAGCACCGTGGCGCCCGCCTCGCGCGCCTTTTGCGCCGTCGCGTCCGAACAGTTGTCCGCCACGACGATGATGCGCCGCAGGTGCGTGGGGTAGTCCACCGCGGACAGGTTCGCCACCGTCCGGGCAATGCCCAGCTCCTCGTTGTGCGACGGAATCACCACGTCGAACTTCCGCACCACGGGCGACGGCGGCACCGGCGCCGCCTTGCGTCCCGACAGGAGCGTCAGGAGCAGCAGATAGCCGCAGCCTCCCGCCACCGGCAAGAGCCCCACACACAGCGCCACGTCCACCCAGGTCCAGACCGTCACAGTGTCACCCCCACGCGCGCCGCTTCAGGGCGAGCACGCGCTTGAACCTTCAGCGCCGTTCCAGCTCCGCCAGCACCGGCAACTTCAACAGCCGCTCCACCTGCCAGCGCTCCAGCACCCGGCGGCGCAGGATGTCCAACGCCACCGCCGCGAACACCGCCAGCGCCACCCCGCCCACCACACCCGCGATGGCGATGAGCTTCGGGTTCGGCTTGGACGGCTTCTCCGGGAACAGCGCCGGCATCAGCACGCTGTAGCGGTGCTTCATGGACGCCTTGGAAATCTCCAGCTCCGTCTGCGCCAGGTCCAGCCGGCGGATCTTCTCCTGGTGCCGCATCACCACCATGCGCAGCCGGTCCGACGCCACCGCCACCTCCGGATCATCCGGTGTGCCCAGCAGCGCGCCCGCCATGGGCGTGCCGCCCAGCGCCAGGCTGGAGCCTTCGGTGGCGGAGTCCACGTCCGTGCCGCCCATGCGCAGGTACTCCTGGATGAGCGACTGCTCCTCCGCCCGCAGGCCGATGAGCTGCGGCGTGTCCTGCTGCATCGCGGCCACGCGCTGCTCCAGGTCCACGATGACGGGGTGCTGCGGCGAGAAGACGACGCGCTGTTCGGTGAGCTGCGCCCGCAGCTCCGCGAGCCTGCGGCTCCTGAACTCCTCCACGTCGCGGATGGCCCGGCGCTTCGCCTGCACCAGGAACTTCAGCTGCGCGAGCGCGTGGTCCGTCTGCACCAGCGCCTGCCGCGCGCTGGCCGCCTTGGGGTCCGCTTCCTTCTTCTTGCGGCGCGCGTCCGCCTGCTTCACCGCGCGCTCCAGGTCGGTGATGGCCTGCTTGATGTTCCCCGCCTCGTTGCCCACCTGCGTCTTCAGGATGTTGACGGCCTCGGTGATGGCGCCCATCTCCGAGTCGTGGCGCATGTCGAGGAAGTTCTGCGACGCGGCCTCCACGATGTTGAAGGCCAGCTGCGGGTCGCTCCAGTCCACGCCGATGGTCACCGTGCCGGAGCCGCCCTCCGCCATCACGTTGAGGCTGCCCTCCAACATGGCGATGAGCGCCTCCTCCTTGTCCTCGTCGGACATGGGCGGCGGCGGCTTCTTCAGGAGCTGCTCCTTCATGCGGCTCAAGGGCGAGCGCATGTGGTCCCAGTACTCGACGAGCTTCGCGTTCTTGATGACGGACTTGAGGTTGCCGCGGCTGAGCACCATCTCCCACGCGGCGCGCGTGGGCTGATCCGCTTCCATCGGGATGGAGCGCCCGGGGTTCACCAGCGAGGAGATGATGAGGTTGCGGTACGTCAGCATCCGCGTTTCGACGTGGTACTTGCGCGGCATCAGCTTCGCCGCCAGCGAACCCAGGCCGCTCATCACCGCGATGATGCACAGGCCCAGGAACCAGTGCCGGAAGATTGCCCGGCGCACGAAGCCCAGCCCGTCGAAGAGGAAGCCCCAGTCGATGAGGTCCGCCGCACGTCCGCCGCACGCCGCCCGCCGGCGTGCGGCGGATGTGCTCGCAGACGTCATAGCCGGACACGTCCGGCAACGTCAGGTCCAGGCACACCAGGTCCGGCTTCTCCGGGCCCTGGAGGTACTCCATCGCGGACTTGCCGTTGGGCTTCTCCACCACGTTCTTCACGCCCAGGTCGCGGAGCATGTCGCCCAGCATGGCGCGGAACATCGGTGAGTCCTCCACGAGGAGGACCGTGAGCTGTTGGAGCTCCATCACGTCGAATGCCTTTCCTTCCCTCACCCGAACCCGTACCTGGGCACGAGCACGAGCACGCCGTATGCGTACGCGATGTTGAAGAGGGCCACCCACAAAATGGCCTTCTTCATCCCCCGCCAGGGATTCACGTCCCGCGCGGCCGCTCCGGGCAGCGCGATGGTGGCAATGAGGACAGACAGGAGGATGAGCTTCGCCATGTCGGGAGCCTCAGAGGATACCAGTTTGCCGCACCGACAGTCCCAGCGTCGCGGACCACACCATGCGGGCCGCTTCCACGTCGGGCGAGCGAGTCCACGCGGTCCGCGTGTCCGCCTCCAATGACACCCACCGTGACACCGTCCAGCTGGCGCCCACACCTCCCACCACCTGCCGGTCCCCCACCGCGCCGCCCACCGCGAACGCGGAGCCCGCCGTCCCCGACAGCCGCACGCGAGGCCCCAGCGTCCAGGTACCATTCAGGGTCAGGTCCGCCCTCGGGTACACCAGACCCGTCAGCCGGTCCACGAAGGGCGTCACCCGCGCCGCCACCCGGCCGTTGAAGTCCGCCGCCCGCGACGGCACCCGGTGCGACCACGCCAGCGTCAGGTCCGGCAGCAGGTCCAGCCGCGCGGGAGGCTCCACCTCCGGCGCATCCCCCACCTGGAAGGTCCCCACCCGCCTCCCACCTGACGGGGTGGCCCCGGTGCCGTCGTCCGGGGCGGCAGCGTCCTCCGTCGCGCGCACGGAGTACGCCACGCCCACACCCACCCCCGCCTCCAGCGACGAGCGCCGGTCCAGCCGGTGCGTCCACGCGCCCGTCAGGGTGGAGACCATGGCGCTGGCGCCGGTGGAGAAGCGCGAGTTCGTGAAGCCCACCGTGGTGGCCAGCGTGTGCCGGGGCGCGGGCGCCCAGCCGAGCGACGCCTGCGCGCGCGGGCCGTACTGGAAGGGCACCGCCTCCTGCGCCGTGGCGTCCAGGCCGCCGCTGGCGGAGAAGCCCGCGCTGCCCGACAGCCGCAGCCCCGGGCCCAGCCACACCGTCTCCGCCGCGAGCGTCGTCAGCGAGGACAGGAAGTACACGCTGTCCGCGCCGTCCGGCAGCGGCTGGATGGGGATGTCCCCCGCGGTGTCGCCCGGCAGCGCCGTGTCCGGGTCGTCCAGGCTGCCGCCCAGGGGCAGGTTGGTGAAGAGGTTCACCTGGCCCAGCACGAACTCCTGGGTGCCGTGCAGGGTGAGGCCGCGCTGGGGCCGCCAGTCCCCCCGGAGGCGCCCCACGTGCTGCACCTCCGTGCGCGGGTGGGTGGTGGCCTCGCGGAAGGAGATGCGCGGCGCGTACTCCAGCTGCGCCACCGCGCTGCCGTCATCCAGCTTCAGGCCCAGCAGCGGGACGAGGTCCATGTCCCCCGCGACAGGGGGCACGTCCGTGGCGGTGGCCTGCGCCTCCATGGAGCGCAGGCGCGTGTCCACGCGCGCCGCCGCTTCATAGGTCACGGAGGCGGAGGCCACCTCCAGCCACAGGGTCGCGAGGGCCGCGTCCAGCACGGGCTATTCCACCACCACCACGTCGCCGGGGCGCAGGCGGAAGGCCGCCGCGCGGCCCTCGCCACGGATGAGGTCCTCGTACTTCACGCGGATGCGCAGGGGCTCCTCCGCCTGCGGGTCCTCCCGGCGCAGCACGAAGATGCGGTCGCGGTGGGCGTAGTCGGTGAAGCTGCCCGCGGCGCCCAGCGCCTGGAGCAGCGTCGCGCCCGGGTCCAGCACGTGCGCGCCCACGTTGGCCACTTCTCCCAGCATCGTCACCGACATGGGCCGCGCTTCCTCCAGCGACACCGTGACGACGGGGTGGTTGATGAAGTCCTTCAGCCGCGTCTGGATCTGCTGCGCCAGCAGGGCCGGCGTGTGGCCCGCGGCCTCCACGTCGTCCAGGAAGGTGAGGCTGATGCGGCCGTCCTCGCGCACCTTCGCGCGCGTGGTGAGCGCCTCCTGGCCCCACACCCGCACGTTGAGCACGTCGCCGGGGACGATTTGATAGGCCGCGTCGGAGGCGGGCGGCTTCTCCTGGTACTCGTTCACCCAGGTGTACTTGCCCAGGCCGCTGCACGCGGGCCCCAGGAGCAATACGCCGAGCAACAGGCCTTGGCGCGCGAACGCGCTGAAGACGGGACCGCGGAATCGGGACGGACGGGACGGCATGGTGCTCGGGCGCCTCACGCGGTGGGGGTGGCCGTGACGACCACCTCGACAGGGGCAGCCTTTCCCCGCTGCCGCGCCATGCGTACCACCTGGAGCAGCTCCGCGGGGCGGATGGCGCCGGTCAGCAGCACGCCGGCCACGTAGGTGCTGGCCGTCAGCCCCAGCCGGGGCCACGCGGACACGCTGCCCACGAGGAAGCGGTCCAGGGCCACGCACACGCCGCACACCGCCGCCGTCTTGGCCACCATGACCAGCGAACGCCGGTCAAAGGAGTTCCTTCCCATGCGGCTCAGGAACAGCACGGTGACGATGACCTCCGTGAAGAACATGGACAGCGCGGTGGCGGTGGCGCCGCCGGACGGCCCCATGCGGCCGTACAGCCAGGGGATGAGCGCCAGATTGAGCAGCGGGTTCACCACCGCGCCCATCGTGGCCGCGAGCGTCACCCACCACTCCTTGTTGGACATGGTGAGCCAGATGCTGCTGACCATGGTGACGTAGGCCATCACGAAGATGGGCGACAGCACGCGCAGGGGCAGCGCCGCGGGCTCGAAGCCGGGGCCGCACATGATGCGCACCCAGAGGTCCGCGCCCAGCACCATGGCCATCATCACCGGCACGGTGAAGGCGAGCACGCCCTCCAGCGAGCGGCGCGTCAGGTGCGACAGCTCCTCGGGCGAGCGCGCCGCGGCGCGCGACATCATGGGCATCAGCACCCAACCGAAGATGGGGCTGATGAGGAAGGTGAGCCCCGCGATGCTGAACGCGCCGCCGTACCAGCCCACCTCTTCCTTGGTCGCGAGCTTGCCCAACAGCGACATGTCCGTGCGGCCGTTGCACGCGAGCGCCGCCGCGGTGAGGAAGAACGGCAGGCACGCCTTCATCACCTTCTTCGTCGCGGGCAGGTCGATGCGGAACTTCAGCCCCAGGTGCACCTTCGCCAGGCGCCAGCTGATGACGAGCTTCACCGCCTCGGACACCACCATGGGCACGGCCAGCCACTGGATGCCCACGCCCAGCGCGGCCATCAGCGCCAGGCCCCCGCCCCACACAATCTTGGTGATGACGTTGGAGACCGACAGGCCCGCGACCTTGCCCTTGGAGTGCAGCAGCGCGGCCATGGAGGCGTTGACGACGATGAGCGACTGCGCGAGCGCGAACCACTGCACCAGGTGCTGCACCTCCGGAGGCTCGCCGGTGTGGTGGAGCACCAGCGCCAGCGCGACCATGAGGATCAGCGTCATGGCCAGGCGCAGCAGCATGGTGGTGCCGAAGAAGTCGCTCGCGTGCTCCGGGCGGACCGGCACCTCCTTGCGGATGTACGTCTCCAGGCCCAGGTTGGTGGCCACGAAGAACGTGGCCGCGAAGGCCTCCGACCAGTTGAAGTAACCGAACGCCTCCGGCCCCAGGTAGCGCGGCATCAGCGCGCGGATGCCCAGGGCGATGGCGTACGTCACCATCAGCGAGCCGCCGAGTTGCAGGGTGCTGCGCACCGCGCCGCGGACTTCATTCGCGCGCGCGCCGTCTTCAACAGCTGCGGGAGGGGGGTTGTGGCTGTTCACGGTCATGGAGACGCGGGCCTTCGGGGATGCTGCGCGCTCAAGGGGGGAAGGCCCGCCCCATAGAAAGACAAGCGGGCCCGGCGCGTCAACGCCGGGCCCGGGGAAACGGCCAGGGTCGCTAGCTTGCTCCGCGACCCGTGATGACCACCGGCACCGTCTGCAGCAGCAGCCGCAGGTCGCCGGTGAGGCTCCAGTGGTCGATGTACTGCATGTCCAGGTACATCCACTGCTCGAAGGAGATCTGGTTGCGTCCGGACACCTGCCAGATGCAGGTGAGACCCGGGCGCACCGACAGCCGGCGGCGCTGCCACGTCTCGTACTTGGCGACCTCGCTGGGCACCGGCGGGCGCGGGCCCACGATGCTCATCTCACCGCGCAGCACGTTGAGGAACTGGGGCAGCTCGTCGATGGAGAACTTGCGGATGAACCGACCGATGCCGGTGATGCGCGGGTCGTTCTTCATCTTGAAGACGGGGCCGGTCTGCTCGTTCTGCGCGGCCAGCCGCTCCTTGAGCTCCTCCGCGTTCACCACCATGGAGCGGAACTTCAGCATGTAGAACGGCTTGCCGTGCTGACCGGTGCGCAGCTGCTTGAAGAAGACGGGGCCGCGCGAGGTGAACTTGATGGCCGCCGCCACCGCCAGGAAGAGCGGCAGCAGCATCCACAGCGCCACCGCGGACACCGCGATGTCGAACAGGCGCTTCATGGCCATCTGGTGCGGCTTGGGCGCCACCGCCGCGAAGTGCAGGTAGCCGTCCGCCACCGCGCGGGACTCCACCGGGCGGGCGCGGTCCAGGCGGAAGGAGTGCGCGGGCAGCGCGAACGGCACGCCGAAGCGCTCCGCCAGCTTGATGGCCGCCTGCATGGACTCGCCCTGCTTCAGCGTGTTGCCGGCGATGTAGACCTCGCTCACCGGCAGCGTGCGCAAGAGGCGCTCCAGCTCGTCCGCGGGCCCCAGCACCTGCGCGGGCAGGCTGTCGCCGGAGGCGTGGTCCTCCGGGAAGCGCACGTAGCCCAAAATCTTGTGACGGCCGCGGCCCAGCAGGTCCTCGCCGGTGTAGCGGCCCATGGCGCCGGTGCCGACGATGAGCACCTCCTCCGTGGGGGCCTCCTGCGACGCCACCTGGCGGAAGACGCCCAGCCGCAGGAGCAGCGCCACCGGCCAGAACACCACCAGCAGCGGCGCCACGCCCACCTGCGCGGCCGTCGGCATGGCCAATTCCAGCACCGCCTGCACCGTCACGACGGCCAGCGTGGTGACGGACACCAGCGCCACGTGGTCCAGCTTGCTGCGCTCGGCGAAGCGCGAGTCGTAGAGGCACAGCGCGGTGCCCGTGATGAGCCACACCAGCACGGCCGTCAGCACCATGCCCGGCAGCTCCCAGCCCAGCGGCAGCGTCCGGCCGCCCTGCATCCACGCGGTGCCCAGCAGCACGCCCACCAGCAACACCAGGTCAACGGTGAGGTTCAGCTTCGCCGCGAAGCCGGGTGCCAGTCGCGGCGGATCCGTGGCCTCGTCCGAGGGCGCGCTTCCCGTCAACGGAGCCGTCGACGGAGCTGCCTTGACCTCGGCGCCTGCAGTTGCACTGCTCATCGTGTCCACCCCCCTCTGCTCCAAACCTTCAGGTTTCGCAGAGGATGCCGTCATGGCTAGAAAAGTTTAACCAGAAGGAAATGTGAGATTGCCAAATTGTGCGTCGCGGCGCAACCGTCGCTCAGCAAGAAAGACGTGACATCAGGTGAATCCTTGGAGGCCCCCGGCCGGGGACCGATGCAGCAAACGGGCTGATGACACATTGAGGTACGACCGCGACCGTGGATCGTCCCCCGGTGTCCGGCGCTGTCGGAGCCTGGGGTGACTGCATGTACGATGCCGGTCTGACAGGTGGATGCATCGGTGCTTCCCGGCAGGAGCCTTGAGGGACATTCTCAAGGGTTCCACGAGGTTGGCGGTGTAGGACCCAGTCGCTCCGCACCGGTGTAGACGTTGCAGCGGCCGTTCCTTGAGAACGCAGCCAGCGTCATGCCGGAACGCAGGGCCAGGTCGATGGCGAGCGAGCTGGCCGCGGAGACGCTGACGACGACGGGGATGCGGGCGCGGGCGGCCTTCTGCACGATTTCGAAGCTGGCGCGGCCGCTGACGGCGAGGACCGTGGGGGCGGCCGGGAAGGGCGGGACGGGGAGGCGGCGCGGGGCCCGTACGGCGCGTGCGAGCACCAGCGCGCCCACGACCTTGTCCACCGCGTTGTGGCGGCCCACGTCCTCGCTGGCGGCGAGCAGCTCGCCGTTCGCGTCCAGCGCGGCGGCGGCGTGGACACCGCCGGTGTGCTCGAAGTTGTGCTGCACGGCGCGCAGGCGTTCGGTGGCGCGGGCCACGGTGTGGGCGGAGAGCACGGGGCCGGGCGCGACGGGGGCGCAGGTGGCCAGGAGGTCGTCCACGGTGCGCCGGCCGCACACGCCGCACGCGGAGGTCGTGAGCGTTCCACGGCGCGTCGCGGCCACCCGCTCCAGGTCGAGCACGGCGCCGGAAGCGGGGGTGACCTCCAGCACGTTGCCGAAGCCTTCCTCGCCGGGGTGGCCGCAGTGGAAGAGGCTGCCCAGGTCGTCACCATCCATCAGGATGCCCTCGCCAAAGAGGAAGCCCACGGCGAGCTCGCGATCCTGGCCTGGAGTTCGCATCGTCGTGGCGACCGTGTCGCCGCTGACACGGATCTCCAGCGGCTCCTCCACGGCGATGCGGTCGTCCTCGGCGGCGCGCAGGGTCGCTCCGTCAAAGCGGCGCACCGGACGGTGGGTGAGGCCCTTCAGCTCGGCGCGTCCGGCGCCGGGGGGGCGCGGCGGCCTCGCGGCCTCGCGGAGCCACGCGACGATGAAGTCCGCGACGGCGCGCGCGTCGCGGGAGGGCAGGCGCGGGAGGCCAGCGAGGGACTCGGGGAGCACGGACGCGTCCGTCACCACCGCGAGCACGTCCGGGCGGGACGCGGCGAGCGGCGCGCCCAGGCCCTCGCGCCACACCTCCAGCTTCGGCAGGGGCCCGTCCTTCCAGCCCTCCACGAGCACCAGGTCCACGGCGTCCGCGTAGCGGGCGAGGTGCGCGGGGGACAGGGCTTCGGCGGTGGTGAGCTGCGTGCCGTGCGGGGTGGCGAAGCCGACGAGCGCCGCGCCCGCGTGCTGGGCCCGCGCGCTGTCGCTGCCGGCGCGGTGGAGCGGATGATCATCCGACGAGTGCTTCACGCAGGCCACGCGCAGGGCGCGCGACGTCAGCTCGGGGACGAGCCGCTCCAGCAGCGTCGTCTTGCCGGCGCCGGACCACCCGATGATGCCGAGCATGGGGGGCGCCTTCACGCGGCCTCCACGGCCTGGAAGTCCGGCGGATCAAAGAGCTGCACGTCCACGGAGTCGCCTTGCGCGAAGTCGGCGCGGCCCGCGGGCAGCACGGCCCAACCCCGGGCGGCGACGTTCTGCAGAATCTGACCGGCGCCCTGGGGACGCAGGCGGGCCCAGGGTTCGGGGCCGTCGTCGCGGGTTTCGAGCGCGGCGACCGTGACGAGGTACGTGAGGCCCGCCTGCTTGTGGCGGCCCTCGGAGAGCCGGGCCCGGACGACGCGGCGCTGCTCGAGCACGCCCTGGTGCTTGAAGAGCAGCGGGCGCGCGAATTGATCAAACGCGACGGTGGCGGCGCCCGGGTTGCCGGGCAGCACGACGACGGCGGTATTTCCCAGGCGGGCCACGGCCACGGGCTTGCCGGGCTTGAGGGCCACGCCATCCACGAGGAAGCGCGCGCCCATCCGCGCGAGCACGCGCTTCACGCAGTCCCTGTCCCCCACGGACGCGCCGCCGGTGGTGATGAGCACGTCCACCTGGGGCGCCAGCCGCTCCAGGTGAGAGAGCAGCTCCTGTTCGTCGTCGCGCGAGCGGGCCAGGTGCGTGACGTCCGCGCCGGCCTCGCGGGCGAGTGCGGCCACGAGCACGCGGTTGCTCTCGAAGACCTGGTGGGGCAGGGCGGGCTGGCCGGGGGCGACGAGCTCGTCTCCGGTGGCGAGGACGGCCACGCGCGGCGCGGGGCGCACGAGCACGGTGGCCTCGCCCAGGGACGCGAGCACGCCGAGCACGGTGGCGTCCACGCGCTGGCCGGCGGCGAAGAGCGGTGCGCCCGGCATCACCTCTTCCCCGGCGCGGCGCAGGTCGTGGCCGGGCAGGACAGAGACGAAGAGGTCCACGTGGGCGCCATCGTCGGTGGGGCGCGCGGCCTCCTGGCGGACGACGGCGTCCGCGCCCGGGGAGAGCGGGGCGCCGGTGAAGACGCGCGCGGCCTCGCCGGGCTGGAGTGCGCGGCGGGGAAGGTGGCCCGCGTAGACGGTGTCCACGATGCGCAGGCGCGCGGGGCGGTCGCGCTGGGCGCCGCGCGTCTCCTCGGCGCGCACGGCCCAGCCATCCATGGCGGAGTTGTCACAGCCGGGCAGCGCACGCGAGGCGACGACACGGCTCGCGAGGAACCGCCCATGGGCTTCCAGCAAGGGAAGCGGCGTAGGGGCCGCGGGCGCGAGGGCTTCGAGCGCGGCCATTCGCGCGGCGGGGAGGGGAGTCAGCGGCATGCGTCGGAGGCGGGACTCTACGCTTGGGCGTGCGGCGCTTGTCCACGGGGGGACGTGGGAAGGCGGTTGCTCCCTCCCTCCCGGGTCAGGCGGAGCCCAGGGAGTCACATGCTCTCCAGACAGCGGCGGCCAACCTGGAAGGCGGGAAAGCTGTGTAGGGTCGCGCGGAGATGGCTGAAGGCGCGACCTTTCCCGACGTGACGCTGGGCCTCCTGGCAGGCGGGCAGGGCGCCCGGCTGGGCGGCGTGGCCAAGGGGCTGCTGACGGTGGACGGGCGCACGGTGCTGGAGCGCCTGCTGGAGTTCGCGCCGCGCTTCGGGGACGTGCTGCTGGTGGCGAACGCGCCGCAGCCCTATGCGCGCTTCGGGGTGCGCACGGTGGCGGACGTGGTGCCGGGCAAGGGGGCGCCGGGAGGCGTGCACGCGGCGTTGGGCGCGGCGCGCACGCCGTGGGTGTTCACGGTGGCGTGTGACATGCCGTTCGTCACGGAGGCCGCGGCGCGGGTGGTGCTGGACGCGCGGGCGGAGGACGTGGACGCGGTGTGCTTCGAGCGCGAGGGACGTTGGGAGCCGCTGTTCGCCGCCTACCGCGCGGCGCTGGTGACGCGGTGGGGTGGGGCGCTCGCGGAGGAACCGTCGATGCGGCAGGTGCTGTCGCGGTTCCGCACGCGGACGTTGCCGGAGGCCGCGTTGCGCGCGGTGGACCCGCGGCTGCGCGCGCTGGTGAACGTGAACACGCCGGAGGACCTGGCGCGATATGGGGTGGGGTTGCCCCGGGCGTAAGGGAAGCCGTGGAGGCGCATGTCCGAAACCGGACGGAGCAGCAGGCGTGCGGCCAGCGAGATGAAGTCCTGATGCATCTGCGAGGGGTTGACCGGCCGTGATGCATTCACGGTGTCAACTCCCCTCCCGCTTTGCGCTGACGGCACTTACCCTCCGTTCCTCGGGGGGGAGGCCAGATGGCCACGACGGTGTTCGCGCGTGGCGGGGAGCGAGTGGAGACCTTCATGTCGTCAGACAGTGCCCCCTTGATCCTCTTGATCGAGGACGAGGAAGACATTCGAGACGCGGTCAGCACCCTTCTGGAGATGGAGGGTTATCGCGTCGAGCAATGCGTGCACGGCGAGGACGCGTGGGCGTGGCTCTCGTGCCATGAGCGTCCGGACCTGGTGCTGCTGGATTTGATGATGCCGGTGATGGACGGCCAGTCCTTCCTCCTGCGGCTGTCGCAGGAGCGCCTGCTGGTGGACGTGCCCATCGTCGTGCTGTCCGGCAGCCCCTTCCAGCCCGAGGGCGCGGTGGCCTACCTGCGCAAGCCCGTGTCGGTGGCGCAGTTGCTGGAGATGGTGGGGCGCTTCCTTCCCTCTCCCAACGCTGGATCAGGAGAACCCCGTACGTCTTGATACATGTGTCATGTCGACACGTGAGAGGACTCGCGGTGGAGGGGAACCTGTGGAATGGTCCGGCACGGCAGGCTCCCTCCCTGCCCTCTCAAAGGACGACGGATGCCGCGCGGAACACTGGAACTTCCAGAGGACATCGCACGCGACCTGACGGCCCGCCTGGGCGCCACCACCGAGGCGGACACCTCCCGGGGCATGTTCTTCCTCGGCGTGCTGGACGCGGTCCGCTTCCTGGGAGGAGAGGAGGCGGTGGCGCGTGTGTTGGATCAGGCGGACGAGAAGGCGGACTACGTCCCCACGCAGCCCTATCCCTTCCCCCGCTTCCTGCGCCTGTCCTACGCGGCGGCGTGGCAGCTGGCGCCGCAGGTGGGCGACTTCGACTCCGCGATGCGCCAGATTGGCACCCAGGCCATGCTGGACTTCCTGCACTCCATGTTCGCGCGGGAAGTGGTGCAGCAGGCCGGCGGAGACCCGAAGCGGCTGATGGAGCTGATGCAGGCGGGCTACCGGATGGCCCTGAACTTCGGCGAGCGCACCGTGGAGTGGACGAGCGCGACGTCAGGCCGCATCACCATGACGCGCACGCTGATGCCGGTGCCCTACACGGAGGGCATCCTGCGGGCGGCCCTGGAGGTCACCGGCGTGCATGACGTGCAGGTGCAGGGCCGGTCGCTGGCGCTCGTGGAAGCCGTCTACGACATCGCCTGGAGCTGAAGCAGCCTCACGGCTCCGGGCGCCGGAGCTCCACGGTGGCGCCCTGGTGGCGGAGGCGTTGGGCCATGGCCTCCGCGACGCGCTGGGGCCGCAGCCGCACCAGCACCACGGGCAGGGGGCCGTACATCCAGCGCGCTGCGTCCTCGTGCTCCCGCCGCAGCTCCGCGATGAGCTTCGTCACCTCCAGGGGCGTCGCGCCCAGGTCCGTCAGCACGACGTCGTAGCGCGGCGCCTTCAAGGGCGGTGAGCAGGGGCGCAGGAAGGCCAGCGGATCCGTGTCCGTGCGCCAGGACTCGAAGAGCTTCACGCGGACCTGGAAGCCGTGCGCGCGCGCGAGGGCGCTCACGGCGGTGAAGCCCTCCATCAGGTCGGTGAAGATCACGCCCACCGTCAGGTCCACACCCAGGTGCTCTTTCGAGCGGCGCATCCTCCAGGCGACGTGGGGCTCCGAGGGGACGCGCTGCACGAGCGGCCCGTCGTCCGCGTGGAGCGCCTCCAGCAGCTCCACGGTCCGGGTGCGGATGTCCAGGCCCTCGCGGGCCGTGTACGGAATCCACAGCTCGAAGACACTCACCAGCGGGTGGTGCGCGTGCTCCACCGTGGTCTCCACGTGGCCGCCCCGCTTGTAGATGAACGCGCCGTAGAGGTTCGGGAGGGCGAGGGCGCAGGGGGCGTGCAGGAACACCTGATGGCCCAGGGCCCAGACCCGGGGCGTGCCGTCGTAGGAGTCGTTATCGGAGTCGGTGTCGCGAGGGGCACCGAGTCCGTGGCGGGCGGCGAAGTCCTCCAGGGGCGTGGGGCCGGGCGCGCTGCCGGTCTCCTGGATCCAGGCCCGGTGCGCGGCGGACAGCTGGGACAGCTCCGCGGCGACGCTCGCGGCGGTCTGTTCGTCCTCGAAGGCGCCCACCACCGTGTAGCTGCCGCTGTTGTTGCTGGCGAAGGCGTTCCAGACGTGGATCTTCATGAGGGGGCTCCTGACAGGGAGGACAGGCCATGGCCCGGCGTGCGCGCGCAGCCGGGCAGGGTGGACGCGGAGGCCAGCTGCGCGCGCTGGCCGTGCCACACGTCCATCACGTCCCGGGCGGACGTCACCGGGAAGGCGAGGTGGTGGAAGCTGCATGGCATCACCTTGCGGTCGGAGGTGATGACCAGGAACTCGCGGCCCGCGCCGCAGTCCTGCTTGTCGAAGAGGCGGGGGACGCCCTCCAGCCGCTCGCCCCAGCACACGTCGAGCTTCAGCTGGCAGCGCGACCCGAGCGCCCGCGCGAGCACGGCCACGCGGCGCGACAGGTCGCGGGCCTGGGCCGCGTCCAGGTGCAGCGCGCGGTCGTGGCCGTTGTAGCTGAGCAGCAGCACGTCCCGGCAGCCCAGCGCCACCAGCTCCAGCACCACCGTCTCCAGCGAGGGCAGCCGCTCCGGCGTCACCAGGTAGTTGACGCCGAAGCGCGCCCCCGCGTCCGCGAGCCTCCCCACCGTGCCGCGCCAGCCGTTGTCGTCGTAGAGGGAGACGCGCACCTGCCCGTACCGGCCGCGCACGGCGGCCAGCCGCCTGGGCGTGAGGGCCACGCCGTTGGTGGTGAAGCTCACCGCGAGCGGGGTCTCGTCGTACAGCCGGGCCACCAGCGTTTCGAAGTGGGGGAAGGCCCAGGGTTCCCCGCCGCCGAAGGCGACCTCCAGCACGCCCGCGTCCGCGAGGCCGGAGAGCAGGTCGAAGGCGCTGTCCGCCGTCCAGTCGCTCTTCGCGTCCAGGTCGCGCGAGCAGAAGGTGCAGGCCAGGTTGCAGCGGTTGGTGATGCCGAACTGGAGGGCCCGGGGGGCGCGGGCGCGCAGGTGCGCGGTCTCCTCGCCCTCGCAGCGCACGTTGGTGCCGGTGTCGCGGTCGAACAGCAGCAGCGCTCCGTCCAGCGGGAAGCGGCGCAGGTGCGCGAAGGGCGCCGGGACGGGCACGGCGGAAAGGTCGGCTTCAGTGGACGACATGGGCCTCCAGGCTCCGGGATCCAGGCTCCAGGACGCGGGGCCGACGCGGCCTGGGGCGTGGACCTGACGCTGGGGGGGAGAGTCTGGCATGGGACAGCTCCGGTGCCAGTCGCGGGGGAGGGGCTCGCAAGAGGGCGTGCGGAGGGATTGCTCGCGCCCCGCTCCCGGCATGGAGGGCGGCCGGGCGAGTGCGGGACCGTGAGCGGATTTCGGCCGCCTCCACCGTGCCGCGCGGGCCTGGAAGGCGCACCTGAAGGGGCGGGAGGCGCAAGCGCGCATGGCACGCCACGAGGACCTGAAGGGACAGATCGCCATCGTCACGGGGGCATCCAGCGGCGTGGGGTGGCAGTCCGCGGTGCGGCTGGCGGAGGCCGGGGTGAGGTTGTGTGTCACCGCGCGGCGCCGCTCCGCGCTGGAGCTGCTGCGCGCGGAGGTGCTCCAGCGCGGCGGCGAGTGCCTGGTGTGCGAAGGCGACGTGACGGTGCCCGAGGACGTGGAGCGCGTGGTGCGTGAGTGCGTGGCGCACTACGGCCGCGTGGACGTGCTCGTCAACGCGGCGGCGGTGCAGTCCTACGGCCACTTCGACCAGCTCCCGTGGGAGCACATCACGCGCGTGTTCGACGTGACGTGCTTCGGTTACTTCCGCTTCGCGCGCGCGGTGCTGCCGCACTTCCGGGCGCAGGGCCGCGGCCACCTGCTCAACATCCAGTCCATGCTGTCGGCGGGGTCGGCGCCGCTGTTGTCGGCGTACGCGGCGGCGAAGCACGCGACGCTGGGGTGGGCGGAGTCGCTGGAGCTGGAGCTGCAAGGCACGGGTATCCAGATCTCCAACGTGCTGGTGCCGTCGGTGTCCACGCCGATGTTCGACCACGCGCCGACGATGCTCGGGCGGAAGCCCGTGCCGGTGCCGCCCACGTACGACGTGGACCTGGTGGCGCGCGCGGTGGTGCGGCTGGCGCGGCGGCCGGGGCGCACGTCGGTGCCGGCGTTCCTCCAGGGGCGGCTGATGCTGTGGCTCAACGGCCTGGCGCCGTCCGTGGGCAAGGCGGTGCTGAGCCGCTTCGGCGAGCGGATGCAGACCACCGGCACCCCGCTGCACCGCCCCGAGGGCAACCTCTTCGCCCCGGTGGCGGAAGGGGTGGGACCCCGGGGCAGCGTGCCCCCGACGCCCGCGTGGGTGCGCTTCACCGCGACGCTGGGGCTGGC
>NZ_RAWG01000014.1 GCF_003611735.1 Corallococcus sicarius | reverse complement strand
AGATTGTATAAGAGACAGGCCCCGGTGCTGCCCGCGATGCCCGCGATGCCCGCGATGCCCGCGATGCCCTCGATGCCCCGGCTCGCGGCCGTGCCCCGGCCTCCCGCGCCGCCCGCGCCTCCGGACATGGAGGACGGCGACACCTTCGCGTACCTCTCCGACGGCCGGACGATGATCTCCGGCTCCTCGGACGACGTGCACCTGGCGCGCACGTTCAAGCAGAAGGGCAAGGACATCATCTTCGTGCGCCGCAATGACAAGCCCTTCCTGATCCGCGACCCGCAGACGCTGGAGCAGGTGCGCAAGCTGATGGAGGAGTCCGGGAAGCTGGGGGATGCGCAGGGCGCCCTGGGCCAGCAGCAGGCCGCGCTCGGTCAGAAGCAGGCCGCGCTGGGCCAGAAGCAGGCGGAGCTCGCCTATCCCCAGACGCAGCTCGCCGCGAAGCACGCCGCCATCGCGTCCAGGCACGCGGACATCGCCGTGGAGCGCGCCCGGCTCGCCACCCTCTCCAACGACACCGAGCGCGAACGCCAGGAGGCGGGGCTGGACAAGCGCGAGGCGGACCTCGACCGGGAGCGGGCGGCCCTCGACACGCAGCAGGAGGAGATTGGCCGGAAGATGGAGGCGCTCGGTGAGCAGCAGGAGAAGCTGGGCGCGGAGCAGGAGAAGCTGGGCGCGGAGCAGGAGAAGCTCGGCCGGCAGCATGAAGCCCGCGCCCGTGAGCAGGCGAAGAAGGTGATGAGCCTCGTCGACGAGGCCATCCGCAAGGGCCTGGCCGAGCCTCTGCCCACCTGAGGACGGAGGGCGCGACCCCCACGGTGACGGCGCACACTGGCTTCCCTATACCGGGACCCCAAGTGTGAAGTCGTGAAGCCCGTCCCGGAGGTCGCCATGTCCGCCGCCGTCCCGCAGCACACGTCTCGCACCACCATCGACATCCTGGTGCGCCGGGTCCGTCAGGGCTCGGGCGCGTGGGCGAAGCTTGCCCTCACGGAGCGCATCCGGCTCCTGGAGGACCTGCGCCGCGCGTACGCCGCCATCGCGGAGCCGAGCGTACGAGCGGCCTGCGAAGCCAAGGGCATCGACCCCGGCGGGCCCCTCGCGGGAGAGGAGTGGCTCGCCGGGCCCGTGGTGGTGATCCGCAACCTGCGCCTCCTCGCGGACTCGCTGCGCGACATCCAGAAGCACGGCGTGCCCGTCATCCCCCGCTCGCACCTGCGCACGCTGGAGGACGGGCGGCTCGCCGCGAAGCTCTTCCCCCGCGACGCGCTGGACGGGATGCTGCTGCCGGGCAACGTGGGCGAGGTCTACTTCCAGCCCGGCGTCACCGCCGACAACCTGCGCGAACACCAGGCGTCCTTCTACCGCAAGCCCCACAAGGGCCGCGTGTGCGCGGTGCTGGGCGGCGGCAACGTCAACTCCATCCCCCCGCTGGACTGCCTCTACAAGCTCTTCGTCGAGGGCACCGTCTGCGTGCTCAAGATGAACCCCGTCAACGCGTACCTGGGGGCCTTCCTGGAGCAGGCCTTCGCCCCGCTCGTCGCGCGCGACGCGCTGGCCATCATGTACGGCGGCGCGGAGGAGGGCGCGCAGCTCGTGCACCACGACGCGGTGGACGAGGTGCACATCACCGGCAGCGACCGCACCCACGACGCGCTCGTGTGGGGACCGCCCGGCCCGGAGTCCGACGCGCGCCGCCAGAAGAACGAACCGCTGCTCGCCAAGCACGTGTCCAGCGAGCTGGGCAACGTGTCCCCCGTGGTGGTGGTGCCGGGCCCGTACTCGGACGGTGAGCTGCGCTTCCAGGCGGACGACATCGCCGGCATGGTCGCCAACAACGCGTCCTTCAACTGCAACGCAGCGAAGTTGCTGGTGCAACCCAGGGACTGGAGCCGGCGCGGGCACTTCGTGGACCGCATCCAGGCAAGCCTCGGCCAGGCCCCCGTGCGCCGCGCGTACTACCCGGGCGCGGACGAGCGCTGGCGCCAGTTCACTGAAGGCCGCGCGAACCTGCGGCTCGTGGGCACGCCCGGCGAAGGCGACCTCGCGTACGCGCTCATCCCCGACGTGGACCCCGCGAACGCAGGGGACCGCGTCTTCCGTCAGGAGCCCTGGTGCACGGTGTTGTCGGAGACGGGGCTGCCCGGCTCGGACGCCCCCGTGGCCTTCCTGGACGCGGCGGTGGCGTTCCTCAACGAGAAGGTGTGGGGCACCCTCAACGCGACGCTCATCGTCCACCCGAAGTCGCTCAAGGACCCGAAGGTGATGGCCGCGGTGGAGAAGGCGGTGCGCGACCTGAAGTACGGCACCGTGGCCATCAACACCTGGCCCGCCGCGGCCTACGCGCTGGGCAGCCTGCCCTGGGGCGGCCATCCGTCCTCGTCGCTCCGGGACATCCAGAGCGGGCAGGGCTGGGTGCACAACGCGCTCATGCTGGAGGACATCGAGAAGGCGGTGGTGCGCGCCCCGCTCAAGTCCCTGCCCGCGCCCCCGTGGGTGCCGGGCCACCAGGGCCTGGCGGACCTGGGCCGCCGGCTGGTGGAGTTCGAGCAGTCCCCCTCCTGGTGGAAGGTGCCCGGCATCGCGCTGGCCGCGCTGCGACGGTGAAACACGGCTGAGACTTCCTGGAGGCAGGCGGGGAAGCTGCCTTTCAGGAGGGCCGTGGTAGGTAGAGGGCCCATGGCATCCAGGTACGCGCAAGAGGGTGGGCAGTTGCTTCAGCAGGGCCAGCCCGCGGAGGCGGTGAAGAGCTTCCAGAAGGGCCTGTCCATCGACCCGAAGGACGTGGACTGCCTGATGGGCCTGGTGCGCACCCACCTGAGCACCGGCGCCGCGCAGGAGGCCCAGGGCGCCGTGACGCGCCTGTTGCAGGTGCAGCCGGACAACACGGAGGCGCAGGCCCACCTGGCCATGCTCAAGGCCCAGGCCGGGGACCCGGTGGCGCTGGTGACGCTCAAGGCGCTGGCCGCCGCGCCCACCGCCGGCTACTTCGAGCGCTTCAACCTGGGCACGCTCCTGGCCGAGCGCGGCGACCTGGACGGCGCGAGGGCCGCCTTCGAGGCCGCGCAGGTGGTGGCGCCCCACAGCGTCTATCCCCACTTCGAACTGGGCCGCCTCGCGGTGCAGCGCAAGGACACGGCGGCGGCGGTGGAGCACTTCCAGCAGGCCGCGTCGCTGGCGCCCCAGGAAGCGCTGCCGTTCCTGATGTTGTCGCGCGCGCACGCGTCCAATGGCGCCGTGGGGCTGGCCATCTCCGCGGGCGTGCAAGCGCTGGAGCACGCGCGGGGCAAGACGCGCGTGGCGGTGTTGCAGGACCTCTTCCGGCTGTACCTCCAGGCCAACAGCCAGGATGCCGCGCGGCGCACCATCCAGGAGCTGCGCGAGCTGGACCCCACGCACGTCCAGTATCTCCACCTGCAGGGGCTCGCGGCGCTGTTGGCCGGAGAGCTGGCGGAGGCCAGGGCCCTCTTCGAGGAGGCCCTCCAGCGCGCGCCGCACCAGTGGGACGTGCGCCACTCGCTGGCGCAGGCGCACGAGGCCATGGGCAACCGCGAAGAAGCGCGGCGGCTCCTGGAGGAGACGGTGGCGGCGGCGCCGAACGAGCCCGGTCCCACCAATGATCTGGTGCGCCTGCTGATGGGAGACCAGGACCATGCGCGGGCCCGCGTGCTGCTGGAGCGGGTGCTGGCCCTGAACCCCAACGATGCGCTCACGCACCTGAACCTGGCGCGTGCCCACCAGCCCTTCGACCGGGCGGAGGCCACCCGCCACGCGAAGCAGGCCCAATCGCTGGGCGGGGACGACACCTTCCAGGAGCAGGTGGCGCGGTTCCTGTCGGACCTGGGCTCCTGACGCACCCCGTCTTCCGCGCGCCCCCGGCCGTGCCTACCTTCAGGCACGGCCGAAGCAGGGCAGGCAGGGAGGCGTATGCGCAAGGCGGAGCAGGCACTGATTGAGCAGTTGGAGGCGCGCTTCCGGGAGGTGACGCGTCTGCTCTACGACACGACCATCCCCGCGAGGGTGCTGGACGAAGAGCTGATGCCGCTGATGGCGGAGCACGTCACCTTCACCGACCCCTGGCAGAAGGGCGGCGGTAAGGAGACGTACCGCAAGGGCGCGGCGGGCTTCCACTGCATGCTCCGCTTCGACTTCGACATCTTCCAGCTCAACGTCCAACTGGAGCCGGACGGGAAGAGCGGGCGGGCCATCGTGGACGGGGTGATGAACCTGAAGCAGTTCGCCTGGCTGTACACCTACCCGCTGCGCACCATCCTGGTGTTCGACTTCACGCTCCAGCGCGGCGAGGACGGCGGGCAGGTGCTGCCGCTCATCCACGCGCACGAGGAGATGTGGAGCTTCGGCGACATGATCGCCAACGTGCCCGGCGTCGGGAAGGCCTACGACGTCTTCCGCAACGCCTTCAGCCACGGCTTCCTCGCGGCGTCCGCGGTGTGCGGACGCCTCAAGCGGGGATGATCTTCTCCGCCTGGAGCTGACGCATCAGCGCGACCATGGACTCGGTGCTGTCCAGGTGCATCTCCTGGAAGCCGAAGCGGCGGGCCTTGTTCACGTCGAAGAACGCGTCGTTCTCCACGTGGAAGATGAAGTCGCCGAAGGCCCAGTTGGCCAGCTTCTTCAGGCCGTGCGGGTGCAGGCCGTGGCGCTGCGTCAGCGCCTCCCAGACGGGGGATTTGTCCTTCATCGCCTCGGTGAGGGAGAAGGGCTGCGGGTCGGCGCACTCGATGCCGAACGCGTCCGCGATGCGTGGGAAGACCTGGCTCCAGCGGAAGACGTCGCCGTTGGTGATGTTGAAGAGCTCCCCTGCGCACGCCTCGTTGAGGGCGGACCACTCCATGGCCTTGGCGAGCACCGTGGCGTCCGTCACGTTGGCGAGGATGGAGTACGCGCGCGGCGTGGGTCGGTCTCCTTCGCGGGTGTCTTGGAAAGGCCGA
The DNA here is from genome assembly GCF_003611735.1 of Corallococcus sicarius. Taxonomy (GTDB): domain Bacteria; phylum Myxococcota; class Myxococcia; order Myxococcales; family Myxococcaceae; genus Corallococcus; species Corallococcus sicarius. Next base: position 57,926 of record NZ_RAWG01000014.1, on the reverse strand, counting down.
ACTGCGCGCCGTATGTCTTGCCACCCTGGATGAAGGAGACGTGGCGGAAGCCCGGCGCGTGCTTCTCCAGCGCCTCCACGGTGTTGCGCAAGAGGGCGACGTTGACCTGGGTGAGGTCCGCGGCGTCCGGGCGCTCCTGGTACGCGGCGAAGAAGACGTGGGTGACGTCGCGGAGCCAGTCCGAAGCGCTCCCGAGCGAGTCTGGCGACTGGATGTCCACGGCTCGCCCCTCGCCAAGCATGCGTCCGCATGACGATTTTGGGGCAAAAGGGCCGTTTTCTAACGGTTTCTACAAAAATGTAGCGGTGCTAAGCGCTATAGGCCCCTCACTATCGATTTCTTCAACACGCCCTGGAACATGCAATTGAGTGCAGGGAGTGTAGGTGATTTCTACACCTGTAGGTTGAAGGGCTCCAGGAATGTTTTCGGGCAGAGGCACCCCCATCGGCTACGCGAAAGCCATCGCGGATCACAACCTCGCGGTCATGCCTCCGCATCAACTCTCGTCCTGCGCGGCGGTGGCGGGCAAGCACGTGGAGCGCAAGGAGGGGCGCGAGTTCGTCACCTACCCGAGTTCCTACAATCCGGGCCCTTCTCTCTGTGACCATCTGGAGTTCGCGCTCAAGCACGAAGGCGTTTCCCTGGAGGTTCTCGCCGCGTTGTTCCGTGCGGTGGATCAAGGGCCGTTCGAGGACGAGTTGTGCCGCCATATCCAGGCGCGGCCCACGGGGCAGAACACCCGCCGGCTGTGGTTTCTCTACGAGTTCCTCACGGGGCGTGAGCTGCCCCTGGAGGACGTGGCCCAGGGCAACTACGTCGAACTGCTGGATCCCGAGCGCTACTACACAGCAGCGCCCGTGAACAGTCGGCGGCACCGGGTGCGCGACAACCTTCTGGGCAATGTGAACTTCTGCCCCATGGTACGCAGGATACCTGCCCTCCAAGAACTCGAGGCAAAACGGCTTGCGAGTGAGGCCGCCCAGATTGTTGCGTCCTACGACGAGGATGCCCTCCGCCGTGCGGTCGACTATCTCTACACGAAGGAAACCCGCTCCTCTTTCAACATCGAGCGGGAGAAGCCCAGCCAGAAGCGCGCCGCGCGGTTCGTTGCCCTCCTGCGTGAGCTTCCCGATAGGACCTCACTGAATAGAGCCGCGCTGGTCCAGATGCAGAACGTGATCGTGGAGGAGCGCTTTGGGGAGCGGGGCTACCGCAAGGCGCAGAACTACGTGGGCGAGTCCGTGGGAGTAGGACTGCGTCAGCGAGTCCACTTCGTTCCGCCGCGTCCCAAGGTGGTCCCCCGCTTGATGCGGGGACTGCTCTCCTCGTTGGAGCGAATGATGGCTTCCCAGGTGGAGCCCGTCGTTCATGCGGCCGCCATCTCCTTTGGTTTCGTCTTCATCCACCCCTTCGAGGATGGCAACGGTCGGCTCCACCGGTTGCTCATCCACTACATTCTCTCCAGGGCGGGATTCACCCCCAAGGGGCTCATCTTTCCCATCTCCGCGGTCATGTTGCAGAAGCGACAGCAGTACGATGCCTGCCTTGAGTCCTTCTCCAAGCCGCTGATGACCCTGCTGGACTACACGGTGGACGAGGATGGACACCTTTCGGTGAAAGGAAGGACGAGCGGCTTCTATCGCTACGTCGACTTCACGCGCATGGCGGAGGACCTCTATCTATGGACCGAGGAGACCATCCGCACGGAGTTTCGCGACGAGTTGGACTTCATCGTTCGCTACCGCAAAGCCCGCGAGAAGCTGGATGACCTCGTTGAGATGCCGGATACGTCGCGCAATCGCTTCGTTCAGTTCTGTCTCCAAAATGGAGGCCGCTTGTCGGCAGGCAAAAGGGCCAAATACTTCAGCGCCCTCACCGACGACGAGGTGCGGGCCCTGGAGCAAGTCGTTCAGGAGCTCCTGATGACTCGCGCCGGTCCCCGCCCGATTTGAGAAGGCGCCTCGCGCGTGGGGGCGCGGCGGGCCCGTGTCCTCGCCGCCAGGGTCGCGCTACTGGCTCCGCTCTCAGCGGCGGACACTGTCTCGGCGGTGCCCGGGGGTTTTCACCCAGGGGGGGCCGCCTCAAGCGGGCCACGTGAGCTGGCGCCTCAAGCGGGGATGATCTTCTCCGCCTGGAGCTGACGCATCAGCGCGACCATGGACTCGGTGCTGTCCAGGTGCATCTCCTGGAAGCCGAAGCGGCGGGCCTTGTTCACGTCGAAGAACGCGTCGTTCTCCACGTGGAAGATGAAGTCGCCGAAGGCCCAGTTGGCCAGCTTCTTCAGGCCGTGCGGGTGCAGGCCGTGGCGCTGCGTCAGCGCCTCCCAGACGGGGGATTTGTCCTTCATCGCCTCGGTGAGGGAGAAGGGCTGCGGGTCGGCGCACTCGATGCCGAACGCGTCCGCGATGCGTGGGAAGACCTGGCTCCAGCGGAAGACGTCGCCGTTGGTGATGTTGAAGAGCTCCCCTGCGCACGCCTCGTTGAGGGCGGACCACTCCATGGCCTTGGCGAGCACCGTGGCGTCCGTCACGTTGGCGAGGATGGAGTACGCGCGCGGCGTGGAGGGGAAGCGCAGCGGCACGCGCAACGCCTTGCACAGTGATGCATACACGCCGATGAGGTTGCCCAGGTTCATCGGGTTGCCCACGGCGAGTCCCATCATCATGTCGGGCCGGAGGGCGGTCCAGCTCCAGCGGCGGCCCTTGGAGGCGTCGCGCAGGTAGTCCTCCTGGTCGTAGTAGAAGTTGGGCGGGAAGTGGCGCGGGTCGGTCTCCTTCGCGGGCGTCTTGTAGAGACCGAACTGCGCGCCGTACGCCTTGCCACCCTGGATGAAGGAGACGTGGCGGAAGCCCGGCGCGTGCTTCTCCAGCGCCTCCACGGTGTTGCGCAGCAGGGCGACGTTGACCTTGGTGAGGTCCGCGGCGTCCGGGCGCTCCTGGTACGCGGCGAAGAAGACGTGGGTGACGTCGCGGAGCCACTCCGAAGCGCTCGCGAGCGAGTCCGGCGACTGGAGGTCCAGCGAGCGCACCTCCGCGCGCGTGGCGAAGTCCGGCGCGGCGCGCGACACGGCCTTCACCTTCCAGTCCGGCCGCGTGTCCAGGTGCGTGATGAGGTTGCGGCCAATGATGCCAGTGGCGCCCAGCACCAGCGCCGTGTGCTTCGTCGTCATGGAGAGGTTCTCCGAAAGATGTCTGTCTTCAGCGGCCAAACAGCCCGCGCCGCTTGGCCGGCGTGGCCTGCTGCCCGCCCTGCACGCGCGACAGGCGCTGGCCCAGGATGCGGCTCATCTCCAGCGCGACGGCGGGGTTGGCCATCATCACGCCCCGGAAGTCCTCGCGGCCCACCGCGGCCAGCTCACTGGGCGCGGTGGTGACGGCGGTGGCGTTGCGCGGCTCGCCGGTGAGCAGCGCCAGCTCCCCGAAGAAGCCGCCCTGCTTCACCGTGGCCACCGTCTGCCGGGCGCCGTCCTTCATCGCCACCTCGCCGGTGACGACCACGTAGAAGGTCTCTCCCGCGTCGCCCTGGCGGAACAGCTCCGTGCCCGCGGGCAGCTGGAGCAGCTCCGCGCCTCGCGCCACGTTCTCCAGCTCCTCGTCACTCAGGGGCGCCAGGAAGTCCAGCTTGCGCAGCGTTTGCGCCAGCGTGGACGCCAGCCCCGCGCCCAGCGGCGGCTCCGCCGTGAGGAACTCCACCGCCTTGGCCACCTGCGTGCGGCGCGCCACCAGGATGACGTTGTGCCCGGCCTTGAGCTGCGTGTTGCCCTCCGGCAGCGCCGTGTGCCCCTGCGGATCCACCAGCGCGATGAAGATGCACTCGCGCGGGAAGCCCTCCAGGGCCCGCACCTGCGCCACCGTCTGCCCCGCCACCCGCGCGCGGGACGGAATCGCCAGCTCGAACAGGAGCGCGTCGCCGCTGCTGAGCGGCAGCGACCCGGACACCTGCGGGAAGTCGATGGCGGTGGTCATCTTCGCCACGACGACATCCGCCTCCGCCACCAGCTCCTTCACGCCCGCCAGCCGGTACGCCTCGCGGTAGTTCGTGTCCAGCATCCGCACCATCAGGCGCGCGCTGGACACCGAACGCACCAGCATGGTGAACGCCAGGTTCGCCGGGTCGTGCGCCAGCACCGCCGCCGCCACGTCCGCGTTCCCGATGCCCGCCGCCTCCAGCACGCGCGGGTTGGTGGCGTCGCCGCACACCGTCACCACGCCCACCTCCTCGAAGAGGCGCGCGCAGATGCCTGCATCACGCTCGATGACCGTCACCGTGTGCTGCTCCGACACGAGCCGCGCCGCCAGCGCGCCGCCCACCCGTCCTCCCCCCGCGATGACGATCTTCATGACGCCTTGTGCTCCTTGCTGTCCTTGCTCGCGCTGCCGCCGTGCAACACCTTCTCCAGGTCCAACATCCGCGCGTCCAGGTGCGCCAGCATCTCCTCCGCCGTCGCCTCCGGGATCAGCCCGTTGCGCCGCGCGCCCTGCAACGCCGTGCGCTCCGCGTCGATGAGCCGCCTGCGCATGCTCAACAGGTCCTTCGCCCCTTCCGCCAGGTGCTGCTGGCTGATGCGGCGCAATTCCCGCTCCGCCCGGGCGATGTTCACCTGGTACTCGCTGCGCAGGTGCTCATAGGCCGCGCGCGGCAGCAGGCCCTGCGTGTGCAACGCCTCCAATTCCACGTGCGCCGCGCGGCTGGCGATGAGCCGGCCCCGCTGTCCCGCCATCTCCAGCGCCACCGCGTCCTGCTGGAACAATCCCAGCCACTTGAGCGCGCCCGTGAGCATCAACCCCTGGCCCACCATGGACACCAGCGTCACGCCGAACGCGATGGCGATGAGCTGCTCGCGCGCGGGCGTCGTCGGCGGCAGGCCCAGCGCGAGCCCAATGGACAGCGCGCCCTTGATGTTGCCCACCAGGAACACGTGCTGCCAGCGCAACGGGATGCTCTCCGAGGGCCTGAGCCAGCGCAGCAGCAGGAAGGGCAGGTAGATGGCCACCGCGCGCCCCAGCACCACCGCCACCACCGCGATGCCCACGCCCGGCAGGTGTCCCTGGAGCGCCTCCGGCCGCGTGTCCAGGCCCACGGAGAGGAACAGGAACGTGTTCACGCCAAAGGTGGCGTACTCCCAGAAGGAGTGGATGGCCACCTGGCTCTGCGGCGCCACCTCGCGCCGCAGCGTCACGCCCACCGCCAGCCCGGCGATGACGGCGGAGATGGCGCCCGACAGATGCACCTCCTCCGCCAGCACGTAGGACGCCAGCGCCACGGCCGTCGTCACCATGATCTCCGCGAGCGGATCCTCCGCGCGCCGGATGATGAAGCCGCCCAAGAGGCCCATGGCCAGGCCCACCATCGCGCCGCCCACCGACGCGAGCAGCACGTGGCCGCCCACCGAGCCCAGCGTGGGCGCCTGGCCCCCGGCCACCACCGCCGCGATGGCCGTGTACGCCACCAGCGCGGTGCCGTCGTTGAAGAGGCTCTCCCCCTGGATGATGCCCGCCAGCCTTCCAGGCACCGGCGCGCGGCGGAAGGCATACAGGATGGACACCGTGTCCGTGACGGCCAGGATGGAGCCCAAAAGCAGCGCGGGCCCCCACGCCAATCCCAGCATCAGGTGCAGCGCGGCGCCGGTGGCGCCAATGGCCAGCACCATCCCCAGCGTGGACAGCAACCCGATGGGGACCGCGTTGGCGCGGATGCCATTGAGGTCCGCGCTGATGCCACCCTCGAAGAGCAACAAGGGCAGACAGATGAGGAACACCACCTGCGGGTTGAGCGGCGGCACCCCGGGCAGCAGGTGGCCCACGGAGATGACCAGGCCTCCCAGCACCAGCGCGACGCTGTACGGCACGCTGGCCCGCTTGGCGGCGATCGCCAACGCGATGGCCGCAACCATCAGGCCGATGAGGATGGGGACTTCCGGCAGCACGTCGACTCCATCAAGCGCCAGGGGATGGTGGAGTTTTCCAGAATCGGGGGGCGGGTGCACGGGCACCGTGCCCTTTTCGTCACCCGGCCTGGATGGGTGTCCATGGCCCGTCCGCCTGCCTTCCCACGCCCGACGTGGACCCTGGCGGGACGGCGTCCGCGTGGTACAGCTGGGCCACTGATGACCCCCTCTCCCCCGGTGCTTTCGGTCCAGGCGCTGCGCAAGACGTACGGCGAGCGCGTGGCCGTGGACGGCATCTCCTTCGGCGTGGGCCGCCGTGAAATCGTGGGCCTTTTGGGGCCCAACGGCGCGGGCAAGAGCACCACCATCAACATGCTGCTGGGCGTGCTCCAGCCCTCGTCCGGCACCATCCACATTGAAGGCGTGGACCTGGCGTCGCACCGCGTGCAGGCGCTGGAGCGCACCAACTTCGCCGCCGTCTACGCGCCCCTGCCGGGCAACCTCACCGTGGCCCAGAACCTGCGCGTCTTCGGCCTCATCTATGGCGTGAAGGGCCTGTCCGCCCGCATCGAGACGCTGCTGGAGGAGTACGACCTGCGGCGCTTCCGCGACACCAAGTGCGGCGTGCTGTCCTCGGGCGAGCAGACGCGCGTGTCCCTGGCCAAGGCCATGCTGAACCAGCCCCGCCTGCTGCTCCTGGATGAACCCACCGCGTCGCTGGACCCCGCCACGGCGGTGGACATCCGCACCCGCATCCAGGCCTTCGCCTCGCGGGGGGACAGCGGCGTGCTGTGGACGTCGCACAACATGTACGAGGTGGAGGCCGTCTGTGACCGCGTCCTCTTCCTCGCGCGCGGCCGGGTGTTGCTCCAGGGCGACCCGAAGACGCTCCCGCGCGAGCACGGCAAGGCGTCCCTGGAAGCGCTGTTCATCGCCGTGGCCAACGAACCCCTGGCCCTGGAAAGGCAGCCGCTGCCATGAAGCCGAGCCGTGTCGCGGGCATCGCGCTGCGCCAGTACTACCTCTACAAGGGCAACTTCGCGCGCGTCGTGCCGCTCTTCGCGTGGGTGGCCATCGACATGGTGCTGTGGGGCTTCATGACCCGGTACCTCAACAGCGTGAGCACGTCCGGCTATGACTTCGTGCCGGCGCTCTTGGGCGCGGTGCTGCTGTGGGACTTCTTCGCCCGGGTGATGCAGGGCGTGACCATGGGGTTCTTCGAGGACGTCTGGTCGCGCAACTTCCTCAACGTCTTCGCCACGCCGCTGTCCCTGCCGGAGTACGTGAGCGGCCTCGTGCTGACGAGCATCGCGACGAGCGCCATTGGCCTGCTCGTCATGCTCCTGTTGTCCACCACGGTGTTCGGCCTGTCCTTCGCGGCCTACGGCGTGATGTTCGTGCCCTTCGTCCTGGTGCTGTTCCTGTTCGGCATCGCGCTGGGCATCCTCAGCAGCGCGCTGGTGCTGCGGCTGGGCCCTGCCGCGGAGTGGTTCGTCTGGCCCATCCCCAGCCTGCTGTCGCCCTTCGTGGGCGTCTTCTATCCGCTGTCCACGCTGCCGGAGTGGATGCAGTGGGTGGCCCGCGCGCTGCCCCCGTCCTATGTCTTCGAGGGCGTGCGCACGCTGGTGGCGGGAGGCGAGTTCTCCGGCGCCACGCTCGGGTGGGGCCTCGCGCTGGCCGTGCTGGACATCATCCTCGCCGGCCTGTGCTTCCAGTGGGTCTACCGCTACGCGGTGCGCACGGGCCTCTTGGCCCGCTACAGCGCCGAAAGCGTGACCTGACGCCTCAGCGCCGGATGCGCAGCAGCAGGTCCTTCTTCGCGCCGCAGCTGCCCCGGCCATCGCAGTTGCTGGTGGTGACGTACAGGTGGCCGTCGGGGCCCATCAGCACGTCGCGCAGGCGGCCGTGGGTGCCTTGCAGGTAGACCTCGTGCCGGGCCACCCGGCGCGGCGCCTGCGCGTCGAACACCACCCGGTGCAGGTGCGTGGAGCCCAGGGTGCCCACGAGCAGCGAGTCCTTCCACTCCGGAATCGCGGTGCCGGTGTAGACGGCGGCGCCGCCCGGGGGCATCGCGTCGTCGAAGGTGAGCGACGGGGTGATGCGGCCCTCCTGTGTCTCGCAGGAGTAGATGCCGGGCCAGCCCAGGTTGTCGCCCGCCTGCACCACGCTCACCTCGTCGTGCGCCCGGCGCATGGTCTCGCCGCTGGGCCCGTGGTCGGTGAGGTACAGCGTGCGGGCGTCCTTCCAGTCAAAGCCTTGCGTGTTGCGCACGCCCAGGAGGAACGCGGGGGAGTTCGGAAAGGGATTGTCCTGCGGCACGGCGCCGTCGGGCGTCAGCCGGAGCAGCTTGCCCGCGGGGTTCGCCGGGTCCTGGGCGAAGTCCGGCTCGCGCGCGTCCCCCGTGCCCACGTACAGCATGCCGTCCGGGCCGAAGCGCAGCCGTCCGCCGTCGTGGTAGGTCGCGGACGGAATGCCGCCGAAGATGACGCGCTCGAAGGTCGCGACCGTGCCGTCCGGGGACAGCGTCCAGCGCTCCACCCGGTTCTGCGCCTTCCCGTCCGCTTCGGTGGTGACGTACAGGTAGAACTGGCGGTTCGTCGCGAAGTCCGGGTGCGCGGCGATGCCCAGCAGGCCTCCCTCGGCGCTGCTCGCGACGGCCAGCGTGGCCACGGGCTGGGGTTGCAGGGTGCCCCCGCGCAGCAGGCGCACGCGGCCGGGACGCTCGGTGAGCAGCGCATCGCCCCCCGGCAGGAAGGCCACGCCCCAGGGGACCTCCAACCCTTCCGCCACCACGTCCACCGTGATGGGCACGGTGCCCGCCTGCCCCCAGCCGTCCTCCACCAGGACGCAGTCGGCGGCGGAGGCGGTGCCCTGGGCCTGGCTCTTGCGGCAGGCGGGGGCGGCGAGCACGCCGAACAGGGTGACGGCGGCGGACAGCAGCAGGCGGCGGGAGCGCATGCCGGAGAATCTAACGCACGCCACGGACCTGGAAGGGGGGCAGGCGGGCGCACCCCCCCGGGGGATGAGACCCGGGATGGCGTTGTCTTGGCCCCCGTCGTGGGCACCTTGCTCGGGCGGGTTCATCAGCACCCAAGGCATCCCATCCAGGCAGGAGGAAATCCCATGGCGCGCATCGCATTCATCGTGGCCAACGACTTCGAGGATTCGGAGTTCAGCGTCCCCTACGACAAGGTGAGGCAGGCAGGGCACGAGGCCGTCATCATCGGCGTGGAAGCAGGCAAGTCCCTCAAGGGCAAGAAGGGGACGGAGATCAAGACGGAGCGCGCGGTGAAGGAGGTGAAGGCCGCCGACTTCCACGCGCTGGTGATTCCCGGGGGCTATTCGCCGGATCACCTGCGCATGGACATCGGGATGGTCGGCTTCGTGCGCGACTTCTTCAAGGCGGACAAGCCCATCGCCTCCGTGTGCCACGGGCCGTGGATGCTGGTGGAGGCGGACATCGCGGACGCGCACACCGTCACGTCGTTCCCCTCCATCAAGACGGACCTCATCAACGCCGGCGCGCGCTGGGTGGACCGCGAGGTGGTGGAGGACGGCAACATCATCACCTCCCGCAAGCCGGATGACCTGGAGGCCTTCTGCGCCGCGCTGCTGCGCCAGGTGCAGAACGGCATCGCCCCGCGCATCGGCGCGCCCCAGCCCCCGGAAGCCACCGCGGACCGCTCGCCGCCCATGCACTGAGCGCTCCCGGCCAACACCCACGGTCCGATGTCAGCAATGGAAGGCCCCAGGCCCTCGGGACGCGACGCGCGCCCGGGGGCTTGGATTGTCAGCCCTTCAACCTTTGTGACTTGACGCGCCGCGCTGTGATGCCAAGGGTTGTCTTTCCGTTGTTCTGGAATTGTTCCTTCACATCGTTCTTGTGGGAGGGGTCGGAAACATCTTTAGTGGGTTACCCGTACCTCACATGCATCCGCCTTTTCCTGTATTTTACACCTGAGTTGCCATTATCCAGCTGAGCTGTTTATAGTCTGGTCCGAAGCGACTCGGACGCACCGCGCCATGCGGTGCCAGCGGACCCCCCTCCATGACCCTGGCATCCCGAACCGTGACCCTTCCGCCTCGACAGGTTGTCCGAGCGGTGCTCCACGAGGCGCTGGAGAGCAAGCTCGGAGGCGAGGTGGTGGTGAAGTCCCCCTCCATCTCCGGGCGCATCTTCGTGGTGGAGCGCAAGGTGGCCTGGACGGTCCTCACGGGCCCCGGCGCGCGCAGCTTCTCCACGGTGCTCGTGGAAGAGCGGCTGGTGAGCCGGGAGGACGTCGCCCAGGTGATGGCGGAGTGCCGCAAGAACGGCGGCAACTTCTGCGAGACGCTGGTGTCCTGGGGCCTGGTGGAGCGCGCCACGCTGCGCGACCTGTTGTGCCGGCACCTGGGGGGCCAGCTGGACGCGCTGCTGTCCGTGTCGGAGGCGCAGGCCCTCTTCGTTCCCCAACCTCGCTCCTACTCCAGCGAGATGACCTTCGTGCTGGACGAGCTGGCTGCCGCCACCCCGTCTGCTGAAGCACCGCAGTCCCAGCCTTCCCCCCCTCCCCCCGTCCTACTGGAAAGAGAAGCCATGGCGAACGTGAAGCAGTCGCTGGAAGATGCCTTGAAGATTGATGGAGCCTTCGCGGTGTGTCTCGCGGATGCGAAGAGCGGCATGACCCTGGGCAGCGCCGGCTCCCCGGGGTTCAACATCGAGGCGGCGGCCGCGGGCAACACGGAGGTCGTGCGCGCCAAGATGAAGACGATGCAGGCGGTGGGCATCAAGGACCGCATCGAGGACATCCTCATCACCCTGGGCGAGCAGTACCACATCATCCGTCCGCTCGCGACGCGCGAGGGCCTGTTCCTCTACATCGCGCTGCACCGCTCGAGCGCGAACCTGGCGATGGCGCGCTTCCGTCTGGCGGAGCTGGAGAAGACCCTCCAGGTTTGAGTCGTTGCGCCCGTGCAATGCCAGACATCTTTCGTGCTGGCGCACGGGCATGCCATGGTGGGACTCCTGCCTCACGATGCCGCAACCCCGTGGCGTCCGGCAGTCGGAGTCACTCCATGAAGCGTCTGCTCGCCGTGCTCTTCGTCACCGCCTCCCTGTCCGCGTCCGCGGGCCAACCCGTGAAGAAGGGTGACGAGTCGAACTCCGCGGCCCATCCGGGCAAGGAGGGCTCGGCGGCCTCCGAGGGCAAGGGCGGCGGCAAGGGCAAGGAGGCGCAGGCGCCCAAGGAGGGCAAGGGCAAGGGCAAGGCCAGCAGCGGCGGCAAGGGCAAGGCCGCGCGCGAAGCCGCCGAATAGCGGCCCCGGCCCCTGGGGCGAGCCGTCAGTGCTCGCCCACGCGCTGCTCGCCCGCTTCCACGCGCAATGCCAGACGGTTGCCGCGCGGAGGTAGCGGGCAGGTGGCGAAGCGGGAGAAGGCGCACGGCGGGTTGTAGGCGCGGTTGAAGTCCACGACGACGCGCCCGTCCTTGTCCGGCAGCGGCGTGGAGAGGAACCTGCCGGCCCCGTAGGTGGCGTCGCGGTTCGTCTCGTCGCCGAAGATGATGAACAGCTCGTCCGAGCCGCCCTCCTGCACCGGCACCACGCGGTGCTCCTTGCCCGCCACGGTGAAGACGAGCGTGCCGGGGGACTTCATCTCCTCCTGCATGCCCAGCACGTTGGGCACGGTGACGGTGCGCGGGGTGGCGTCCGGCACCAGCTTCGCCTCCACCCTCCACGCGGCGCTGGGTTCATACAGGGGGATGCCCTGGAACTTCTTGCGCGCCTCCGCCGCGGAGTCCTTCACGCGCACGCCCAGCCGGTCTCCCCGGCGGATGACCTGGAAGCTCACGCTGCCCAGGCGCAGCACGTCCGGCGCGCCCTTCTCGTCTGTCTTCAGCGCGCCTCCCGTGAAGGGCTTTCCCTCCCGCGTGAAGGCCGCGCCCGCCGCCGGCTGGAAGCTCACGCTGTCACCCGCGCGCTTGAAGGTGCCCGCCCGGGGCGGGACAGACGCGGGCAGGGGCACGGCGCTGTCCGGCGCGGAGCCGGCCGCCTGCTCGCCCTCCTCCAGCCAGGTGAGCCCCACCAGCGTGAGCCAGCCCTCTTCCGAAGACAGCCGCTCCAGGCGCTGCGCATGCCAGGCGCGGGTGGCGGCGACGACGTCTTCCCTGGCTGCGGCCTTGTCCTTCGGTTCGGAGGTCATCTTCTTCTTCTCGGCGGAGGGGGCGGCCGGCTTGGGAGGCGTCTTCGCGGGTGGCGCGGCCTGCAGCGCCAGGGACAGGACCAGGGCGAGGGTGCTCATGGGGTGTGATGTCTAACAGGGGCGGGCGGCTGGTTGCACCCCGTCCTCCCGCGTGCGATGGCCCCAGCCTCCTCCCGTGAACCTGGACCTGAGACCCGCGCCGCCCGCCGGTGCCTTCCGCAAGCTCGCGCTGGGGACATGGCGGACGCCGCGCGACCCGTCGGCCTATGCGTCGCTGGAGCTGCGCATGGAGCCGGCCCTCGCGTTCATGGCGGAGCACCGCGCACGCACGGGCCGCCGGCTGACGGTGACCCACCTGGTGGCGAAGGCCGCCGCGGACGCGCTGCGCCGCCACCCGGAGGCCAACGTCGTGCTGCGCGGCCAGCGCCCCTGGCAACGCGAGGACGTGGGCGTCTGCGTCCTGGTGGTGCAACCGGCGCAGGGGTCGTCGCGGGTGGACCTGACCACCGCCACCGTGCACCGCGCGGACGCGCTGTCGCTGGAGTCCCTGGCGGACGCACTGGAGGCGAAGGTGTCGCGCGTGCGGGCGCGCCAGGACGTGGAGATTGAGCGGGGCAAGCGCCGCTCGTCGCTCCTGCCCGGGTGGCTGATGGGCCCCGCGCTGCGGCTGCTGTCGTTCGTCTGGTACGGGCTGAACGTCAACCTGCGCCGGGTGGGGATGCCCTTTGATCCGTTCGGCTCCGTGGCGGTGACGAACCTGGGCTCGCTGGGGCTGGAGCAGGGCTACGTGGCGATGGTGCCCTACACCCGCGTGCCGCTGCTGCTAGCGCCGGGGCGCGTGCGGGACGAACCGGTGGTGGAGTCAGGGGCGCTGGTGCCGGGCAAGGTGATGACGCTCACCTGCACGTGGGACGCGCGCCTCCTCGACGTGGACCTGGCGGCGCGGGTGCTCCGGCACATCGGCGGGGCGCTGGAGGACCCCCGGGGGTGGGATGCACCCGTGGGCGAAGCGCGGTAGAACGGAGCCGTCAGCCGGAGGTAAATGCCATGTCCGTGGATCCCTACCGCCGTGTCCGCTCGTCCCGCCCCGTGGGGCGCGTGCTGGGCGGCCAGGACCGCTTCGAGAAGGAAGCGCTGGAAGGCCCCCCCGAGGGTCCCCTCGCGCTGGAGCGCCGCCAGCGCCAGTCCGGAGGGCCCCTGCCGGTGAACGGCGAGAGCCCCTTCGCCGCGAGGCTGCGCAAGCTGGGCGGGTCGGACCCCGAGGGCGGAGCGCGCTGAGCGGTCCCGCGAACCCCGGGTTCGCGGACCTTCCCCCCTTCCCGCGACACGCCGCTTCGGGCTAGGCACGGGCCTGACCGGAATCCACGCGGTCACTCACCGGGACGGGGAAACGCATGCGGAAGGCACACGTGGTGGCGGCATCCATGGCGGCGCTGCTGCTGGGGCAGACGGGCTGCTATCGCACCAGCATCGTCACGAACTTGAGGCCCGAAGAGGGCAGGCCCCACACGGACCGGCAGTGGTTCACGGCGGCGGGGCTGCTGCCCGTGTCGAAGGCGCCGGGCACCGAGTGCACGAACGGCATTGCCTGGGCGCAGAGCCGGGTGCTCCCCACGGACTTCTTCATCGAAGCGGGCCTGGTGATCGCGGGCTCCCTGATTGGCGCGGCGGCGTGCTCCGGCTCCGGCACGACGGACGAAGAGCGGGGCAACTGCGCGGCGGTGGGCGCGCTGATTCCCCCCCTCCTCATCGGTTCGCGCACGGTGACCTATGCCTGCGCCGCGAGCGACCAGAGCGGGGTGCTGCTGCCGGGCACGGGCTCGCGCCAGGAATTGCCGGCCCGTGTTCCGGACGAAGACAGCGCCCCTCCGCCCGGGTCTCCTACCCCTCCGCCGCTCCCGCCGTCCGGCTCCGTGCCGGAGACGAACCCCGGCCTCTGAGACACGCCCGGGACGTGGCGCGGAACACGCAGGCCCGCGCCACGCCCGGAGGATGTCTGTCTATTCGCCGCGCCGACCCTGGACGGCAGTCATCCCTTGGACTTCGTCCTTGGTCGAGAAGCGTCCTTCCGATTGTCGCTCCCATCCCAGGTGGCCCATGACGATGAACCCCGGACGCTGACGGCATAGCCAGAACGCGAGCGCGGAACAGACGAACAACAAGACGATGAAGGGTCCATCCACGGAGGGCCACCATTCCTGAACCTGCTGGGGCCATTGCAGCCGGAAGAAGATGGGGGTCAGATAGGTGAGCAGCGACAGAAGGGTGCCCACCACCATCCAGAACCCTTGCGACGACCGCTGTCGTCCGCATTTCTGGGCACCGAGCTGTACCCAGACGTTGCGGGATGCTCGCCCACCTCCATCGACCGCGCCCTCGGGTGAATAGGTGACCTGGAGGCGCAGGTCTCCTTCCTTCCCGTTCGTGTTGCAGTGGAGGACCCAGGTGCTCAGCGCCCGGAGCCGTGGTGTCACGACCTCGTAGCAACGTCGTTCCCGGTCGTCGAAGGTCTGCTGCGTTGTCCGGGCGTGGGGTCCACAGAGCAGTTGTGGCATCTCCATGAACCGGCCCTCTTCCAGGACCGGTTCGACCCGGATGGTGATGCGCCCCTCCAATGCGTACTCCTCGGCGTTGTGGAGCGCGAAGGTGTATCGGATGCGGTCCGAGTCAACATGCCGGCGCGCCAGGAGCTGTATGTCGGTGCGCAGCGCCAGCCGGATGATGGCGACCACGAGCATGGCGGGGGCGAGGAGGGCCGCTGCATAGCCATAGAACTCCGCGCTCATGAGGCTCTCTCCGTGGCGGATGCATTGCCCCGCGCTTGTTGCCAGCACCTCTCCAGGGTGTCTCTCAGGGACTGCTCAAGCACTTGGGAAACGATGCCAAAGGTTCGCGGCTGGGTCGCCGCCTGCTGCGGCAGGCACTGGCGTTTCAGGGTGATGGGGGACGCGGAGATGCACACCCATTGGTTGGCATACAGGCCCATTCGCAACCTCGCGTAGTAGGTCGACGAATCGTGATCCCGTCGCTGGGCGGGGATGACATCCTGATAGGGCTCGGCTTTGTTCCAGGGCCTGCCGTGTTCATCGACGCGGACGATGTGGGTGTCGATGATCTCCAGGTAGTCGACCTGGACGCCTGCTTCGTCCATCAATGCGCGTGTCTGGAGACCTCTGCCCAGTCGTAGCTTGCCCAGCTTGGGGAGCAGCAGGCCCAGGACGTCTTCGGCACGGTCATTGGCCGCCTCGACCCGCTCGTGCTCGTTGACAATGATGATTCCCACCTCCAGGTTCCTGAGCAGCTGTGTGATGGTCGCGGCCTCTCCCTCCAGGCGGGCCCGCGCCTGGCCTGTCACGACCAGGGCCATGCTGCTGACCAGGCAGAACAGCGTGATGAGGAATGGGATCTGCGCGTCCGGATATTGGATTCGCGGCGTGGTGAGCAGCCCCTGGATCTGCTGCGCCTCCACCTTGAGGGGGATGAAGAAGGCTGAGGTCTCCTGATCCAGGTCGAGGCGCGAAACCTGCTGCCCCAGTGCCTTGATGAGCAGGTCTCTGCCCCGGGCGCCGGAGCCCTCCTTCTCGACCAGCTTCGCGTTGAGGGCCGACACGAGCGCGGCGGTGGCGTGTGACGAGACTTCCGGGGAAGGGCCGGCCTGGGGGCCTTGCAGGGGCCGATGGCTCACCGACCCTGAGGTGAAGCGGCCTTCCTGGGAGAGCGTCGCCGAAACCTGCTGGACTTCCAGCAAGCGGCTGCGGGCCAGGTCCTCGCTGAAGGACGTCAGGGGGACCGTGTAGTCCGCGCAGATGATGCCCAGGAGGTGGTCTTGCCCATGTCCCTCCGGGCTGAAGGGTTGGGTGATGCTTTGGCAGCGCGTCCGGATGAGGCCCAGTCCGCCGTAGTCGAAATAGGCAGCTGAATTGAACTCGGAAGCCTCCGACTTGAGGAGCGCCTGGAAGTAGCTGGCGGCGGACCACTGGCGGGTGCGCTCAAAGAGTTCAGGGGAAACCTTGCTGTCCTTCTGGCACTGCCAGATGCGGATGAGGTTGTCGGGCGAGACGAAGTACGCCTGGACGAAGGCATAGGCTTCCGTGCTCGCCGCAGGACAGGTCTCGGGGATGAAGGGAAGGAGGGCATCGTCCATCAGCCGGGACAGCCAGTAGGCCCTTTGGAGTCGCCGCTTGACGCGGACTTCCTGGAGCGGTGCGCCCGCAGAGAGGTTCTCCAGGGAGGGGATGAACAGCTGTGTCAGCTTCTGGCTCCAGGCCTCTTGTTCACACAGCATGGGACCGAAGTCGTCGTCGTGGTGGGGATCCGGCTGAGTCGACCCGCGATGTTTGGCGGGACAGAGCTTCAATGGCAGTCTGTCCTGTGGGTGCCTGGCCAGCTGAAGGTCGAGGGCCGTGCGCTGCTGCCACTCCCGATCTGCCCGTCTCAGCAGGCTCGCGGACAGGCTCTTATGCAACTCCTCCGCCAACTCGGCGGCGCGTTCCTCTGTCTCGGGTTCGGGGGCCACGTCAATCCGCTGGAGTTTGGGCTGGGCGACGACGGTGGACTCCTCCGGGGCCTCCTTGACCTCCGGGACCTCCTTCGCGAGTTCATTGAAGAGCTTGAGGAACTGATCCACGCGGGTGCAGCCCACATGCTGGGGTGGGCACAGGGTCGCGGTACTGTCGTGGGGGGAATTGACGTCTCGGAGCAAGGCTGCCACGACACCGAAGTGAACGTCCTCCCGTCCCGCCTGATGCTTGCCCTTGAGCGTCGCTGACAGTTCCTGTCGCAGTTCGTTGTGATACTGGATGAAGGCCATGACCACCATCCGCCCTGTGATGAGTGCCACGCTCAAGAACAGCAGGGCCATCAGGTAGGGAACGAGCCCCGTGCGAAACGCGCTCCGGACGCGCGACACCAAAGCCTCGAAGAGGCGTTCTTCCCGCAGGGTCTGCCACCCCGCTTGAATTGCCGTCACCAGGCCCTGGAGAGGACCTCCCCAGCCCGCTTTGGACTCAGGCATTCTGGAATTCCTCCGGCCTCATCGGGAGAAGTCACTGCTCAGGGGTTGGGCTTCAGGTTGGCTTGGGGGGAGGGCTTGGCGAGGGGCTCCCTGATGGGGAGCCGAACCCGCCCCGGCCCTTCGCCGAACCGAATGCGCGCACGATGAGCTGGAAGAGGAAGGACTCCAGGACGAAGGCGGACGCAGCCAAGGCCGTGGTCAGCGCGTAGTGGGTCAGGGATTCGCCGTAGATCAAATCGTCTTGAACGTACAAGGCGCCTGCGACTGTCAGGTTGATTGCAAGGCAGATGATGAACCCGACAACGTCCACCGTCCCAAAGGAGAACCAGGTGATGGGCGAGCGCAACAGGTTGGCGCGGGCGAACTCCTCAAGAGCTCGAAGTCGTTCAATGGTGAAGGCCAGCCCGGTGGGCCGCCCGCCGGGCTGAGTGCGGATGGCCTCTTGCTCTTGCTTTGAGATGTTCCAGCGAAGGATCGCCAGGTGCTGAAGAACCTGTGCAGGCTCGGTTTCGAAGCACAGCGCCCTGCAGGTGCTGTTGAGGATGGGGATGATGGAGCCGCGCTGAGGTTCTGGAAAGAGCCCGGGGTTCGTCTCGAGAAGTTCCTGCTGCTGCCTGAGTTGTTGCAGGAGTTCGGTCAGTCGGTAGAGGACGATGAGTCTGCGCAGGACATGCCGGGAGGGATGGAGCGAAGCAGGATCTTCCAATTGCTTCAGTCGGTGCTCCAGACTCAGGAGATCTTCCTTGTAGCACTCCTGGACAGCGTCGGAAGTCAACCCAAGGGCTTTCGCCTCCAGGGCTTCAAGTGCTTTCGTGCCGACCCTCTGTTTGATCTGCTCCGTGAGCCGGTTGAACGCGGTCCGGCGCGTGAGCAGTGCACGAAGCGTCAGGTACAGCAGGGCTCCCAGGAAGACGAACCCGCATAAGACGCCGGGCCCCTGCCGGATATAGACGAGTATGCGCGTTTCCTCATCCGGGAGGTTTGCCAGGGCCTGTCCATCCGGAAGGATGAGCCGCAGGGTGCCTTCATGGCGGCCGGGCGTCAGTTCGTTGGGGTCCACTTGCGTGAACAGGTAGACCTCATCCCCCTGGCGTATCAGTCGCGGTGCGCCCAATGCAGCCGTCGTCAATGTCCTCGCGGTTTTTGATTTGGGAGACTCAGGGCGCACCAACTCCAGCTTGAAATCCTCCGTGAAGCGCTCCAGTTCGGGCGAATTGAACAGGATGCGGAACTGACGCATGCCCGGAACATCGTCGGCCAGGGGAAGCAGGTCCCGGAGCCAGCAGGCCCAGCAGCGTGTCCCGCGGAGGGGGGGTATTTCGGAAAACGCCTTGAATCCCGGTGGGGTCAACGCATGCACACGGACGGGGATCGTGATGCTGCGGGAGCCGCCGTTGGGCTGTGGCTCTACAGTCTCCAATACTACGATAAGACTGCCCGTGTAATACCCTTTCTTGGTGACCCCAAGGGCTTCCACTTCAATAATTTCATGAGCACCCTTTTCAAGCAGGCGACCACGCTCGATCTTGAGCCTGGCAATGAGGGTAGGTCCATTGCTCCCGCCGCCTCCTTCCCAGCCTGCGGGCCCGGGCAGGTCAAGCCTTGCGAACGGTGAGCAAGAGAACGGTGAGTAAGAGAACGGTGAGTGAGAGAACGCTGAGTGATAGAACCAGGCCTGGAGTGATTGCTGCTCTGAGACGAGCGTGAAGGTCTCTCGGAAGTCGCTCAGTCCAACGTAGCCGGTGATGTCGATTCCTCTGTCGGGGGACAGCAGGTTCTCCGGATCCGTCTGTATGTCGGAGAAATTCGGTGGCGGAGCTTTTTTGCCTTCCGCAGCCATGACGGTCGTCGCGATGCTCATCGCCAGGGCGCAAAACATCCACGGCATCCAGGACCGTTCCGGCTGAGTCATTGAAGCCCCCGCTTGTACTGGCTTCGCTCGACTTCAAAAACCCTGGTGTCCCCGGGTTGTCATGGACAAGTCATTCCCAGGGTGAAGGAGCTGACGTGAGGTGGGTTGGCTTCACCTTGGCGGATTCCATGAGGAAGCCCTGCCGGGCGGGGGATGCCAGGCAGGGCTCTTGCCGCGACTCAGTCGCCGCGCCGCTTCGTGTGGGCCCGCTGCGCGCCCTGCCGCGACTGGTTGCGCTGGACGCGCTTGTGCTCGCGCTGCGCGGCCGGGTCCGTCTGACGGGCGGCGAAGGCCTGCTCGCGCTGGAGCTTCTCGAAGTTCGCGCGCCGCTCCTCGGGGAGCGTGCCGGCCTTGACCGCCGCCGTCACCGCGCACCCCGGCTCGTTGCCGTGCCCGCAGTCATTGAAGCGGCAGCCCTCGGCCAGCGTGAAGACGTCCGCGAAGGCCTGGGCCAGGGACACCTTCTCGTCCTCGCCCCACAGCCCCAGCTCGCGCATGCCGGGCCCGTCGATGATGAGCCCGCCCTGGTCCAACACGAACAGCTCGCGGTGCGTGGTGGTGTGCCGGCCCCGGTCGTCGTCCTCACGGACGGGCTGGGTGACGAGCCGCGCGGCATCCAGCAGCTTGTTGGCGAGCGTGGACTTGCCCACGCCCGACGAGCCCAGCAGCACGCCCGTCCTGGCGGCCGGGAGCCGCGCGCGCACCTCCTCGATGCCCAGGCCCGCCTTCGCGCTCACCGCGAGCACGTCCACGCCGGGGGCCAGCGCCTGTACCTCCAGCACGCGCGCGGCGGCGTCCGGGGCGAGGTCCGCCTTGCTCAGGATGACGACGGGGGTGGCGCCGCTGTTCCAGGCCAGGGTGAGGGCCCGTTCGATGCGGCGCGGGTTGAAGTTGGCGTCCAGCCCCGCCACGAGGAACACCACGTCCACGTTGGCGGCGATGAGCTGCCCGTCGTGTTCGCTGCCCGCTTCGCGTCGCTTGAGGACGCTGCGGCGGGGCAGCACGACCTGCATCAGGGCCTCGCCGTCACCGGACGGCGGTTGCAGCAGGACCCAGTCGCCAATGGTGGGCAGGGACTCGGCGCTCTCGGCCTGGTGGAGGAGGCGTCCCGCGGCGCGGGCGAGGAAGGCCCGGTCGGCCGTCTGGACGGTGAGCAGCCCCCGGTGCTGGCGCACGACGCGCCCGGGGACGAGGGGGGTGTTGGAAGCGGACTGCGAGGTGGACAGCGCGAGGTCGAAATCGGGACCCCAGCCGAGGGATTCAAGAGACACGGAAGGAACTCCGGGCAGAGCGGTGCCTTGGCGCGCCGGGGGATGCCGGGACGCCTGGCGGGAACGGGGCTCGCGCTGCGACGGAGGGTGTTTCGGACCGGCTCAGCTGGCGAGCGCCCACGGAACGCAAGGGGCAGGGACCGCGTCGGCGACAAGGGGCAGGTTCATTTGGAAAGCCTCCTGGAGGTGCGCGGAGCCGGCGGCCATCGCCGGACCGGGGGGGACCCTACCAAGTGACGTTGCCTCTTGGCGACCCCCTCCGCAACGGCCCGTGCTTTCCCCCTTGCACCTCACGCGACGTGAGGTTGTACCCAGCTCATCCAGTCACTTTGGGAACACGTGGCTGGAAAGGGGTGAGGCATGCAGCACACGGAGCTGAAGGTCGGTGAACTGGCCCGGCGCACGGGGCTCTCCATCCGCGCGCTGCATCACTACGACGAGATTGGACTGCTCGAGCCCTCGGCGCACACCGCGTCGGGGCATCGGCTCTACACGGCGGCGGACATCGCCCGCCTGCATCACATCCTGTCGCTCAAGCAGCTCGGGTTCTCGTTGGAGGAGATCGCCGGGACGCTGGGCCGGGCGGACTTCTCCGCCCTGCGCGTGGTGGAGCTGCGGCTCCAGCGGGCACGGGAGCAGCTGGCGGAGCAGCGGCAGCTCTGCGAGCGCCTGGATGCCATCGCACGACAGTTGCGCGCGGCGGAGCCCGTCTCCGCCGACGACTTCCTTCAGACCATCGAGGCCATGACCATGTTCGAGAAGCACTACACCCCGGAGCAGTTGAAGGAGCTGGAGGCCCGTCGCCAGGCGCTGGGCGAGGACGCCATCAAGGAGGTGGAGGCCGAGTGGCCCCGCCTCATCGCGCGCATGCGCGAGGAGATGGAGAAGGGCACCGACCCCGCGATCGAGCCGGTGCGCGCGCTGGCCACCCGCTGGCGTGAGCTCATCCGCGCCTTCACCGGCGGCAACCCCGGCATCGAGAAGTCGCTCCAGACGATGTCCCAGCAGGAGCCCCAGATGGCCTGGCGCCAGGGCCGCGACCCCCGGCTGATGGAGTACGTGGGCCGGGCCATGGCCTGTCTGGACGCGTCGAAGTAAAGACAGACAACGGCGCCGGCCGTCAGCGGGCAATCCGCTGGCGGCCGCGCCGTGATTCAAGGTGTGTCACAGGGTGGGTTACTGGCCGCCCACGCCGCCCGAGGAGGTCCCGGTGGCGCCGCCCGTGCCGGTGCCGGTGCCGCCCACGCCGCCCATGGTGCCGCCGGAGCCGCTGGTGCCGCTGCCTCCCACGCCGCCGGCGGTGCCCGGCGCTCCCGTGGTGCCCGCGCCGCCCGTGCCGGTGGTGCCTTCGGTGCCGGGCGCGGTGGAGCCCGTGGTGCCCGTCCCGCTGCCGCCCATGGTGCCGGTGCTGTTGGAGCCGCTACCGCCAATCGTCCCGGTGCTCGTGCCCGAGCCACCGTAGGTGCCGGTGCTGGTCCCCGTGCCGGTGGAGGGCGACGTGTAGCCGCCGGTGCCCGTGCTCGTGCCCGTCCCGGTGGAGGGTGACGTGTAGCCGCCGGTGCCCGTGCTCGTGCCCGTCCCGGTGGAGGGTGACGTGTAGCCGCCGGTGCCCGTGCTCGTGCCCGTCCCGGTGGAGGGCGACGTGCCGCCCGTGCCGGAAGTGCTCCCGGTGCCGGTGGTGCCCGAACCTCCGATGCCGGTCGCGGAGCCGCTGGTGTCCACGCCCGTGGAGTTGGTGCTGCCCGGCGTGAAGGTGCCGCTGGAGCCCGCGCTCCCGGTCTGCCCGGGGCTGGTCATCCCCGACGAGGTGCCCGTGGAGCCGGACGTCGTGCCGGCGCTGGACCCGCTGCCGGTCTGCTGCGCGAGCGCGGTGGTGGAGAGCATGAAGCTGAAGGCGAGGGCCGCGGTGGTGATGGAGCGTCGCATGTCTGGAATCCCTTTCCGGTGCTTGGACCGGCGCTTGGTGTCGTAAAGGTGTGTGCATCACCGGACACCGCAACCCTGGGAAAGAAGCCGGCTCATGGCAGGTCGGCAGCCTGGAGGGACGCCCGCAGGGCGGCAGCGGGGGGGACGGCGCAAGCTCCCTTGGAGACCTTCCAGGCATCGCAGGCGCCTCTTCGCGCCAGTTCTGTGCTGTCCTCCGGTCCGGAAGGGAGCGTGCGTGGGCGGACGGGGAGGGCCTCTGGCTACGGGCCGCAAAAGCGCACGACTCCTGCGAGGCGTGAGCGCCCGCGCGTGGCCGCTCACGCTCGTCATCGCCGCGGGCCTGGGGCTGCTGCTCTACGTCGCCACCACCAGCCTGCCGTACCTCATCGCCTCACCCGTCGGTGACGCCTACCTGGGCGCGCTCAATGACTGTCTGTCGCGGCAGCTCGCCGGAGCCACGCGGCTGGGCTGGGCCGTGGCGCCGGATGCATCGCGCGCGGCGGTGTTCGGGCCCCGCATCGTCGCCGTCTGCGGCGAGGACGGCACCCACGCGCGGCTGGAGCTCCCCGGCGCCACCGCGCTCGCCTTCGATGGGGAGCGCCACCTCTGGGTCGCCACCGGCGGCCACCTGCTGCGGGAGCGCGACGGCACCCTCCAACCGGTCGGCGACATCACTCCACCGGAGTGGCTCATCGGCCACGCGGGCGGAGTGATTGCGTTGGATGCCGCCGGACAGCTCGTCTCCGTGGCCCCGGACGGCAAGGTGCTGGGACAGGCGCAGGTCCCCGGTACCGGAGGGCGGCTCTCCGTGGGGCCGGGCGGCCTGCTGGCGGCCGTGGAGTGGGGCGGCGGAGTGCTCGTCTACGAGGCACGCACCCTGGCGCTCGTCCGCGCGGAAGCCCCGTGCCCCGTCGAGTTCCTGTGGTGGTTGGACACCGCGGATCAGGTCCTGCTCGCCTGTGGCGCGGCGCCTCCCCAGGAGGGCGTGCCCGCCCCGGCCGCGCTCCGCTTCGATGTGCGAACGGGCACCCATCAGGCGGTGCCTGCCCGGACGCGCGCGCCTGCCCGGCGACTCCCGGGCCGAGCACTGTATGTGCAGGGTTGCGACGGCTTCCCGTGTACAGCCACGCCACCCTGAACCTGTTATCTGGAAGCCCGCTCCAGGGCTTCCAGGGATGACGTGATCCACGTCCAGGCAGGTCGTTCAGTGCCTGACAGAAAATGCCTTCCCCTTCCGGCTTTGGATTCGACAAGTCCGCGAACTCATTGGAAGTTCATGAGATCGCGGGCTGTTTTTTCAGCTCCAGCCGCAGCGCCTTCCCGCTCAGGGGTTTCATTCGTGGATGACACCAAGGTTTCCAGCTCCTCCTCTCCCCGCAAGCGCGCCAATGGGCGCAAGGCAGCGGGGACAGACGCCGCACCGGAGGCTGGCAGGTCGGGGACACGTACGCCCACGACCCCCAACGTCGCGAGCAACCGGCTGAGCAATCCGGTGGAGCCCCGCGGCGCCGCTGAATCCGCGGCCACCCGTCGCCCTCCCGCCCGGGGTCGCAATGGCAACGGCGGCGGTCGCATCACGCCCGACGACGGCCTGCGTGCCGGCGGTCCGCCTCCGCTCCAGCAGCTGCTGGCGGCGCTCCGGGCCGTGCAGGGCGGTGACTTCTCCGTGCGGCTGCCGTCGGGCGCGCAGGACGTGGTGATGGATGAGATCGCCCGCGCGTTCAACGCGGTGGTGACGCTCAGCTCCACGCTCACCCACGAAATCGTCCGGGTGGAGCGCGTCGTCGGCCGCGAGGGCCGCATGGGCGAGCGCGTGACGCTGGGCGACGTGCGGGGCGACTGGGCCACCAGCGTCCAGTCCATCAACGCGCTCATCGGCGACCTGGTGCAGCCCACCACGGAAGTCGCTCGCGTGCTGGTGGCGGTGGCCGAAGGCGACCTCACCCAGAAGATGGCGCTGGAGATCGACGGCCAGCCCGTGAAGGGCGAGTTCCTCCGCATCGGCACCACCGTGAACGCGATGGTGGATCAGCTCAACAGCTTCGCCGCCGAAGTGACGCGCGTCGCGAAGGAGGTCGGCACCGAGGGCAAGCTGGGCGGTCAGGCCGACGTGAAGGGCGTGTCCGGCGTGTGGAAGGACCTCACGGACAACGTGAACGTCCTCGCCGGCAACCTCACCGCGCAGGTGCGAAACATCGCGGAGGTCACCACGGCCGTCGCCCGCGGCGACCTGTCGCGGAAGATCACCGTGGACGTGAAGGGCGAAGTGCTGGAGCTGAAGAGCACCATCAACACGATGGTGGATCAGCTCAACAGCTTCGCCTCCGAAGTGACGCGCGTCGCGCGCGAGGTCGGTACCGAAGGAAAGCTGGGCGGTCAGGCCGCCGTGTCCGGCGTGTCCGGCACGTGGAAGGACCTCACCGACAACGTGAACTTCATGGCGTCCAACCTCACGACGCAGGTGCGCGGCATCGTGAAGGTGGTGACGTCGGTCGCCAACGGGGACCTCACCCAGAAGCTGATGGTGCCGTCGCAGGGTGAGATCGCCGCGCTGGGCGCCACGCTCAACAACATGACGGACACGCTCAACGTGTTCGCGCAGCAGGTGACCAGCGTCGCGCGCACGGTGGGTGTCGAGGGCAAGCTGGGCGCCCAGGCCCAGGTGCCCGGCGCCGCGGGGACGTGGAAGGACCTCACGGACAACGTGAACCTGATGGCGTCCAACCTCACCAGCCAGGTGCGAAACATCGCGGAGGTCTCCACCGCCGTCGCCAATGGCGACCTGTCGCGGAAGATCACCGTGGACGTGAAGGGCGAGGTGCTGGAGCTCAAGAGCACGCTCAACACGATGGTGGACCAGCTCCGCGCCTTCGCCTCCGAAGTGACCCGCGTCGCGAAGGAAGTCGGTACGGACGGCAAGCTGGGCGGTCAGGCCGCGGTGCCCGGCGTCGCCGGCACGTGGAAGGACCTCACCGACAACGTCAACAGCATGGCCTCCAACCTGACCACCCAGGTGCGAAACATCGCCCTGGTGACGACGGCGGTGGCCACGGGTGACCTGTCCAAGAAGATCACCGTCGATGCGCGCGGTGAAATCCTGGAGCTGAAGAACACCATCAACACGATGGTGGATCAGCTCAACAGCTTCGCCTCGGAAGTGACCCGCGTCGCGCGCGAGGTCGGTACGCACGGCAAGCTGGGCGGTCAGGCCGACGTGAAGGGCGTGTCCGGCACGTGGAAGGACCTGACGGACAACGTGAACTTCATGGCGTCCAACCTCACCACCCAGGTGCGAGGCATCGCCAAGGTCGTGACGGCGGTCGCGAACGGCGACCTCACCCAGCGCCTGAAGATGGAGGCGAAGGGCGAGGTGGCGGAGCTCGCGGACACCATCAACGCGATGACCCAGACGCTCTCCATCTTCGCGCAGCAGGTGACGGACGTGGCGCGCACGGTGGGCGTGGAAGGCAAGCTGGGCGCCCAGGCCGTGGTGCCCGGGGTGGCCGGCACCTGGAAGGACCTCACCAACAACGTGAACCTGTTGGCGAACAACCTCACCGATCAAGTCCGTAACATCGCCGAGGTGACGACGGCCGTCGCGAAGGGCGACCTGTCCCGGAAGATCACCGTCGATGCGAAGGGCGAAGTCCTTGAGCTCAAGAGCACCATCAACACGATGGTGGATCAGCTCCGCGCGTTCGCCGCCGAAGTGACCCGCGTCGCGAAGGAAGTCGGTACGGACGGCAAGCTGGGTGGCCAGGCCGACGTGAAGGGCGTGTCCGGCGTCTGGAAGGACCTCACGGACAACGTCAACAGCATGGCCTTCAACCTCACCACGCAGGTGCGAGGCATCGTCAAGGTGGTGACGGCGGTCGCCGACGGTGACCTGTCCCAGAAGCTGGTGATGGAGGCGAAGGGTGAGATCGCCGCGCTCGCGGACACCATCAACGCGATGACGCAGACGCTGTCCGTCTTCGCGCAGCAGGTGACGGACGTGGCACGCACGGTGGGCGTGGAAGGCAAGCTGGGCGCCCAGGCGGAAGTGCCCGGCGTCGCCGGCACGTGGAAGGACCTCACCAACAACGTGAACCTGCTGGCCAACAACCTCACGGCCCAGGTGCGAAACATCGCCGAGGTGACCACGGCCGTCGCGAACGGCGACCTGTCGAAGAAGATCACCGTCGATGCGAAGGGCGAGGTGCTGGAACTCAAGAGCACCATCAACACGATGGTGGACCAGCTCCGCGCGTTCGCCGCCGAAGTGACCCGCGTCGCCAAGGAAGTCGGTACCGAAGGCAAGCTGGGCGGTCAGGCCGACGTGAAGGGCGTGTCCGGCGTGTGGAAGGACCTCACCGACAACGTGAACGTCCTCGCCGGCAACCTCACGGATCAGGTCCGCAACATCGCCAAGGTCACGACGGCGGTGGCGAACGGCGACCTGTCCCAGAAGATCACGGTGAGCGTGAAGGGCGAGGTGCTGGAGCTGAAGAACACCATCAACACGATGGTGGACCAGCTCCGCGCGTTCGCCTCCGAAGTGACGCGCGTCGGCAAGGAAGTCGGTACCGAAGGAAAGCTGGGCGGCCAGGCCGCGGTGCCCGGTGTGGCCGGCGTGTGGAAGGACCTCACCGACAACGTGAACGTCCTCGCCGCGAACCTCACCGACCAGGTGCGAAACATCGCGAAGGTCACCACCGCGGTGGCCTACGGCGACCTGTCGCAGAAGATCTCCGTCGAGGCGAAGGGTGAAATCCTGGAGCTGAAGAGCACCATCAACACGATGGTGGACCAGCTCCGCGCGTTCGCCTCCGAAGTGACCCGCGTCGCGAAGGAAGTCGGTACGGACGGCAAGCTGGGCGGTCAGGCCGCGGTGCCGGGGGTCGCCGGTACGTGGAAGGACCTCACGGACAACGTGAACAGCATGGCGTCCAACCTCACCAGCCAGGTGCGCAACATCGCGCTGGTGACAACGGCGGTCGCGAACGGTGACCTGTCGAAGAAGATCACCGTCGACGCGAAGGGTGAAATCCTGGAGCTGAAGAACACCATCAACACGATGGTGGATCAGCTCAACAGCTTCGCCTCCGAAGTGACGCGCGTCGCTCGCGAGGTGGGCGCCGAAGGCAAGCTGGGTGGGCAGGCGGAAGTGAAGGGCGTGTCCGGAACGTGGAAGGACCTCACGGACAACGTGAACTTCATGGCCCGCAACCTCACCACGCAGGTGCGCGGCATCGTCAAGGTCGTGACCGCGGTGGCGAACGGCGACCTGAAGCAGAAGCTGGTGGTGGACGCGAAGGGCGAAGTCGCCGCGCTCGCGGAGACCATCAACAACATGACGGACACGCTGGGCATCTTCGCGGAGCAGGTGTCCTCCGTGGCCCGCGAGGTCGGCGTGGAAGGCAAGCTGGGGGGACAGGCCCGCGTGCCCGGTGTCGCCGGCACGTGGAAGGACCTCACGGACAACGTGAACTTCATGGCCTCCAACCTCACCACGCAGGTGCGCGGCATCGTGCGCGTGGTGACGGCGGTCGCGAACGGTGACCTGACCCAGAAGCTCATCGTCGATGCGAAGGGCGAGGTGGCCGCGCTCGCGGACACCATCAACAACATGACGGACACGCTGGGCACCTTCGCGGAGCAGGTCTCCACGGTGGCCCGCGAGGTCGGTATCGAAGGAAAGCTGGGCGGCCAGGCCCGCGTGCCCGGTGCGCGCGGCACGTGGCGGCAGCTGACCGACAACGTGAACCAGTTGGCCGGCACGCTGACCAGCCAGCTGCGCGCCATCTCCGACGTGGCCACCGCCGTGACGAAGGGCGACCTGACCCGCAGCATCACGGTCGTCGCCGAAGGCGAGGTCGCGGCGCTGAAGGACAACATCAACCAGATGATCGTCAACCTGCGTGAGACCACGCAGAAGAACCAGGAGCAGGACTGGCTCAAGACGAACCTGGCGAAGTTCAGCGGCATGATGCAGGGCCAGAAGTCCCTGGATGCCGTCAGCCGCCTCATCATGAGCGAGCTGACGCCGCTGGTGTCCGCGCACCACGGCGCCTTCTTCCTCGCCGACAGCGAGGGCGGCGTGCCCGCGCTCAAGCTGACCAGCACCTACGCGTACCGGGAGCGCAAGCACCTGGCCAACCGGTTCCGGCTGGGCGAGGGGCTCGTCGGGCAGTGCGCGCTGGAGAAGAAGACCATCCTCCTGACGCGCGTGCCGTCGGACTACATCACCATCGCGTCCGGCCTGGGCGAGGCCGCGCCGCTCAACATCATCGTCCTGCCCGTCCTCTTCGAGGGCGAGGTCAAGGCGGTCATCGAGCTGGCCTCGTTCCACCCGTTCAGCGCCATCCACCAGATCTTCCTGGATCAGCTGACGGAGAGCATCGGCGTCGTGCTGAACATGATCATGGCGAACATGCGCACGGAGACGCTGCTCTCCGAGTCGCAGCGCCTGACGCAGGAACTCCAGAGCCAGTCGCGTGAGCTGACGCAGCAGCAGGACGAGCTCAAGCGCACGAACATCGAGCTGGAGGACAAGGCGAAGGAGCTGGCGGACCAGAACACCCGCGTCGAAGAGAAGAACCGCGAGGTGGAGCTGGCGCGCGTCAGCCTGGAGGAGAAGGCGGAACAGCTCACCATCATCTCCAAGTACAAGAGCGAGTTCCTGGCCAACATGAGCCACGAGCTGCGCACGCCGCTCAACTCGCTGCTCATCCTCGCGAAGCTGCTGTCCGACAACAAGGACGGCAACCTGTCCAACAAGCAGGTCGAGTACGCGAACACCATCTACGCGTCCGGCGGAGACCTGCTCACCCTCATCAACGAGATCCTCGACCTGTCCAAGGTGGAGGCCGGCAAGATGCAGGTGGAGCCGCGGGACATCGTCCTCACGGAGCTCAACCAGTTCATCGAGCGCAGCTTCCGCCCGGTGGCGGACCAGAAGGGCCTCAGCTTCCAGGTGGAGGTGCTCACGGGCACGCCGCGCCACGTGCGCACGGACCCGCAGCGGTTGCAGCAGGTGCTCAAGAACCTGCTGTCCAACGCCTTCAAGTTCACCGACGAGGGCGGGGTGAAGCTCACGGTGCGCCTGGCGGAGAAGTCCATGCGCTTCGACCACGAGGCGCTGCGCCGTTCGCGCCACGTGCTCGCCTTCGCCGTGAAGGACAGCGGCATCGGCATCGCCAAGGACAAGCAGCGCATCATCTTCGAGGCGTTCCAGCAGGCGGACGGCTCCACCGCCCGCAAGTACGGCGGCACCGGCCTGGGCCTGTCCATCAGCCGTGAAATCGCCAAGCTGCTGGGCGGTGAAATCCGCCTGGAGAGCGAACCCGGCAAGGGCAGCACGTTCACCCTGTACCTGCCGCCCGAGTACCAGGGCTCCGAGGACGAGGCCGTGCAGTCCGTGGACCCGGCCACGCGCGCGCTGGGGGCCATGACGGAGACCGTCGCCGTGGCGCCGGTGCCCGTGCTCGCCCCGCCGCCGACCGTGGCGGAGAAGGAGGGGCACGTGCTGGACGCCGCGCTGCCCCCGCCGGTGGAGGGCACGCACGCGCCCGTCGTCGTGGAGGACGACCGCGAGCACATCCGCGCGGGCGACCGCACCCTGCTCATCATCGAGGACGACCTGAAGTTCGCCCGCATCATGGTTCAGATGGCGCGGGAGAAGGGCTTCAAGGCGCTGGTCGCCACCCGTGGCGACAGCGGCCTCGCGATGGCGCACGAGTACCAGCCGGACGCCGTCACCCTGGACATCCAGCTGCCCGTGGTGGACGGCTGGAGCGTGCTGGACCGCCTCAAGCGCAACCCGCGCACGCGCCACATCCCGGTCCACATCATCAGCGTGATGGACAAGCACCTGGGCAACACCCAGGGCGCGTTCGGCTACCTCACCAAGCCCGTGAGCAAGGAGGGGCTGGAGCGCGTCTTCGGACAGCTCTCGCGCTTCCTGGAGCGCCGCGAGCGGCGGCTGCTCGTCATCGAGGACGACGACGTCCAGCGCAACAGCCTCACCCAGCTGCTCAGCGACGGCGGCGACGTGCAGGTCACCGCGGTGGCCACCGGCCAGGAGGCCCTCCAGAAGCTGGAGGAGAACGAGTACGACTGCCTCGTCATCGACCTGCTGCTGCCCGACATGGACGGCATCAAGCTGGTGGAGGAGGTGAAGACGCAGCAGCGCTTCCGCGACCTGCCCATCGTCGTCTACACCGGCCGGGAATTGACGCCCAAGGACGAGTCCCGTCTGCGGCGCTACACCGGCAGCGTCATCCTGAAGAGCGGCGCGAAGAGCCCGGACCAGCTCCTGAGCGACACGGCGCTGTTCCTGCACCGCCTGGATGAGAACCTCCCGGCCCGTGCACGCGCGGCCCTGGCGCAGCGCAACGACCAGGACGCGCCGCTGTCCGGCAAGAAGGTCCTCCTGGTGGATGACGACATGCGCAACATCTTCGCGCTCACCAGCGTGCTGGAGAACCACAGCATGCAGGTCGTCTTCGCGGAGAACGGGCGGGCGGCCATCGAGATGCTCAACCAGCACCACGACGTGGACGTCGTGTTGATGGACGTGATGATGCCGGAGATGGATGGCTATGAGACCATGCGTGCCATCCGCAAGGACCCCAAGTACGCGAGCCTCCCCATCATCGCCGTCACCGCGAAGGCGCTGAAGGACGACCGCGAGAAGTGCATGGCGGCCGGAGCGAGCGACTACCTGCCCAAGCCGGTGGACACCGACAAGCTGCTGGAGCTCGTGCGCTTGTGGGTGAGTGCTTGATACTCAACGACGGCGATCCACCGTCGGGCCCCCTTTGCACTTCCGTATGGAAGGGGGCGGCCCTAGCCTTGCCCGCCGTGCCTTGGCCCCCAGGCACAAGCGCTCTCCTGCTGCGCACATGAACTCAACAGAACCCACTCCGGAACGTCCCCAGGATGCCGCGCACGCGCCGCGCGCGGCCATCCTGATGGTGGATGACCACCCGGCCAACCTGCTGGCGCTCGAGGCCATCCTCGAGCCGCTGGGGCAGGAGCTGGTGAAGGCCACCAGCGGCGAGGACGCGCTCAAGCAGCTGCTCCAGCGGGACTTCGCGGTCATCCTGATGGACGTGCAGATGCCGGGGCTGGACGGGTTCCAGACGGCGGCGCTCATCAAGCAGCGCGAGCGCACGCGCACCATCCCCATCATCTTCCTCACCGCGCTCAGCCGCGACGCGGCCCACGTCTTCAAGGGCTACGCGCACGGCGCGGTGGACTACCTGCTCAAGCCCTTCGACCCGGAGATCCTCCGTTCGAAGGTCAGCGTCTTCGTGGACCTGTTCCTCAAGGAGCAGCAGCTCCAGCGCCAGGCGGCGCTCTTGCGTCAGCGCGACCGGGAGATGCTGGAGCGCCAGAGCGCGCTGCGCTACCGGCGCCTTACGGAGTCCCTGCCGGAGCCCATGTGGGCCGCCCGCGCGGACGGGGCGCTGACGTACGCCAACCGGGCGTGGCGCGAGTACACCGGCCACCAGGAGGGCTATGAGCTGTCGCTCGCGGCCTTCCTGCAGGACGTGCACCCGGCGGACCGCGAGCGGATGCGCGGCGAGTGGGGCGAGGCCGTGTCCCTCAAGATTCAGGGCAGCGCGAACGAGTTCCGGCTGCGGCGCAAGGACGGCGTCTACCGCTGGCACCTGGCGCGCGCGGTGCCGGAGCACGACGAGCACGGGGCGCTGGTGGGCTGGCTGGCCATCGCCACCGACATCGACGACAAGCGCCGCGCCGAGGAGACGCTGGCGCGCTTCAAGACGACGCTGGACTCGACGCTGGACTGCGTCCTGATGTTCTCCCCGGACACGCTGGTGCTGGCGTACGCCAACGCGGGCGCGGCCAAGCAGCTCAACTCCAGCGTGGACGAGCTGGTGGGCCTGTCGGTGCTGGAGGTGGAGAGCGCCTTCGACGAGACGGGCTTCCGCAAGCTGCTGGCGCCGCTGATGTCCGGCACGCTGCCGTCGCAGACGTACACCACGAACCACCGGCGCCGCGACGGCACGGAGGTGCCGGTGGAGGTGGTGCTCCAGTACGTGGCGGAGGGCGAGGGCCCGGGCCGCTTCATCTCCGTGGCGCGCGACATCACGGAGCGTCAGCGGGCGGAGACCGCGCTGCGGCTGGCCAGCGAGGCGAAGGACGCGTTCCTCGCCGCCGCGAGCCACGAGCTGCGCACGCCGCTGGCGGCCGCGAAGGGCCACGCGCACCTGGCGCTGCTCAAGCTGGGCGGGCAGACGGAGGCCGGGCCCGGCAAGTCGCTGCAGATCATCAACCGGCAGATCGACCGGATGGCGAAGCTGGTGGAGGACCTGCTGGACATCAGCCGCCTGCAGGCCGGGCGTCTGTCATTGGAGCTGGAGTCGTTTGATTTGTCCCAGCTGGTGGTGGAGACGCGGGACCGGATGGCGGTGCTGTCGCAGACGCACGAGCTGAAGGTGGAGGTGCCCGAGCACCTGGAGGGCACGTGGGACCGCGGGCGGTTGGACCAGGTGCTGACGAACCTGTTGTCCAACGCCATTCGTTACTCGCCCGAGGGTGGGCAGGTGGTGGTGCGCCTGGTGGCGGACGGCGACACCGGCGTGCACCTGTGCGTGAAGGACCAGGGCGTGGGCATCCCGCTGGAGAAGCAGCGGCTCATCTTCGAGCGCTTCGGCCGCGCGCACGGCAGCAAGTACGGAGGCCTGGGGCTGGGGCTCACCATCAGCCAGGGCATCGTGGAGCAGCACGGCGGCCGCATCTGGGCGGAGTCCTCGGGCCAGGCCGGCCAGGGCTCCACCTTCAACGTCTGGCTGCCCCGCAACACCGCGTCGCAGGCGGCGGCGCCCGCGGACCTGTCGCGCACGCCGAGCTGAACCCTGGATTGTGAAAGCAGCTCCGGACCCCTCTGCGCGGTCCGGAGCATTGAGGCGTCCCTCGGGTTCAGCCTCTGAACGTGCTCAAGGCTCGGACGTAATCGCTGGCAGGATGTCGTCGCGCATCTGCTTGCGGATGTTGAACAGGCCTCCGTTCGGGAAGGCCTTTCCACGTCGCGTCGCCGCATCCATGACCGGGAAGAAGGCATCGGAGCGGACCTTCCGGGTTTGATAGGCGTCGAGCGTCGCGGGCAGCAGATAGCGAGGCACGCGGGTCTCCGCGGACGCATCTTCGCTCATGAGGATCCACTCGAAGGTGCGTGCGTCACTCATGTACTCCACGAACTCCAGGGCCGCGGCCTCGCACTTGCCGGTGCACCGCACTCCCAGGAAGTAGGCGTCCGTGAAGAGGACGGGATGGTTCCCCTCACCGAGCGGCGCGGAGGACAGCTTGATGTCCGAGGGACTGGAGCCTGCCGGCAGGTTCTTCAGGATGACGTGCAGTCGCTCCGAGTAGCCCATGGTCGCATCCACCTGGCTCTGAGCGAAGAGCGTCGCGGGCAGGTCGAAGTTCGCATCCTCGTCGTACGTCCCGTCGACGCAGGGATTGCCCGTGGAGGACTGGCAGGTCTGTGCGAAGTGACGCATCGACGTGAGCACCGCCGCGTCGTAGTGCTCGGTGGTGACGGCGGAGCTGACGTTGCGCGCGCCGTTGGCGTCAGCCCACGCGTCCAGATACATGGAGGGCAGGTTCCAGCTTCCAAGCATGTTCACGGCCATGTCGGGCATGGAGGTTCCCAAACCGTCCAGCGCCTGGGTGAGGCTGCTGGTGGTCTGGGCCTGGCGCACGGCTTCGCTGCGCGAAACGATGAAGTGACCACACAGCCAATGCGGGACACCGTAGAGGGCCTTCGTGTCCGGGTGCGTGGAGGCGGCAATGCCTGCCGGGTGCCAGTCCGGCCTCCGGGGGAGCCGGGGCCACGGTCGGACGGCACCTTCCGCGACCAGCTCCTGGAGGATGATGGTGTCGGTTTCGATGACGTCGTAGCCGCACTCACCCTCGCCCTTCAGGGAGCGCGCAATCTGTGACGGCTCGTAGAAGTCATCCGAGAAGCATGAGGGGTTCGTCACGAGGTCGATGTTCGGATGCGTCCGCTCGAACTCGGCTTCGATGCGCGCCCCCATGGCCTTGAGTTGATCCCCTGCCGCGTCAGGAATGTAGGGATAGAGCGGGACCCGGAGGACTGTCTTCGGCTCATGAGGATGCTTCGCATCCGCCGTGCCGCTGTCCATCAGGATGACAAGACCGCTGAGGGCGCAGAGCCATCTGCTATTCATGGTAGACCTGCTTCGAGTGTGGGATGTCCTGGCAGGAGGTTGCGCGGACGCACAGGGACAAAGCCCAGGTGCCCACGGCGCCATGCCAATTGACTGGCATCTACCAGCCTGATTTGTGTCTGTCAATGATTGCTGGTTTGTAGGGTTTCGTTGGCCTTGGCGTGTTCGCCCCCTGGGACGCGGCTGCGTTCGCGCGGGACGCAGCCGGAGAAGCCAGGGGCTCGATGCTCCGAGGGGGACGCTGCGCCTGGGGCTTCCGGCACGGCGCGTGCTCAAGGGGGGACGCAGGAGGCTTCATGCCCACGCGTCCCAACATCCTGCTGCTCACCGTCGACCAGCTCCAGTTCCCCCGGTTCGCCTATGGCCCTGACGGCGGCTTCCTGCCAGGCCTCAAGGACATCCTGGGGTTCGTATCGGAGGGAGGGGAGGACAACCCCTTCCGGAAGTTCTTCCCCGGCTTCGAGGCGCTGCGCCAGAACGCGGCGGTCTTCCGCAACCACACCATCGCGGCGTCGGCGTGCACGCCCAGCCGCGCGGTCATCTACACGGGGCAGTACGGCACGCGCACGGGTGTCACGCAGACGGATGGCCTGTTCAAGAGCGGGGATGCGGCGGCCTTCCCGTGGCTCGCGGCGGACGGGATTCCGACGCTGGGCCACTGGTTCCAGAAGGCGGGCTACCACACGCACTACTTCGGCAAGTGGCACGTGAGCAATCCGCCGGAGCACACGCTCCAGCGGTATGGCTTTGACGACTGGGAGCTGTCCTATCCGGAGCCGCACGGGGCCTCCATCAACAACCTGGGCGCCTTCCGCGACGTTGGCTTCGCGGACCTGACGTGTGACTTCCTGCGACGGATGGCATTGGGGCAGCCCTACAACCGCGCGCTCGCGAACCAGTCGTATGCGGCGCCCCGGGCCCAGGCGCCGGACGGGAGCGCGCAGCCGTGGTTCGCGGTCGCGTCGTTCACCAACCCGCACGACATCGCGACGTATCCCATCCTGCCGCGGCAGCTGGATCCGAACTGCCCCAAGCTGGGGCCGCTGGTGGTGCCGGCCGAGGGCCAGCGGTCCGTCACGCCGGTGGCGGGCACCTTCACGGTCCCGCTGAACCCGCTGGGGTTCCCGCAGGAGAACGCGAACCTGCCGACGAACCTGCGTGACACGCTGGCCAACAAGCCCCGCTGTCAGCGCGACTACGCGTACAAGCTGGGGCTCGCGCTCGCGGCGAAGACGGGGCTGACGCTGCACCAGGCGAAGGAGGGCATCGACCCGGTGACGGTAACGCTCAACTCGGGCATTCCGTTCCAGCTCACCGAGGACCCGGACGAGGCGGCGCTGCGCTTCCAGCAGTACTACGCGTGGCTCATCTCCCTGGTGGACGGGCACCTCGCGAGGGTGCTGAAGACGTTGGATGACAGCGGCCTGCGCGAGAACACGCTGGTGGTGTTCCTCTCCGACCATGGTGAGTACGGCGCCGCCCACGGCTACCTGCTGGAGAAGTGGCACACGTCCTACCAGGAGGCGCTGCACGTGCCGCTGGTGGTGCAGTTTCCCCAGGCGCAGGAGACGCGGTACATCGACGCGCTCACGAGCCACGCGGACGTGGCGCCGACGCTGCTGGGGCTGGCCGGCATCCCGCGCGAGGAACTCGCGGCCATCCGCACGGACCTGCGATTGCACCGGCCGGTGCCGCCCTTTGTCGGCGCGGACCTGAGCGCGCTGGCGCGCGGAGAGACGCAGACCGTCACGGAGCCCAGCGGTGCGCCGCGAGAAGGTGTGCTCTTCATCACCGACGATGAAATCACGGAGCCGCTGCCGCGCACCGGGGATCCGCACCAGATGCACGACGACGCGCTGTTCTCCGTGTACGCGCGCGCGGTGGAGGCGCTGCGCGAAGGCAGCACGCGGGCGGGCAAGGTGCCGGGACTGAGGCCGGGCGCGGTGTGCCAGCCGAACCACATCCGCTGCGTGCGCACGCCGCGCTGGAAGCTGGCGCGCACGTGGGACCCGTCCGGTGAGCACGCGGACGAGTGGGAGCTCTACGACATGCGGAACGACCCGCTGGAGATGGAGAACCTGCTTGTCTTCGACGGACCCTTCCCGACCGTGATTCCGGAGCTGCCCCAGGGATTGAGCCGCGCGGAGGTGGAGGAGGCGGCGAAGGCGACGCACGCGCTGCTCGGGAAGTACGAAGCGGAGAAGCTGTCGCCCTGGCCGTCGGAAGGCCTTCGAATTACTGGCTGAGCCGCCGGAGCCAGGAGTACTCGTAGCGCGGGGAAAGGCCGGTGCGCTCCTGGTAGACGAAGGGTTCCAACTTGAGCGCCAAGGCCCGGTACGGGGGCGGGATGCCGCCCTTCTGGGTATCGATGGCGTCTGGCCATTCCCCCAGGGAGATCATCACGCGTTGGCTGTCCAGGGGGAGGACGGAGACTTCCGGGAAGGGCAGTGCGCGCCGCAGGCCCTCGCCGCCGCCGAGCTGCCCGAGCAGGGGTTGGCCCACGAAGGTGAGCCAGGAAGCGCTCCGGGCGTGGGTGCCGATGGCGGAGCCGGTATCACTGACATCGTAGAGGTCCAGGCCCAGGTAGCGCTCGCGCAGCGTATCGAGCAGGTCCCAGTCCGATGTGCCCCAGCGGCCTTGGGGCGCGACGATGGCAAGGCTCGCATAGCCAAAGCTGAAGGGCAGCTCCCACGCGAGCTTGAAGGCCAGGGCGCGCAGGTGATCCGGCCCGTGCTCCAGCAGGTACTCGGTGGGGAACGTGAAGGCCACCGCGGTGGCTGGGTCATTCGGGTAGGGCCAGGAGGGCTCGCTGATTCTCCGGCCGTAGTATTCGAACTGGTAGCCACCGGATTCACTGGGGCTCTCCGACAACTCGATGCGCGAGGCTCCCTTCCACGGGCACTCAAGCATCAGCTTTCGATGATGCTCGTACCCTTTGTCATCGAACTCGACCATGTCGCCGTCGTCCGACACGTACCAGTTCAATGTCTTGGGAGGGATGGCTTGAAGGTAGAGCTGCAAGGCGCGCCAGATGGCGGGAGTCACCTCCTCATGGTCGTGGTGGATGAAGAAGGAGATCACGACACCATCCCGCGCCGCGAGCCATCCGCCCCTGTCTCGAAGCCGGATGACGGGAGGGTTCTCTCTCATGGCTGCTTCACTCCTACTCCTGTGCGTGGCGAGATCATCAGCGCTTTCCCGCCCAAGGCTTCTTCGTAAACGCCGTCCTGTCTTCTGCCGGCATAGGGGCTGCTCTCGCGATAGATCGTCCACTGCGGCGGATTGGTCTCAGGACAGGGGAACTTGAAGTCCAGGATGAGCGCGGCCTTCAGCAGGTTGCGATCCGCATGGAGGACGAGGTCCGGTTTGAGGGTCCCCCGGAGTTCCTCGGTGCAGTCCTCAGCGATGAGGCGCGCTTCCTTCTCCCGACTGATGGTCTCCACGACCTTGGCATTCGGATAATAGCGATAGCGCTGCTCGATGCTGAAGGGCGCGGGCCACCGCGCCTCCAGCACCTCGCGCGCGCACTCCAGCGCGAGCACGTGCTTCTTCCGTCCCAGCTGCATGGCCCGGGTGACGGGCTTGCCGCAGGCGTCCTGCTCCACCACCTCGCCGCATTCCGCCCGTGTCGGCGGCCGGTCCTGGAAGAAGAGGGCATTGCCCCGTCGCTCGGCCTGGACGGCGCACTTCGCGAGGCGCGCCTCCAGCTCCCCCGCCGCCTCGTGGCTCTGCAGCAAGGCAAGAACGGCTGGTGCGGACCGGACGAAGAGGGAAGCCACGGCCCGCGAAGCGGCCGCCCGCTCCGCCACAAGCGCTGCGTGACGGACGCTCGCGACGGTCCTCGTGTCGAGCGTCAGGTCCCCATGCCCGGAGTGCCGTGGACCGCCGGCACAGGCCGTGAGCAGGGCACAGGCCCCCCAGACAGCCACCTGATCCGGAACGGAACGCACGACGTCAGCGCTTGCCGCGGGCCAGCAGCATCACCGCGAGCAGGATGGCTGCCATTGCGCCAAACGTAAGCGGGCCCAGGGTCTCCCCCGCGAACACCACGCCCAACAACACCGCCACGCCCGGGTTCACATACGCATAGCTCGTCGCGAGCGCCGGCCGCGCATGCCGCAACAAGTAGCCATACGCGCTGAACGCCACCAGCGAACCAAAGACCACCAGGTACGCGAACGACACCACGGCCTTCATGGGCGGCGCGCCGTGCATCTGCTCTCCCAGCACGAAGCTCACGCCCAGCATCATCACGCCCGCGCACAACATCTGCGTCGCCGGCGCCATCAACCCCGTGGGCATCGGCAGCAGCCGCCTCCACACCGAACCGAACGCCCAGCTCATCGGCGCCACCAGCAGCGCCAGCGCCGCGGTCGCGCCACCCGTCATGTCCCCGCCCAGGTTCAGGAGCACCACGCCCGCGAACCCCAGCACCAGCCCCGCCAGCTCCGCGCGCCCGGGCCGCTGCCCGAAGGCCGCGCCGAAGATGGCCATCCACAACGGCATGCTGCCCACCACCAACGCCGCCACCCCGGACGGCACGCCCTGGTTCTGCGCGAACGCGATGCCGCCGTTGCCCACCACCAGCAACAGGAAGCCCGTGAGCGCCCCCGCTCGCCACTGCCGCGCTCCCGGCCCCGGCTGGCCCTTCAGCCGCAAGCCCGCGTAGAGCAGCCCGCCCGCCAGCAGGAAGCGCAGGCCCGCCATGCGGAACGGCGGAAAGCCCGTCAGCGCGAACCGCATCGCCAGGTAGGTGGACCCCCAGATGACGTAGAGCGAGAACAGGCTGAACAGCAGCCAGCCCCGGTGGGGGCCCTGCTCGAAGGCGTCAGGCGTCGCGGTGGTCAAGACCGCGGCCTTCTAACGCCGGCCGTTTTCCGGAGCGATGTGCGCTTTCCCGTACCCCCTCCACGCTCGGCGGGGAGCCGGCGCGGCGCCTGCCTGCTCCGCTGATTGGGCTCCCTGGATTGAATGCCCCGGGCGTCCCTCTTAGAATTCTACAGGAAGCGCGGAGGCCGGAAGGTCCGGGCCGTCGGCTTCCGGAGTGTGAGCAGGAATGCCCGACGAGCTGGGTGAACGCGAGAAGGAAGTCCTCCGTGCCGTGGTGCAGGAGTACATCACCACGGGCGGGCCTGTCGGCAGTCAGCAACTGA
This sequence comes from Corallococcus sicarius, assembly GCF_003611735.1. Classification (GTDB taxonomy): domain Bacteria; phylum Myxococcota; class Myxococcia; order Myxococcales; family Myxococcaceae; genus Corallococcus; species Corallococcus sicarius. The sequence goes on along the minus strand of NZ_RAWG01000014.1, from coordinate 18,385 downwards.
CGCGCCGCGGGGAGTTCGAGGTCTCCTCCGCGACCATGCGCAACGTCCTCGCTGACCTGGAGGCCCTGGGCTTCCTGGAGAAGCCGCACACGTCCGCGGGCCGCGTGCCCACGGACCGGGGCTACCGCTTCTACGTGGACACGCTCGTGAAGCTGCGAGACCCCGCGCCGCGCGACCGCGAACTCATCCACGCCGGGCTCGTCCACGAGTCCAACCTGGACGACATCCTGTCGGAGGCCAGCCGCGTGCTGCACTCGCTCACCCGCCACGCGGGCGTGGTGCTCACGCCCCGGCCGGACGCGGCGGTGTTCCAGCGCATCGAGTTCCTGCGCCTGCGCGAGAACCGCGTCCTCGCCATCCTCGTCGGCCAGAACGGCCAGGTGCACAACAAGGCCCTCACCGTGGACTTCCCGGTGACGTCCGACGAGCTCGTCAAGGCCAGCAACTACCTCTCCGAGCTGCTCCACCAGGTGCCGCTGGAAGAGGCGCGCGAGCGCATCCGCGCGGAGATGGACCAGGACCAGGCCCTCTACAACGCGCTCACCGCCAAGGCCCTGCGGCTGGGCGCCGCGGCCACCGACCTCCAGACGCCCGAGCGCGTCCTCATCGAAGGCACCGGCTCCTTCCTGGAGCAGCCGGAGTTCGCGGACGTGGAGCGCATCCGCGCCCTGTTCCGCGCCCTGGATGAGAAGCACAAGCTGCTGCACCTGCTGGACCGCGTGCAGCGCACCAAGGAGATGCACGTCTTCATCGGCGCGGAGAGCGAGTTCTCCGCCGCGGGCGACGTCACCGTCATCGCCAGCCCCTACGGCACGGCGGAGGCGGTGCTGGGCACGGTGGGCGTCATCGGGCCCACGCGCATGGACTACCGGCGCGTGATTCCCCTGGTGAACTTCACCGCGCAGGTGCTCTCCAGCGTGCTGGAGAAGGCCTAGCGGCCCGTACGACCTGCCTCCTACTGGGGCAGGGGCGGCGCGGGGGCGTAGACGCGCAGCGCGGCGGAAGCCACTTCGAAGCGCATGGGCGTCATGCCCACGTTCTCCCCGTCCGCGTTCACCTCCATGGGCGGGTCCGTCTCCACGGTGAGGTGGCGGGTGTGCAGGTGCACGACCGCCTCGTGCTCCAGGTGCCCGCCGCTGCGCATGCCCAGCGCCACGCGCGCCAGCGTGGCCACGTCCTGCAGGTGGCCCAGCCCGGTGCGCTCCCCGCTCCCGTCGGCGGCGGACGGCGCGGTGATGGCGTAGACGTGCAGCTTGCGGTCATCCAGCGTCGCCTCCGGCGACACCATGTTGCCCGCCCCGTGATAGCGGCCGTTGCCCACGACGAGCTGGAGCGCGTCCAGCTCCAGCGTCTCCGTGTCCGCCTGGAGGCGGACGTGGAAGGGCTGCAGGGTGCGCATCTCCGCGGCGGCGGCCATCGGGTAGGCCAGCTTGCCCGCGCGCTGCTTCAACTCCTGCGTGAGCCGCTTCGCGATGGCGGTGGTCAGCCCCAGGCTGGCGGCGTTGAGGAAGGGCCGCCCGTTGACGAGCCCCACGTCCACCCGCGCCGTGTAGCCGCCGACGATGACGTCGCACGCGGCCTCGATGGTGTCCGGGATGCCCAGCGAGCGGGCGAAGTCGTTGCCGGTGCCCAGGGGCACCACGCCCAGCGTCACGTCGCGGCTCATCAACACCTGCGCCGCGCAGCTGATGGTGCCGTCGCCGCCGCCCACGAAGACGCGACGGGCCCCCGCCGCGATGGCCTCCTCCAGCACCGCGCGCAGGCGCTTGGGCCGCGACAGCGCGTGCGCCGCGAGCAGGGGAATGCCCCGCTCGGCCAGCATGGCCCGCGCGGTTTCAAAGGCCTCACGGCCTGAGCGCGAGCGCGTGTTGACCACGAGGACCGCAGGGCCTTCATCCAGGTGGCGAAGGCGGGGAGGTGCATTCAGTGCGGGTTCCAGGTGCCACCTCTGCTTGACGTGACCGGCTTCCCAAGATGCGCACCGCCCCGCCGTGAAGCCAGCCGTACCCCGGAGAAAAGGACAGGGGTGATGTCCATTCCCCACCTGCGCCGGTTCGGGCCTTCCCGTACTGGACAGGGGAAGGGGGCCGGCGGGTTCCCCGGGCGGGCAGGCGTGCTCACCTTCAAGGCAGCGCTGGCTCCAGGGCCTCGCCGCAGCCTTTTCCAGGAGGGTGACGCATGGCACGGGGAAGCAAGGCGCAATACACCGAAAAGCAGAAGCGCATGGCCGAGCACATCGAGCAGGGCTACGAGGACAAGGGCACCCGCGAGAAGACCGCTGAAGCCCGCGCGTGGGCCACCGTCAACAAGCTCACCGGCGGCGGGATGAAGGGCGGCTCCGGCAGCAAGGCGAAGGCGGCCCGGCAGCGACCCGCGGCCCGCAAGAACGCGCGCAAGGCGGGGAAGGTCGGCGGCAAGCGCCGCGCCGCGACCGCGAAGAAGACCTCCACCTCCAGCCGCCGCAAGGCCGCACCCACGCAGGCGAAGCGCGCCACCACGGGCCGCAAGGCCACGCGCACCGGGACCGCCGGCAAGCGCTCCACGGCGCGCAAGAGCCCGGCCCGCAAGAGCAGCGCCCGCAAGAGCACGGCGAAGCGCGGCACGCGCAAGTAGGTTTCGGGGGCTTGCCGGTGGCCCGGGAGCCGCCGGACGCACCGGGCGCATCGCCTGCGCCCGGCGGAGGTTCGCTCAGCGCGACTCCTCGTCCTTGGAGCTGTCCCGCGACGCCGCGTCCCACGGCCAGGCCTCGGGGTCCTGCTCCAGGCGGCGCAAGAGCTCCGCGGGGTCCTTCACCAGGGTGCGGCAGCCGGCCGTGCGCAGGTCGTCCGGGCGGAAGCCACCGCACAGCACGCCCACCGTGGCCAGGCGCAGCTTGCCAGCCGCGAGCGCGTCGTAGGGCGTGTCACCCACCACCACCACCGTGGCGGGGTCCGGCTTGCCCAGCTTCGTCAGGGCCGCCTCGAAGATGTCCGGGTGCGGCTTGCTCTTGTCGACCTCGTCCTTGGTCGTCTTCGCCTCGAACAGGCCGTCGATGCCGCACAGCTCCACGTAGCGCTTGAGCTCGTCGTCCTTCGCGCTGGAGGCCAGCGCCAGCTTGCGGTTGCTCTTGCGCAGCTGCTGGAAGAGCTCCTTCACGCGCGGGAAGGGGCGCACCTTGGGCAGGAACTCGCGCTTGAACAGCGCGGAGCGGTACTCCTCCAGGTCCTTGCCGAAGCGCTCCAGCTCCTCGTCGTTGAAGAAGACGGGCAGGAGCTGATCCGCGCCCTTGCCAATCTGGCTGCGCACGTGGGCGAAGGGGATGTCCCGGCCGAACTCGATGAACGCCCTGCGCCACGCCTCGGCGTGCTCGTCCACCGAATCAATCAGCGTTCCGTCCACGTCGAAGATGACGTTGTCGACCATGCGCAGCACCCTCCGCCGTCCCAAGGTGGCGATGCCGGGCGGGCGGGTCAACCGCCCGTGGGAGGCTTCGGTCCACTCTCCTGCGTTGCGCTGTCCACGAGTGTCCGGGTCTGCACGCTGTAACCCTCCGGCGCGGTGGGGGTGAAGGCGTCGTTGGGCAGCGGCGTCTTCAGGTCCACGCGCGTCAGCACCGTCTCCCCCTGCTTCACGCCGGCCACCTGGCGCGTGAGCTTCTTGGGCACGCACAGCCCCAGCGCCGTGTCGCAGTGCTCCTCCTCCATGCGCACCTCCGCCTGCGTGCCGTCCGCCGCGCGCGTGCGCCGGGCCAGGAAGTCCAGGGTGGGCCAGCGCAGCACGTACGTCACCTCCGTGCCCGCGCCCGCCTCGCCCTCCAGCGCCATGGACAGCTCCACGGCCTCCTTCGCCTGGGGGTGGTTGGCCACCCGCTTCGCCTTCGTGCTGCGCAAGAGCAGCGGCGCGCGGAAGCCGTCCGGCACGAAGGGCGTGAAGATTTCGGTGAGGAAGGCCGACAGCTTCTCCGGGGAGACCTCGGACTTGAACGTCGTGAACTGCTTGTCCCCGTCCACCTGCTCGTACAGGTGCTTGCCGTCCCAGGACACGGTGCGCGCCGTGGGCTGGGACACGCTGCCGCGCATCTTCTGGGGCGCCCGGTACGCGAACGTGAAGCCCGCGGACAGGCTGTCGCCCTCCTTCTGGGTGCCCTCCAACTGGTAGTTCAGCAGCTTCGCGTCGCGCGCGGCCAGCCGCTCGCGCACCTGCGCCATCAACTCCGCGCCATCCCCGCTTCCGGAGGAGGACGAACGGCACGCGAGGACACTCAGCAGGGACAGCAGGAGGAGGGCGCGCATGAGGGGCTTTCCAAAAGAAAAAGGCCCCACTGTCGCCAGGGGGGCCTTGGGCTGCCTCGGTGAGGAGGCAGGCGGAACTACTTCACCGCCACGCCGGTCGCGGAGGAGCTGGTCACGCCGATGATGGTGCCGAGCAGGGCGAAGATGCCGTGACGGGGCGTGGTGTTCGCCGACTTCAGGTCGACCTTGGAGGCGCCCATGGCCTTCGCCTCGGAGATGAGGAGCTTGTTGACCACGGTGTCCAGGTCGCTCTGGACGATGTCGATGATGTGGAAGATCGCGGTCAGGCCCAGCGAGCTACCCTGGATGACGGCCACGGCCTCGCCGTTGGCGGCGATCTCGGAACCGGAGACGACGGCGGACTCAACGCTGGTGCAGCCCACGAGGGAGGCGGCGGCAACGGCGGACAGGATGAGCTTCTTCATGGTTTTCTCCCCAACAGATGGTGGCTTGAATGGTGGAGGGGCGACTGAACAGCCGTCCCGCCGTTTGATGGAACCTCAAGCGGCGCGGTTCGTACCAGAAGTCAACTTCAAGTCAAGGACCCGGGTCGGTGAATCAGAGTTGTGTTCTACACTTCATCCGCGCGGCGACCGGGGACAGGTCGCCCCTTTGGCGGACGAGAGGCATCTTCGCGCATGCACCCGGTTTCCGTTCCACGTCCCGCCCCGCCCTCGCGCGTCTGGCTGCACCTGCTGCTGTTCGTGGTGACCCTGGGGACGACGTTCCTGGCGTACCTGCTGCTCTTCGGTCAGTCGTTCCCCTTCAGCCAGGGGGGGCTGTCCCCCGAGGACCGGACGCAGGCGCTGGCCTTCAGCGTGTCGCTGCTGGGCATCCTGGGCTCGCACGAGATGGGGCACTACGTGCTGGCGCGGTGGCACCGGGTGGATACCTCGCTGCCGTATTTCATCCCCCTGCCGGTGCCCGGGAGCCTGGGCACGCTGGGCGCGGTCATCCGCCTGCGCGGGCGCATCCCCACGCGCAACGCGCTGGTGGACATTGGCGCGGCGGGGCCGCTGGCGGGTCTGGTGGTGGCGCTGCCGCTGCTCTACTGGGGCCTGCTGCACTCCACGGTGGTGGACTCGCCCGTGGTGGCTTCGCCGTTCCCGGGTGACCAGTCACTGTGGGCGCTGGGACAGGACCTGCTGCATTGGGTGATGGAGAAGCTGACGAACGCGCCGCCCGCCCTGGAGCCCGTCATCACCCAGCGGCAGACGCTGTTCGGCGACAACCTCATCATGAAGGCGCTGACGTGGCTGGCCCTGGGGCCCCTGCCGGAGGGCAAGGACGTGGTGGTACACCCGGTGGTGATCGCCGCGTGGTTCGGCCTGCTGGTGACGCTGCTCAACCTGCTGCCGGTGGGGCAGTTGGACGGTGGCCACCTGACGTTCGCGGTCTGGGGCCCTCGCGCCCGCACGGTGGGCAAGGGCGTGGCATGGGTGCTGCTCTTCCTCACGGTGTTCGTCACCGTGTCGTGGGGCCTGTGGCTGCTGGTGGCCAGCAAGGTCGTGGGCTTCGGTCACCCGGAGGTGGTGGAGCCCACGGAGCCCCTGAGCCCCGCGCGCAAGCTCATCTGCGCGCTGTGCCTGCTGGCGCTCATCGGCTGCGCGATGCCCATCCCCCTGCGGGAGGTGCTGTCATGAAGTACCAGTGCGAGGCCTGCGAGCGGCTGGTCCCGGTGGAGGCCTTCCGCGTCGAGGACGGTGTGCTGTCCGTGACGTGTCGGGCGTGTGGCGCGCGGACCCTCGCGGCTCCGTCCGCAGCCGCGTCCGCGTCTCAAGACATGCCCCGCGAAGGGGGCGGCGGGCGGGGTGGGAGCGAGGGCGTCGCGATGGCGGTGCCCGCTCCGGAGTCCTTCGCGTCCCCGCCGCCCGTGCCCTCCCGGGTCAGCACCACCGCCCTGCGCGTGGTGCGCTCCGACGCGCCCTCCGCGGCGGCCTCCGCCCTGGACGGGGATCCGTTCCAGGCCCCGCCGGGCCACTGTCCCAAGTGCGTGGCGCCCATGCGGGAGGACGAAGGGGCGTGCGCGCAGTGCGGGCTCGTCTACGCGAACTTCCTCCCGGATGAGCACCTGCCCTCCGGGGTGCTGGCCACCGAGTGGCGCGCGCTCCTCCAGACCTGGGACGACGACGAGGCGCATGACCGGCTGCTCACGCTGGCGGTGGGGCGGGGAGAGCTGGCCATGGCGGGCCGCCTGTACCGCCTGCGACTGGCCCGGACGCCGGGCGACGCCAAGGCGCTGCGGGGGCGGGACGAGGTGGTGCGTCGGGTGACCTCCGTGGTGCCGCTGACGTCCGACGGCCCCTCGCCGGAGCTTGCCCGCAAGGTGAAGAACACGGTGATGGGGGCGGTGCTGGTCGTCGCGCTGGTGCTGGTCCTGGTGCTCTTCCAGATGCTGCGCGGCTCCTTCTAGGCGGGGCGGGGAAGCGCTGGCCGGCCCACTTCCCGGGCAGGCGTGAGAAGGGGTGGACAGGAACGCGCGTACAGCGCCGGGCGCTGTTATCCTGGGGGGCCGGTCTTCTGTCCTCCTGCCCCGAAACGACGCATGTCCGCGCCCGCGCCCCGTCCTCCCTCTGTCGACAGCCTGCTGGGTCCTGGTGGGGCGCTGGAGCAGGCGCTGCCCTCGTACGAGCACCGTCCGGAGCAGCTCCAGATGGCGCGCGCCGTGGAGCGGGCCTTCTCCGAAGGCAGCTACCTGCTGGCGGAGGCCGGCACGGGCACGGGCAAGACGCTCGCCTACCTGGTGCCAGCGCTCCTGTCCGGCCTCAAGGTGGTGGTGTCCACCGCCACGAAGACGCTGCAGGACCAGGTGTTCTTCAAGGACCTGCCGCTGCTCAGCGAGAAGCTGGGGCTCCAGTTCGAGGCGGCCTACCTCAAGGGGCGGGGCAACTACCTCTGCCTGCACCGCTACGAGTCCTTCGAGAAGGATCCGCAGTTCATCTCCAAGGACGAAGCGAAGCAGTGGCCGCTGCTCAAGCGGTGGGTGACGCAGACGGAGACGGGGGACCGGGCGGAGCTGGACCTGCCGGAGTCCTTCGCCGCGTGGTCGCGGCTGTCCACCACGTCGGAGACGTGCCTGGGCTCGCGCTGCGCGCAGTATGAGACGTGCTTCGTCACGAAGATGCGCAAGCGCGCGGAGACCGCGAGCCTGCTGGTGGTGAACCACCACCTGTTCTTCGCGGACCTGGCGCTGCGCAGCTCCGGCAAGAGAAGCGAAGGGGTGCTGCCCTTCTACGACGCCGTCGTCTTCGACGAGGCGCACGCGCTGGAGGACGTGGCCAGCAGCCACTTCGGCTACAGCGTCTCCAACTACCGGCTGGAGGAGCTGGCGCGCGACGCGGTGGCGGCCCTGCCGGCGAAGGATGAACGGCACCCGACGCTGTCCGCGCTGGCCCAGCGGGTGCGCGCGCACTCGGACGCGCTGTTCGTCCAGGCCCCCCGCGCGCTGGGGCTGTCCAGCCAGGAGTCCACCGTGGCGCTGCGCCCGGAGACGATGGGCAAGCTGTCCGGCGCGCTGGAGCAGGTGCGCGAAGGACTGTCCGCGCTCGCGTCCTTCTCCGGCAGCGAGCGCGAGGCGGAGCTGGCCGCCATCCACCGCCGCGCCGAGGAGATGGTGGAGCAGCTCACCTTCCTGGAGAAGGCGGAGTCGTCCGAACACGTCTACTGGGCGGAGGCGCGCGGCAAGGGCCTCTTCCTGCGCGCGAACCCCATCGACGTGGCGAAGGAGCTGCGCGACAGGCTCTACGGCGCCCTGGACACGGTGGTGTTCACCTCCGCGACGCTCGCGGCGGACAGCCGCTTCGACTTCTTCGCCAAGCGCATGGGCATGTACGACGACGAGGGCCAGCCGGTGACGCGCGTGCGCACGCTCGCGGTGCCCAGCCCGTTCGACTTCCCGCGCCAGTCCGCGCTGTACCTGCCCACGCACCTGCCGGACCCCAGCGCCCCGGGCTTCATCGAGGCGGCGGCGGAGGAGATCATCAAGCTGTGCGAGGTGACGGGCGGGCGCGCCTTCGTGCTCTTCACGTCCCTGCGCAACATGGTGCGCGCGTACGAACTCACCGCCACGCGGCTGCCCTACCAGGCGCTGCTCCAGGGCGAGCGGCCCAAGGCGCAGCTCCTGGAGTCCTTCCGCCAGACGCCCAGCGTGCTCTTCGCCGCGCACAGCTTCTGGGAGGGCGTGGACGTGCCCGGGGACGCGCTGAGCCTGGTCATCATCGACCGGCTCCCCTTCGCGTCACCGGGGGACCCGCTGGTGGCCGCGCGCATCCGGCAGATTGAAGCGCGCGGGGAGGAGCCGTTTGATCAGTACCAGCTGCCGCAGGCGGCGCTGGCCCTGCGCCAGGGCTTCGGGCGGCTCATCCGGACGCAGGCGGACCGGGGCATCGTGGCGATGCTGGACCGCCGCATCGTGACCAAGGGCTACGGGCGCGTGTTCCTCTCCAGCCTGCCGCCCGCGAAGCGGATGGAGGACACGACGGAGCTGAGCCGCTGGTTCAATGGACCGGTACGCCCCGTTCCGCCTCTGAGAACCGTTCGTTGAGCCCGTCGCGCAGGCGCAGCCCCACGCGCGCCTGGAAGGGCGGGGCGAGCGTGTCCACACCCGCGCGGCCCGCGAGCCAGGCGCGGTCGAACAGGTTCTCCACCGCGGCGAAGGCGGCCACCTTCCAGAAGAGGTGGCGGCTCACGAACAGGTCCACGATGGCGGCGCCGCCCATGCCGCGCGTGTTGAGGTCGTCCTCGTACTGCGGGCCCACGACGCGGAGCTGCGCGGTGGCGGTGAGGAGCGACGGCTCGTCGAAGGTGACGCTGAGTGAGCCCCGATGCCGGGGGTCCTGGGGAAGCTGGCGACCCACGAGGTCGGGCTGTCCGGGCGCTTCGGTGACGACGGGGTCCACGAAGGTGTAGGCGGCGAGCAGCGTCCACTGTCGGGCCGGGCGCCAGTCCGTGCCCAGCTCCACGCCGCGCACGCGCGCCTGGCCCAGGTTCTGGCGCTGGCGGGTGGTGCCGTCGGGCAGGGGCGTGGCCAGGGTGACGTTGGTGATGGGCGCGTCGAGCACGTTCCAGAAACCGGTGACGCGGCCGGTGAGCCCGCGTGGGCCCACGGCCTCCACGCCGGCCTCGGTGCCCCAGAGGCGCTCGGCGCCCAGGTCCGGGTTGGCGGCGGTGAGGACGGTGCCCACCTGGAAGGGGCGGTACAGCTCGTTGAGGGTGGGGGCGCGGAAGGCGCGGTACACGGAGGCGCGCAGGGTGAGCCCGTCCACCGGGCGCAGGCGCGCGGCGAGGCGCGGGCTGAGCTGCCCGGCGGTGCGGGGCGCGAAGTCGGTGGCGGTGGCGGTGCCGTTCGCGCGGCTCTCCAGCAGGGAACCGTCCAGGTTGCGCCACGCGTCCCAGCGCAGCGTGCCGGCCAGCTCCAGCGCGGGCGACACGGTGTAGAGGTCCTGCACGAAGACGCCGCCGGACAGCTGCGTGCCCCGGGTGGCGCGCGAGTAGAGCGAGGTGGGCGTGACGGTGGAGGGGAAGAGCAGCTCCTCCGCGGAGCCGGCGGACCGGCGCGCGTCCACGCCCGCGGCGAGCACGTGCCTGCCGCCCAGCGTCAGCTCCGGGCCGGTCCACACGAGCGAGCCGCCCTGGTCGTTGGCGGGAACGTCCTGGAGCGCGGAGCGGACCTCGAAGTTCCGGTCCGGGGTGACGCGGGCGCGGTCCTGGGCGAAGTGCTGCGTGCGGCCGTAGAGGCCCAGCTCGAAGGTCCCGGTGTCCTCCGTGCGCAGGCGGGCGCTTCCGGTAAACCACGTGAGGTCCACGCTGGCGGCGGTGTAGCGGGTGCCGCCGTTCTGCGTCTCGCGGAAGTAGCCCGCGCGGGTGGAGAGGAAGAGGGCGTCGGTGGCCTTCACCTCCACGCGGGCCTGCGCGGTGACGTGCTTCGACGGGGTGTCACCGTCGATGGTGCCGCGCTGGCCCTCGGGGACGATGCGGTAGCCGTTGCTGGTGAGGCCTTCGGCTTCCAGCGACACACCCACGCGCTTCCAGCGGTCCGCGATGCGCGCGGCGACGAAGCCGGTGCCCAGGTTGCCCACCGACACGTCGGCGTCGATGACGGGGCCAATGGGCTGGGAGATGAGCTGCACGACGCCGCCCAGCGCGGCGCTGCCGTAGAGCGCGGAGCCGCCGGTGGGGACGACCTCGATGCGGTCCAGGCCCAGGCGGGGCAGGGCGCGCCAGAACACCCAGCCGCCATAGGGGTCGTTCACCGGCAGGCCGTCCAGCAGCACCAGCCCCCGGGCCACCCCCGAAGGCGCGAGCCCGCGCAGGTTGAGCCCCTGAGCGGTGGGGTCCGCGACGAGCGAGGGCGTGCGGCGGAACGTGGACGCGGAGGGCAGCGTGCGCACGAGCGCGTCCTGCGTGAGCGTGGGGCTGCGCTCCATCTCCTCGCGGGGAATCACCACCGTGGTGGCGGGCACGTCGCGAAGCGGGCGCGGCAGGCGCGTCGCGGTGACGACCGTCTGGGTCTCGCGGGGAGGCCCGGGCTCCCCGGTCGGGGCTTCTGCTCCCGTGTCGGAGGCTTGAGCCGCGCCCGCGAGCGACGCGCCGTCCGGGGCATCCGATGCACCGCCATCAGGTGCTCCTGTCGCAGGCGCGGCAGGGGCTGCGCTGTCTGCATCGGGGGCCTGCGAGCCGACGGTCACGGGGACGTCGGGCGACTCGGATTGCGCCGCCGCGACGCCGGGCAGCACCAGTCCGAGGCAGACCCCGAGGCGCCGGAGTCGTGCACGCCGCCAGCGCGGCGGAACAGGCGGACGGGAGGGAGCGCGCGGGCCGGTCATCCCCGCCGCTCTATCGGATCTCCCGCCCTCGCGGGAAGGTTCGCTCGCAGAGGCCGGCTCCCTGGGACGCTCCAGAAACACGAACGGCGGTGAAGGGCCGGACAACAGGCCACTCCACCGCCGTCACGTCAGGGCCGGGAGGCCCTGCCTTGCGCGGACACTACGCCGCGGACATGCCACCGCTGGCGGCGGCCGGGCCCTGGTACTGCGCGTCGCCGAAGCCGAGGATGGCGTAGAAGACGGGGCCGAGCAGCGCCAGGCCGATGCCGAAGCCCATGCCCTTGCCGAACGACTTCGCCATGTCGATGCCGATGATGAAGAGCGCGATGATGTTCACGCACGGGATGAGCGCCAGCACCGTGAACCACGCCGGGCGGCCGACGATCTTCGTCATGATGTAGACGTTGTAGATGGGGACGATGGCCGCCCACCCGGGCTCGCCCGCCTTCGTGAACGTCTTCCACAGGCCCGCGATCATCGCGCCGATGAAGGCGAAGTAGAAGATGTAGAACAACGGGCCCGGGCCCGCGCTCTGCTGCTCCGACGCCTGCCGAATCATCTCAAGCTGCTGTTCATCCATGAGTACTTCCCCCTCGGAAGTGTGGGACCCAGGCGCGAGCGCCGGTCCAGGTTCAATCCCGAACAATTCGCGAAGTAGGGGGGTGAATGCAAATTCCCTCCCCCTTTGGGTCGTCCGTCTCAGGCCTTGAGAGTCTCCGGCACCACCCAGTCCGGCTTGAGCCGCTGGATGACTTTCACGAAATTCTCTTTGTCCTGGGCTTTCTCCAGGGCGGCGTCGGGGAGGATGACGTCGTCCTTGACCAGCCGCTCCAGGTGCATGTCCAGGGTCTGCATGCCCTGGCCCTGGCCCGCCTGCATCTTGGAGGCGATCTGGAACACCTTGCCCTCGCGGATCATCGACGCGATGGCGGCCCCGCCCACCAGGATTTCGAGCGCGGCGACGCGGCCCTTGCCGTCCGCGGTCTTGATGAGCTGCTGCGCGACGATGCCCGCCAGGGACTCCGCGAGCATGCCGCGCACCTGGCCCTGCTCGTCCGCGGGGAAGGCGTTGATGATGCGGTCGATGGTGGCGGGCGCGCTGTTGGTGTGGACCGTGGCGAACACGAGCACGCCGAAGCTCGCGAGCTGGAGCGCCAGCTTCATCGTCTCGTTGGTGCGCAGCTCGCCGATGAGGATGACGTTGGGGTCCTCGCGGCCGGCGGAGCGGATGGCGGTGGCGAAGCTGGACGCGTGCGGGCCCACCTCGCGGTGGGTGACCTGGGCCTTGAGGGACTCGTGCACGAACTCCACCGGGTCCTCCACGGTGAGCACGTGCGAGGCGCGCGTCTTGTTGATGTGGTTGATCATCCCCGCGAGCGTCGTGGACTTGCCGCTGCCCGTGGGGCCCGTCACCAGCACCAGCCCGCTGCGCCGGTCCGCCAGCTTGCGCACCACCTCCGGCGTCTTCAGGTCCTCCAGCGTCAGCACCTTGCTGGGGATGGTGCGGAAGACGGCGCCAATGCCGGTCATCTTGTAGAAGTAGTTGGCGCGGAAGCGGGCCTTCGTCCCGTAGCCATAGGCGAAGTCCAGGTCCAGCTCCTCGGTGATCTGCCGCTTCTGCTCCGGCGAGCAGATCTCGAAGAGCAGCGGCTCCAGCTCCTCCTGGGTGAGGGGCTCTTCGCGCAAGGGCACGAGCTCGCCGCGGATGCGGCCCAGGGGCGGGTAGCCCACGCCCAGGTGCAGGTCGCTGCCCTTCTTGTCGAGCAGCACGTCGAACCAGCTGGCGATGCGGGGATTTTCCGTCATGTCAGGCGCCCTTCTTGCCAAGCAGTGAGCCCACCTTGGACAGCATCCGCGCGCCCTCCTGGGGCGTGGCGGGTGGGGGCACGGTGCCAGCGGCGCCGGGCCGCTTGCCCGTCACCATGGCCTCGATTTCGTCCGGGTTCTCCGCGAAGCCCTTCACCGTCTCCAGCGTCGCCTTGCCCGAGCGCGCCAGGTCCGACAGCGAGTCCTCGAAGCGGATGATGCCCAGCGACTTGCCGCGCTGCTGGAGCGACGGGATTTGATACGTCTTGTTGTCGCGGATGAGGTTGCCCAGCGCCACGGAGCCCGTGAGCACCTCGGCGGCGGCCACCATGCGCTTGCCGTCCGTGGAGGGCATCAGCCGCTGGCTCACGATGAGGCGCAGGCCGCTGGAGAGCGACAGCCGCACCTGCTGCTGATCCGCCGGCGGGAAGAGGTCGATGAGCCGGTCGATGGTCTTCGCCGCGCTGGGCGTGTTCATGGTGCTGATGAGCAGGTGGCCCGTCTCGCTGGCGGCGAGCGCCATGCGCACCGTCTCCGTGTCGCGCAATTCGCCCACGACGATGACGTCCGGGTCCTCGCGCAGGCTGCCCTTGAGGGCGCTCGCGAAGGTGCGGGTGTTGGTGCCCACCTCGCGCTGGCTGATGAGGGCGCGCTTGCGCGGGTGCACGTACTCCACCGGGTCCTCCACGGTGAGCACGTGGTGCGTCGTCTCGCGGTTGATGATGTCCACCAGCGCCGCGAGCGTGCTCGTCTTGCCGTGGCCGGACGGGCCGGTGAGCACGATGAGGCCCTGGTGGTGGTGCGTCGCCTTGGCGATGTCCGCCGGCAGGCCCAGCGACTCCAGGGTCGGGATCTCGCGGGAGATGACGCGGAAGACGCCCTTGAGGCCCGTGCGCTGGCGGCCCACGTTGACGCGGAAGCGCCCCGTCTCCTCGGAGTCCAGCGCGAAGTCCACGCTGCCGTCGCGCTCCAGCACGTGGCGCAGCCGCTCCGGGATGATGGGCAGCAAGAGCCGCTCCACCAGCTCCGGCGCCAGCACCGTGTCCTGCGGTTGCAGCTCTCCGGCGAGGCGGAACAGCGGAGGCCGTCCCGCCACCACGTGCAGGTCGCTGGCGTGCATGCTGCGCGCCTGCTCCAGCAGCACGGCCAGGTCGCGGCCCGGCGCGGGCGTGTGCCGCGAGATGGGGATGGCGCGCGCGGGCGCCGCGTCGGCGACATACGACGGCGCGCTCGCGGGGGGCGGGCGCGCGGGCGCCGCGTCGGCCACGGGTGCGCGTGCGGAAGAGGGCGCCGTGACCGAGCCCACGGGGACGCCTCGCACGGAGGCCGCTCCCACGGGGGCCGTACGTGCGGGGGCCTCCACGGAAGCAGGCCCACCGGCCTGGGCGGTGCGGGCCACGGCGTCGGCCGGAGCGGACGCACCGGGCGTCGCGGCGTAGGGCGTCCGGCCAGGGGCCGCGGGAGCCGCCGGAGCCGCGGAGGCCGCCGGAGCTGGGGGAGCCGCCTGCGTGGCGCCCTCCGTGGCGCGCGTGAGGCGCACGTTCATCAGATCACCCCGGCGCACCGCCGCGATGCTGAGCGAGCCCAGGCCGGTGGCGTTCACCGTCCACTGCACGGGGGTCTCCGACACCGTGGAGGCGCGCGCGAGGCCCACCATGGCCTGCAGGGCCTTCACGAGATCGTCGGTGGTGAGGGCGCCGGGATCCACGGGCTCATAGCCGGTGGCGTTTCGCACCATGGGCGGGCGGCCACTGGCCAGGGCCAGCTCGGTGATTCCGGGACGTGACAGGTGACGCAGCAGCTCTGCGAGCGGTTTCATGCCGAGGGGGTGGCCCCACCGCTGCCGTGCGTCAGGCCCGGCGGGGTGGAGCCCGCGGAAGGATAGTCGACCGCCGCGCGCCGGGACACCCGGGGGGCCTGTCTCCAACGCACGACGGGAGCGGCCGTGTGAGGGCCCCTCCCGTCGGGTGCTACCACTGGCTGTGACGGACGTGCGACTACAGCTCGCGCGACATCAGGAGCCGCAGCTTGCCGGACTTCTTCGACACCACCGTGGCCACCGTGGTGAAGCCCGCCTTGCGGTAGAAGCCCACCGCGGGCGCGTTCGCCGGATCCACGCGCAGCGCGATCGTCTTGCGGTACATGTCACGGGCCGCGTCCAGCGCCTTGTTCAGCAGCAGCGCGCCCAGGCCGTGGCGCCGCAGCTCCGGCTTCACCACGATGTTGCGCAGGTAGGCGGCGCCGGGCACCGGGCCGTCGCGCTCCACCGTCACGTAACCCACGATCTGGTTCTGCAGCCGGGCCACGTGGAGGTACGGCTTGAGCTGGGTGAGAGCCTTGAGGCTGTCCTCCTGGCTCTCCCCACGGCCCTTCCAGGGCTCGGAGTTGGAGCGCAGGGCCGACACCGTGGTCAGGTCCTCGTCGGTGGCCACACCGAATTTGACCCCGTTCACCAGCTCGTTGGAGAGGGTCGCCACGTCCATCACTGGCGTGGGGGCCACCTCGACGCCTGGTTCCACCTGCTTCATCGTCATCGCCTTGCTCCTCCGTCGCGTCCGCGATCCTAACCGGTCCCCCCTTACCCGTGCACGCGATCATTCCGCGCACAGTGTCCTGTTTTCCGTGTGGGGAGACGTCCTCCTCTTGGGTCGAGGAGCGGGAACTTCTCGAAACGCCACCCGGGGGGACGTCATTCCGGGAGGAAGGATTCGCTCCGCTCCGCCGTCCGGCGTGCAACCGGCCTTCCGCGCGGAGCGTGGGCCCATTATAAAAAGAAGGTCCGGTTCCCCCTCGGGTTTCGAGCCCCCCTCTTGCAACTCAACCACGCCCAGCGCGAGCTGACGCTCAAGATCGTCTATTACGGCCCCGGGCTCAGCGGGAAGACGACGAACCTGCGCAAGCTGCACGCGCGGGCGCGGCCGGACGTGCGGGGGCGCCTGCTGTCGGTGGACACGCACGACGACCGGACGCTCTTCTTCGACCTGCTGCCCGTCTTCTTCTCCACCTCCGCGGGCTTCAAGGTGAAGGTGAAGCTCTTCACCGTCCCCGGCCAGGTCATCCACAACGCCACGCGGCGCGTGGTGCTGCAGGGCACCGACGCGGTGGTGTTCATCGCGGACAGCCGGCGCAACGCGTCGCAGGAGAACAACGCCTACTGGCGCAACCTCCAGGAGAACCTGCGCGAGATGGAGCTGGACCCCGCGCAGGTGCCGGTGGTCATCCAGTTCAACAAGCGCGACCTGCCGGACAGCCTCACGGACGCCGAGCTGGCGGACATCCAGAAGAAGGGCACCCAGCCCGTCGTCGGGTCGGTGGCGGTGCGGGGCGAGGGCGTGGTGGAGACCTTCCACGCCGTGGCGCAGGCGGCCTGGCGCGCGCTGGAGAACCGCGCCCACCTGTCGCGCAACGTGGGGCTCACGGAAGAGGAGTTCCTGGGGCAGATCTTCCGCCAGGTGGACCTGACGGGCACGGCGCTGGAGGGCCGCTACCGCATCCTGCCCGGTGGCGGCGCGAGCGGGAGCCCTCCATGAGCGGCCCGCCGATGGGAGGACCCCGTGACACGTCCGGCTCGCACCGGCGCGAGTCCGTCCTCCAGCGGCGGCTGGCGCTCGGCGACCTGTTGGACCTGCCGTCCTTCGCGGAGGTGGTGAAGGGCTTCAGCGACCTGTACCGCGTGGGCATCAAGGTGCTGGACGCGCGCGGCACCAAGCTGGCGGACGTGAAGGTGGGGCACGGCGACTTCTGCGCCTACGTCTTCTCCTTCCCGGACGGGCGCCACGCGTGCACCGCCATGGTGGGCCGCGTGAAGAACGGCCCCGTGCTCCCGGAGGCCGGCGCGCGCGTGGCGGAGGGCGACCTGTCGGAGGGCTCGGGGCTCATCGCCCTGCCGTGCTTCACCGGCCTGCGCTACGTGGTGATGCCCGTGCGGTGGGACGGCGACTTCCTGGGCCGCGTCATCCTGGGGCCCTTCACGCCCGAGGAGCTGACGGACTTCCCGGCCACGCTCACCGGCATCCAGGGGTTGGACCTGGAGCGCGCGCACGAGCTGCTGGCGCGCGTGCGCCGCGTGCCGGAGCGCACCGCGGCCCAGGTGCTGGGCCACTTCGGTCAGGTGCTGGGCGCGCTCGTCGCCAGCGGCCAGAAGGCGTACCTCGCCACGCACCTGCACCTGGAGTCCACGCTGGAGGTGCACCGCGAGCTGGAGGCGCAGAACGCGCGGCTCATCCAGGCCAACGCGCGGCTCAAGGAGCTGGACCGGTTGAAGTCGTCCTTCCTGGGCACGGTGAGCCACGAGCTGCGCACGCCGCTCGCGTCCATCCTCGGCTATTCGGAGATGATGGCGGAGGGGCTGGCGGGGCCCCTCAACGCCGAACAGCTCCAGTACGTGCGCACCATCGTGGAGAAGGGCGAGACGCTCCTCTCGATGATCTCCTCGCTGCTGGACCTGAGCCAGATTGAAGCCGGCCGCCTGCGGCTGTCCATGGCGCCGGTGGACCCCGGCTACATCATCCAGACGGCGGTCTCCAGCGTGCTGCCGCAGGCGCAGAGGAAGGGCCTGGAGCTGGAGGTGCGGCTGCCGCACACGCCCCAGCCCCGGCTCGCGGGCGACCTGGACAAGCTGCGCCAGGTGGTGGTGAACCTGCTGGCCAACGCGGTGAAGTTCACGCCGTCCGGCGGCCGGGTGAAGGTGACGCTGTCGGACGCGGCGATGCAGCAGGAGCTGGGCGTGCCCGGCTACCGCATCAGCGTGGAGGACACCGGCGTGGGCATCCGCTCGGAGGAGTTCGACCGCATCTTCCAGAGCTTCTACCAGGTGGACGGCAGCTCCACGCGCGAGTTCGGCGGCGCGGGGCTGGGGCTCGCCATCGTGAAGAGCCTGGTGGAAGGGCACGGCGGGCGCGTGCGCGTGGAGAGCGAATACGGCCACGGTTCGCGCTTCATCGTGATGCTGCCCCTGCACCCGCCCATGGCGGACCGCGGGCTGTCCGCCGCGCCGCCCATGCCGGAGCCGGACCGCTTCTAGCCAGCGCGGGGCGGCCTTCAGGTGAAGGCGCGCGGGCCCTCCGGGGCCGGGCCGCTGACGACGTGCAGCCGCTCCCACCCCCGGCGCGCGAGCAGCTGGTGCAGCCGGGGCCGCAGGGCCGCCTGCAACGCGCGCGCGCTCGCCTCGTCCAACAGCGACAGCGCGGGCAGCGGCCAGCGCTCGCGCACGCGCGCGTCCATGCCCGGCGCCTGGCCCGCGACCTCGAGGAGGACGTAGTGGGACGCGGGCACGCTCCTGTCCCTCGGGGGCGCGGGGCGCAGGTGCAGGTCGCGCATCAGCGCCTCCACGGCGGGGGGCACCCGCTCCTCGCCGTCCGGAGGAGGCGTCACCACCGCGCGGGCGCGCTCCGGGTGGGCCAGCGTGTTGAAGAGCGCGGCGGCCAGGTGCGCGGGGCCGGCTTCCGCGCACTCGAAGACGACGGTCTCCAGGGGGGCGGGGGC
>NZ_RAWG01000149.1 GCF_003611735.1 Corallococcus sicarius | reverse complement strand
GGTGGGCTACCGCGTGGTGACGCAGCTGCGGGAGATGGGCAAGGACGTGGTGGTGGTGGAGAAGCGCGAAGACGCGGCGTTCGTGTCCGCGCTGCGCGATGAGAACGTGCCGCTGCTCATCGACGACACGCGCAGCCCGCTGTGCCTGCCGCGCACGCACGTGAAGAGGGCGTCCGCCATCGTCTGCGCGACGGACGACGACCTGGCGAACCTCAACATCGC
The DNA here is from genome assembly GCF_003611735.1 of Corallococcus sicarius. Classification (GTDB taxonomy): domain Bacteria; phylum Myxococcota; class Myxococcia; order Myxococcales; family Myxococcaceae; genus Corallococcus; species Corallococcus sicarius. Next base: position 21,867 of record NZ_RAWG01000149.1, on the reverse strand, counting down.
GCTGGACGCGCGGCGGCTCAACCCGGGCATCCGCGTGGTCATCCGCCTGTTCGACGACGACCTGGGCGCGAAGGTGCGCGACACGTTCAAGGCGGAGGCCCTGTCCAGCTCCTCGCTGGCGGCGCCCGCGATGGCGCTGGCGGCGTTGGATCCGCGGCTCGTGCATTCCTTCCGCATCGGGAAGCACCTGATGGTGGTGTCGCTGTTCGTGGTGCGTGACGGCCTGCCGGGCCTGACGGTGTCCCAGGTGCGCGACCGCTTCGGCGGGCTGGCGCTGTCGCTCATCCGGGGCGCCGAGGAGACGCTGCACCCGAACGGAGAAGTGGTCTTCCAGGCGGGGGACCAGGTCACCATCCAGGCCTCCTATCCGGAGTACTGCGCCCTGCGCGTCTTCACCGGCGAGTCCGAGGCGCCGGCCTACGCGGACCACGACAACTTCCTCATGCCCGGGTACCGGCCCACGGGGTGACGCGGCCTCCGCGCGCGTGCACCGCCGGACCTCAGCGGCAGTCGTTGGCCTGGACCGTCCATTTGGAATACCCGATTCAGCGTATAGAGGCGTTCATGTCGACAGGGCGGCTGGCAGGTGGCGGGTTCCAGGCCGGTGTCCGGCGCTCGTTCGCGGTGGGCTCGGAGATGGCGTGGAGCGCCTGGGGCGAGGGGATGGGGCTGGCCCGTTGGGTGGGCGCCTACCGTCAGCCATTGGGCGAGGGCGAGCAGGCCTCACTTCCGGATGGCACGCGCGTCACGGTGGTTCGCCGTGTCCCGCCCCGGCAGCTGCGCCTGCGCCTGGAGCGCGACGAGTGGCCGAAGGCGCGCACCGTGCAGCTTCGCGTGCTGCCGTCGGTGCACGGCGTCATCGTGGCGCTGCACGCCGAGGGGCTGCGGGATGAGGCGGAGCGCGAGCAGTTTCTCGCCCAGTGGACGCATGCCCTGGAGGGCTGGGAAGCGTTCTCAGGGAGGGAGGTGACGGTGAGCCCGGCGAAGTCCCCGAAGGGCTCGTCCGTCGAGGACAAGGACACGCCCGCGAGTGAGCCTCCGGCCCTGGAGCCGGGGCTCGCCCGGCAGGTTCGCTCGGACCAGAAGAAGACCGGGACCGCGAAGAAGGCCGTGCCCGCCGCGAAGCGAGCCTCGCCCCTGAAGAAGGGAGCTGTCACGAAGCGGGCCCCATCGCAGAAGAAAGGGCCCGCCAAGAAGAAGGCCCCACCCCGGTCACGGAAGTAGGCCTGCGCGACCGCGCTCACCGCCCGCGCAGGCCCTGGGCAATCTTCAGGATGTCCGCGAGCACTCCGGCCGCCGTGACGGGGCCTCCCGCGCCCGCGCCCTGCACCAGCAGCGGGTAGTCCGCGTAGCGCTCGGTGGAGAAGGCCACGAACGCCTCCGAGCCGCGCAGCCGCGTCGCCGGGTGGTCCTTCGCCACGGCCACAGGCCCGACGCGCAACACCGGCCCGTCCTTCACCGCCGGGTCGATGCGCGCCAGGTAGCGCAGCACCTTGCCCTCCGCGCGCAGGCCTTCGATGCGCGAAGTGAACGTCTTGTCCAACTTCTCCAGTCCGGTGAGGAAGCGCTCCACGTCCTCCTCCTCCAGGTACTCGCGCGGCACGAACGGCTCCACCTCCACGTCCTCCATCGCCAGGTCCAGGCCCTGCTCCCTCGCGAGGATGAGCGCCTTGCGCGCCGCGTCCGTGCCGGCCAGGTCCTCGCGCGGGTGCGGCTCCGTGAAGCCCTTCTCGCGCGCGGTGCGCACCGCGCGCGACAGCGGCACGCCGTCCATCAACTGCTGACTCAAGTACCCCAACGTCCCGGAGAACGAGCCCTCCACCCCGTGTACCCGGTCCCCCGTGCGCACCAGGTCCTTCAGCGTCTGGATGACGGGCAGGCCCGCGCCCACCGTCGTCTCGTAGTGGTACGCGCGGTGGTTCAGGTGCGCGGTGCTCCGCAGCCGCTCCCACACCTCGCGCGGCTGCGTCAGCGGCTTCTTGTTCGCCGCCACCACGTGGATGCCCAGGCGGAAGGCCTCCAGGTACAGCGCCTCCATGCCGTCGGCCGCGGTGCAGTCCACCAGCACCGGCACCGGCAGCCGGCGCAGTGACTCCAGCAGCGCCTCCACCACGGGCGGGGACGCGCCCTCGGGCACCGCTTCAATGCGCTCTCGCCACTGATTGAGCGGGATGCCCTCCGGCGAGAAGAGCACCCGCCGGCTGTCCGCGAGCCCCACGAGATTGAGCTGGATGCCGTGCTCCTGCGCCAGCGTCTGCTGCAGCGTGCGCAATTGCTCCAGCAACTGGCTGCCCACCACGCCGTGGCCCAGCACCAGGAGGCTCACCTCCTCGTGGGCGAAGTGGAAGGCGGCGTGCACCGTGCGCACGGTCAGCGCCGTCTCCGCCCCGTCCACGATGAACGAGATGGAGCGCGCGCTGGCCGTCTGCGCGATGGCGCGCACGTTGATGCCCAGCGCGCCCAGCGGTTGGAACAGGCGTCCGGCCACGTTGGCGCCCTGGCCCATCGCCTCGGCCACCAGCGCCACCTGCGTCACCGGCGCGCGCAGCTGGGGCGGCTGCAACGCGCCCCGCTCCAGCTCCGGTGCCAGCTCACGCCGCAGCACCTCCTCCGCGCGGGCCGCCTGCGCGCGGCGCAGCACCACCGCCACCGAGCGTCCCGGCGACGACTGCGCCGCCATCCAGGCGTCGATGCCCGCCGCCTCCAGCGCCTGCAACGCACGAGGCCCCACCGGCCGCGCCGCCTCCTCCGTGCCTCCCTCCAGGCCCAGCAGCGCCAGGTCCTCCAGCGACACCACGCACGTGGGCACGCTGCCGTCGCCCGCGCCGCGCACGTCGATGAGGGTGCCGGGTGCGTCCGGCTGTTGCAGGTGGCGCACGCGCAGCGGGATGTCCGCGTCGCGCAGCGTGGACAGCGCGCGAGGGTGCAGCGTGGGCAGGCCCAGGTACACCAGCTCCAGCGCCTCCGTGTAGCTCAGGTGCGGCACCGGCCGCGCGTCCGCGACATGGAGCGGATCCGCAGTCATCACCCCGGGCACGTCCGTCCACAGCGTCAAGGGCGTGCCCAGCAGCACCGACAGCACCGCCGCCGTCTCGTCCGCGCCGTCGGGGCCCAGCGTCGTGGAGCGGCCGTCGAGCGCCACGCCCCGTCCACCCGCGTGCAGCGTGAGCCGTCCCTCCCACGTGGGTCGCAGCGTCGCCACCCGGGCGCGGGTCTGCTCCCGGTTCACGCGCGCCTGGCCGGGCTCGCCCTCCGTCACCGTCCAGTCCGCCGCGTCCACCTCCAGCGTCGGCACGCCGCGAGCCCCCAACAGCCGCGCCAGCAGCGCCGCCGTCAGCCGCTCCCCGGTGCCGCGCACCACGTCCTCCAGCGCCGGCCGCCGCTCGCGCACGAGGCTGGCCCCGTCCAACGCGCGCCGTGCCGGTTCCAGCAGCGACGCCAGCGTGCGCGTCCCCTCCGCCTCCACCGACGTGGAGCCCGGTGGCGCACCCAGCCGGCGCTCGGCCTCCTCCAGCATCAACAGGCCGCGCGCGAGCAGCCCGTCCAGCTCCTGCCGGGCCAGGGCGGAGTTGCCCTTCAACGCGATGGACAGCGCGGCCTCCAGTCCGGTGGAGAGCCACGGCGGCGAGGACACGATGGCGGCGCGCGTGCTGCCCGCGTCGCGGCGCGACAGGTGCGTGGCCACGGACGCGAGGCCCAGTGCGTTGTCGAGGAGGAATGGCGCGTAGCGGGTGATGCTCACGGGGGCGGTCATGAAGTCTTCCGGGCGCGGACGCCGGCAGGAGAGGGAATGCGGGCGCCTTCGCCCACGCCCGGAGGCAGGGCGAGCGCGCGGATCAACAGGGGCGCGAGCGCGTCCCATTCGATGAGGAAGCCGTCGTGGCCGTGCACGCTGCACAGGGCCGCGTATTCGGAGTGCAGGCCCTGCGCGCGGAGGCGCCGGGACAGCGTCACCATGTGCTCGGGCGGGAAGAGCTGGTCGCGGTCGATGCCGATGCTCAACGTGCTCGCGCGGATCCGGTCCAGGCCGGGGCCGCCGCGCGGCGTGGGCACGCGCGCCAGGTCGTGGTGGTCCATGGAGCCCAGCAGCGCCAGGTACGAGCGCGCATCGAAGCGCGCCTCCAGCTTCGCGCCCTGGTACTCCAGGTAGCTCTCCACCGGATACAGCGCGCGCGACGACCACGTCTGCGGGCGCCGCTGGAGCGCGTCCAGTCCGGCTTCCGCGCGGTAGGTGAGCGTCGCCAGCTGCCGCGCCAGCTCCAGGCCGCGCCGGGGGGACTCGGGGTACTCCGGGTCCAACAGGATGGCCTGCCGGGCCACGTGGTTCCAACCCACCACCCACGCGGACGCGGACTCCGCCGTGGCGATGGGCACCATGCGCTGGAATCGCTCCGGCGCGAGCGCCGCCAGGCACAGCACCACCATGCCGCCCAGCGAACCGCCGGTGACGAGCGCCACCTCCTCCACCCCCAACGCGTCCAGCGCGGCGAGGATGGAGCGCGCCTGGTCCCACGGCGTGATGGTGGCGGGCAGGCTCCGCTCGTCCAGGCGCAGGTCGCCCTTGGACAGCACCGGCGCGGGGCCGAAGCGGCTGTCGTCGGTGCGCTGGGGGAAGCCCTCGTCGGCGGGGCCGAACGTGCCGTAGCAGGAGCCCAGGTTGTTGAAGCACAGCAGGCGCACGCGTGACGGATCCAACGGCCGGCCCGGACCGATGACGGGCTCCCACCAGCCGCCTTCGCCCCCGGCGTGCATGTCGCCGGTGAGCGCGTGCACGAGCAGCACGGTGGGCACGGGCGTGGGCGCGCGGCGGGGACCGTTGCGGCGCGCGTCGGTGGCGGCGTCGCGCAGCTCGGAGGCGGAGCGCCGCACCACGCGGAGGCGGCTCGCGCGCGTCTCCTCCTCCGAGTACACGCGGGCGCGGGACTGCAACCACGCGAGGTCCTCCGGGGGCCCCCACCACCAGCCGCGCACGAGGTGGGGCGCCACGCGGGCCCCGGCCTCCAGCGGCAGGTCCGGCAGCGACAGGTCGAAGACGCGCGGGGTCTCCGAGCGCACGGGGAGGTCCACGGGATGCCTCACGGGTCGCATGGCGTCAGGCCGCGCTCAATGCCTGGTCCAGGTCGGCCAGGATGTCGTCCAGGTGCTCCAGGCCCACGGACAGGCGCACCAGGTCGTCGGTGACGCCCGTGCTGGCGCGCTCCTCCGGCGACAGCTGCTCGTGCGTCGTGGACGCGGGGTGGATGATGAGCGAGCGCGTGTCGCCGATGTTCGCGAGCAGGCTCCACAGCTTCACGCCGTCAATCACGCGGCGCCCCGCGGGCAGGCCGCCCTTCACGCCGAAGGTGACGAGCCCGCCGAAGCCGCCGCGCAGGTACTTCTTCGCGTTCGTGAAGGCCGGGTCGCCCTCCAGGCCCGGGTAGCGCACCCACTCCACCTTCTTGTGCTGCTGGAGCCACTTCGCCACCGCGAGCGCGTTCTGCGAGTGGCGCTCCAGCCGCAGCCGCAGCGTCTCCAGGCCCAGGATGAACGCGTGCGCGTTGAAGGGACTGAGCGCGGGGCCCAGGTCGCGCAGGCCCTCCAGCCGGGCCTTGAGGATGAAGGCGGCGGGACCGAAGGCCTCGCGCAGGCGCAGGCCGTGGTAGCCGGGGTTGGGCTCGGTCAGCTCCGGGAAGCGGCCGTTCTCCCAGGGGAAGTTGCCGCCATCCACGATGACGCCGCCAATGGAGGTGCCGTGGCCGCCGATGTACTTCGTCGCGCTGTGCAGCACGATGTGCGCGCCGTGGCGCAGCGGGTTGAAGAGGGCGGGGGACAGCGCGGTGTTGTCCACGAAGAGGGGCAGGCCCGCGTCGCGCGCGATGGCGCCAATCGCGTCGAAGTCCGGCACGTCCAGGCGCGGGTTGCCCAGGGACTCCAGGTAGAGCGCCTTCGTCTTCGGGCCAATGGCCTCGCGGAAGGCCTCCGGGCGGTTGGAGTCCACGAAGCGCGTGGTGATGCCCAGGCGGGGCAGCGTCACCTTGAAGAGGTTGTAGGTGCCGCCGTAGAGGCTGGCGCCGGAGACGATCTCATCCCCGGACTTGAGGATGTTGAGGATGCCCAACGTCTGCGCGGCCTGTCCGGAGGCGACCGCGAGCGCGCCCACGCCGCCTTCGAGCGCGGCGATGCGCTTCTCGAACACGTCCGTCGTGGGGTTCATGATGCGCGTGTAGATGTTGCCGAACTCCTTGAGGCCGAAGAGGGCGGCGGCGTGATCCGCGTCGCGGAAGCGGTAGCTCGTCGTCTGGTAGATGGGCACCGCGCGCGACCCGGTGGTGGGGTCGGGCGAGTAGCCGGCGTGCAGCGCGAGCGTGTCGAAGTGCAGCGGGCGGTCGTGGGGCGTGCTCATGGCAAGGGACTCCTGTTCGCGTCGCCAGCGAAGGCGCGCGTGAGGGCAAAGACAGACGGGTGGCTTCAGGACGTCAGGGAACGGTGGGAGGCGGAGGAGGACGGCTTCAGGTCACGGTGGGCGCTGCGACGCTCTTCTGCGGGGAAGCGAGAGCGGAGGCCCGGAACGACGAAGCCCACCAACCCTCGCGGGTGGGTGGGCTCCGGTGGCTCGCCAGGGGCAGGCTGTGCGTCAGCCGGCCGCGGCGGGCTTGGGCCCACCCGGAACAGGCATCGAACACATGCACATGGCGGAGGTGACGGACATTCTGCGAGAAGAAGTAGCGGTCGTGCCGCGCGCTGTCAAGCCACCCTCCCGGACGTCACCTGCCCGTAACGGCCTCCCATTGCGTATTCCCACCATGCCGACGCCTTCCCGACTGCTCGTGTTCCCAGGCCTGCTGGCCTGCCTTCTTCTGGGCGCCTGTTCCCGTCCCGCGCCACCCACCTCCGTGACGCTGCGCAAGACCTTCCGCACGGCCCTGAAGGAAGCGCCCGAGAATCGCGAGCCCGCGCCCACGCCGCCCGCGGACCTCTTCGAGGTCGTGCGCTATCCGGCGCCGCTGGGGAGCAACGTGGCCTACATCACGCCCGTGCGGGAAGGCGGCAAGCGTCCGGCGGTGGTGTGGATCCACGGCGGCTTCAACTGGGGGCTGGGTAACCTGGCGTGGGCGCCCGCGGGCCGCGACAACGACCAGAGCGCGCGGGCCTTCCGTGAAGCGGGTCTGGTGCTGATGCTGCCGTCGCTGCGCGGGTCGGACGACAACCCGGGTGAGCGCGAGTACTTCCTGGGCGAGGTGGATGACGTGGTCGCGGCCATCGACTTCGTGGCGCAGCGCAAGGACGTGGATCCGTCTCGCATCTACGTGGCCGGGCACAGCACGGGGGGCACGTTGGCGCTGATGGCCGCGGTGCTGTCACCCCGACTGAAGGGCGCGTATGCGTTCGGCCCCGTGGAGGATGTCTCCGTCTACGGTCACTACGTCCCGCTGTTGGGCCGCGTCACGGGTCCGGAGCTGTGGATGCGCAACCCCGTGAGCTTCGTGGAGCACCTGCGCGTGCCCACGCAAGTCATCGAGGGCGCGGCGAGGGGCAACACCGACGCATTCGAGCCGCTGCGCAAGGCGGCGAAGGGTGCGCCGCTGTCATTCCTGGAAGTGCCCGGTGCCACGCACTTCAGCGTGCTCGCGCCGGTAACGGAGCTGCTGGCGCGCAAGCTCATGGACGCGAAGGCGGACGCGCCCCCGGTGCGGCTCACGGACGCGGAGGTCCGTGAGGCCGTGAGCACCGATCAGCAATGACGCGGGCTCAACCCACCCGCGCGTTCGCGGGATACGGCGGCACCGCACCCTGGAAGCCCGGCTGCGCCTTCACGCGCTCAAGCCACGCGACCACGGCAGGGTAGGGCGTCAATTCCACACCGGCGTCCGGCGCGAGGTGCACGTACGCGAACAGGCCGATGTCCGCGACCGTGTAGCGCTCCTCCACCAGGAACGTGCGGGTGCGCAGGTGACGCTCCAGCACCTCCAGCGCACGCACGCCCCCGGAGACACGCTGTCGGAAGGCCTCCGGCTGCTGGGCCTCACGGCCGGTGAGCCGCCAGTAGCGCGCGGTGCCCAGGTTGGGCTCCACACCGTTCTGTTCGAAGAAGAGCCACTGGTGTACCTGCGCCCGCGCGAAGCGGTCCTCGGGCAGCAGGCGCGTGCCCTCCGCGAGGTACAGCAGGATGGCGTTGGACTCCGCGAGGAACCGGTTCGGCTCCGGCTCCAGCACCGGGATGCGGCCGTCCGGGTTCTTGTTCGCGTGGAAGTCGGCCGTGTGGCTCTCCCCCGCGAAGATGTCCACCGGCACCAGCTCATACGGGATGCCGAGCTGCGCGAGCAGCGTGCGGACCTTGTAGCCATTCGCTGAAGGCAGGAAGTCGTAGAGGCGCATGACACGACCCTACGGAACCCACTCCCGCAGCGCACTCCGCTTCTTGCGGTGCAGTCCACCGCAAGAAGCAGCGCGGACGAACTACGGCGCGGTGGTGGCCTGGTTCCAGACCTCCGCCACGCGGCCCACCTGGTCGAACGCGCAGTGCGCGGCGCCCGCGATGACGTTGTCATCCACCGGGAACTGGAGCCCCTTGAGGAAGTCCTCGGCGGTCCGGATGTCCGGGAGCAGCGGATCCAGGTCGCCGTACGTGAAGAAGAACTTCGTGGGGCCGCGCAGGGATGCCTGCGTCGCATCCCAGTCCATCTTGCCCGTCCACGGCTGCTCACCGCCGCAGCTCAGCGCGTAGATGCCCGGGTAGCGGTCGCCGTAGCGCGGCAGGAAGCTGGCGGTGAGCTGGATGGAGCCGCCTGACGAGCCTCCGAAGAGGATGGGTCCGTCCTGGATGTCCCAGCCCTTGCGCAGCGCCTCGATGACCGCCACCAGCGCCGCCGCGTTCTTGCCCTCCAGGTCGCGCGCCTCCACGGGCGCATCCCCTTTGCAGTCGGTGCGCGCGGGGTCCGTCCACCACGCGCACTTGTTCGGCGCGAGCGCCGCCACGTAGAGCGTGTTGTGGCCGTAGGTCCACCCGCCGATATCGAGCAGCGCGCGCGGGTTGCTCCCGGTGTAGGTCAGGGCGCCGTCGCCGTGCAGGTAGATGGCCAGCTTCATCGGCCCGGGCGCGATGCCGCCCTGGGGCTCGATGATCTTCATCTCCGTGTCGCCCACCTTCGCGACGCAGTACGACAGCGTGCCCGCGTCCGTCTTCACCGAGCCCGTGCTGGTGCAGCCCAGCTTGCCGGACCCCTGCGAACTGCCCGCGCCCGCGTCCACACCGGCATCCACGTCCGTGCCCGCGTCGGCACCGGCATCGGCGTTCGTCCCGGCATCGACGAAGGTGCCCGAGTCGGGCGTGACTTCGTCCGGATCGTCGGAGCACGCGGACAGACCCAGGGCGACAATGGCGGCGCGTACGAATCGGGACATGTGACTCGGGGGAAGGGGGAGGCAGCGCCTCTGTTCAGCCGCCAGTATACCGGGTATACAATTCCAGCCAGGAGAGGAAATTATTCCATGAGCGGACGCGTCAACCTGATGGCCCCGGAGGTCCGGGCGAATCCCTACCCCGTGTACGCGGAGCTGCGGCGCACGGCGCCGGTCTGTCAGGTGGAGCCGGGCGGCCTCTGGGCGCTCACGCGCTTCGAGGACGTGTCCGCGGCCTTCAAGAACCCGCAGGTGTTCTCGTCCGCGGGGGTGCGCACCACCACGGCGCCGCCCTGGCTGGGCCACAACCCGTTCTCCGAATCCATGATCGTCATGGATCCGCCGCACCACATGCGGCTGCGCACGTTGGTGAGCCGCGCGTGGACGCCCGCGGCGGTGAGCAGGATGGAGCCGCGCATCCGGAGCTTCGCGCAGCTGCTCGCGGAGCGCCTGCACCCGGAGCGCGAGGTGGACTTCGTGGACGCCTTCGCCATGCCGCTGCCCGCGAGCGTGATTGGCGAACTCTTCGCGTTGGATCCGCAGATGACCGCCCGCTACAAGCGCTGGTCGGTGGACCTGTCCAGCGTGTCCGGCACGACGGAGAAGGACACCCAGCGGCACGACTCCATCCGCGCCACGGTGCGCGAGATGGAGGACTACCTGTCCGCCGTGGTCGCCGAGCGCCGCCGCCATCCGCAAGAGGACATGGTGTCGGACCTCGTGCAGACGCGCGTGGATGGCGAGGCGCTCTCCGACGCGGAGCTGATGAGCTTCCTGTTCCTGCTCGTCGTCGCCGGCCTTGAGACCACCGTGCAGCTCGTCAGCCACTGCGTGCGGATGCTGATGGAGCACCCGCACCTCGTCACCCGGCTGCGGGAGAACCCGGCCCAGCTGCCGCGCTTCGTGGAGGAGGTGCTGCGCTTCGAGCCCTCCGTGCACGGGCTGGTGCGCGTCACCACGAAGGAGACGCAGGTGGGCGGCGTGGTGATTCCCGAGGGGGCGCGCGTGGCGCTGATGGTGGGCTCCGCGTGCCGCGACGGCGAGCGCTTCAAGGACCCGGACACCTTCGACATGGACCGCGAGGGCGTGAACAACTTCCCCTTCGGCCACGGCATCCACTTCTGCCTGGGCGCGCCCCTGGCCCGGCTGGAGGCGCGCGTGGGGCTGGAGGTGCTGCTGTCCCGCTTCACGCGCTTCACGCCCACGGGCCCGGTGAAGTGGAACACCTCCCTCACCGTGCGCGGCCCGCTGACGATGCCCCTCATCCCGCACGCCTGAGCGCGCGGGACGAGCCGCTTCAAGCCTCGATGGAGGCCGAGGCTCAAGCCTCGATGTCGAACGCGAGCGACACGCGCTCGCCGGGCTCCACGTGCAACAGCCCCTCGCCGGTGGCCAGCGCTCCGGCGGCGGCCGTCCACGGCTCCACGCAGACGAAGTCCTTGCCCTGCAGCGTCCACACGACGAGCAGGCGGAACTCCGGGCTCCACGACAGCTTCACCGGAGGCAGGCCGGGCCCGCGCTCCAGCTTCGTCCCGGGCGCCTTGTGGTCGCGCAGGTGCATGTCCACCTCCTGCGCGGTGAGGTCCAGGCCGGTGAAGGGCACCTCGTGCTTGTCGCGGTTGTCCCACGCGTGCGTGGCGTCCGTGTCCACGCGCGCCTGGACCTTGTTCGCCTGCGGCACGCGGAAGTACGGGTGGTAGCCCAGGTGCAGCGGCAGGGGCCGCGTGTCCCGGTTCTCCAGGTCGAAGTCCAGCGTGAGCCTGCGGCCCGCGAGGGAGAAGGTGAGCTGCGCGTCGAAGGCCCACGGATACTGGCGCAGCGTCTCCTCCGACGACGTGAGCCCCAGCACCAGCAGCGACTCTTCCGCCTGACGCACCGTCCACGGCAGCCGCCGCGCGAAGCCGTGCTGCGGCAGCGTGTACGCCTTGCGGTCCGCCGGATACGTGTCCCCGGGCAGGGGGCCGGCGATGGGGAACAGCACGGGGATGCCCCCGCGCACGTTCTTCGTGAGGTCCGCGACGGTGCCCTCGTCCAGGAAGAGCACCTCGTCACCCTCCACCACCATGCGCGTGACGAGCGCGCCGCGCGTGGGAATCACCTCCACGCGGCAGCCGCCATCCACCAGCGCATAGGTGTCCAGCCCCGCGATGCCCGGGAACGGTCCGCTCATGGGACTAGACGGCCCCTTCCTTGGGGTCGCTGTCCATGAAGGGGTAGGGCACCTTCACGGGCGGCGCGAAGTTCTCCTTGATGGTGCGCGGGCTCGACCAGCGGAACAGGTTGATCATCGACCCGGACTTGTCGTTGGTGCCGGACGCCCGGCTGCCGCCGAAGGGCTGCTGACCCACCACCGCGCCCGTGGGCTTGTCGTTGATGTAGAAGTTGCCCGCCGCGCTGCGCAGGCCGCTCATCATCGTCTCGATGGCCTTGCGGTCGCGCGCGAAGATGGCGCCGGTGAGCGCGTAGCTGGCGGACTGGTCGCACTCCTTCAGCGTCTCCTCGAACTTCGCGTCCGGGTAGACGTACACGCCCACGAGCGGCGCGAAGATCTCCTCCGTCATGATGCGGTGGCGCGGGTTGTTGCACTGCACCAGCGTGGGTTGCACGTACCAGCCCTCGCTGCGGTCCGTCCCGCCGCCCGCGATGATGGTGGCGTCGCCGCCCGTCTTCGCCAGCTCGATGTACGAGGACACCTTCTTGAACGAGCGCTCGTCGATGACGGCGCCCATGAAGTTCCGGAAGTCCGCCACGTCGCCCATCTTGATTTCACCGATGAGGGCCTTCAGCCGCTCCTTCAGCTGGGGCCACAGCGACTCCGGCACGTACACGCGGCTGGCCGCGGAGCACTTCTGGCCCTGGTACTCGTAGCCACCGCGCACGATGGCGACGGCGAGCGCCTCCAGGTCGTCCGCCGCGGACGGGTGCGCGAAGATGAAGTCCTTGCCGCCCGTCTCACCCACCAGCCGGGGGTACTGCTTGTAGCGGCCGATGTTCTCTCCCACCGTCTTCCACAGGCTGTTGAACGTGGGCGTGGAGCCGGTGAAGTGGATGCCGCCCAGGTGGGGGCTCGCCAGCACGGGGTTGCCCACGGTGGGGCCGTCGCCGGGCAGCATGTTGATGACGCCGTCGGGCAGGCCCGCCTCGCGCAAGAGCTCCAGGCTGTACCAGGCGCTGAGCATCTGCGTGGTGGACGGCTTCCACAGCACCACGTTGCCCATGATGGCGGGCGACACGCAGAGGTTGAGCGCGATGGACGTGAAGTTGAACGGCGCGACGGCGAACACGAACCCGTCCAGCGGCCGGTAGTCCGTCATGTTCCACGTCTGCGGGGAGTTCTCCGGCTGGATGGACAAAATCTGCTGCGCGAAGTGGACGTTGTAGCGCAGGAAGTCGACGAGCTCGCACGTCGCGTCGATCTCCGCCTGGTGCGCCGTCTTGGACTGGCCCAGCATGGAGGACGCGTTGAGCAGCGGGCGGTAGCGCGTGGCGAGCAGCTCCGCGGCGCGCAGGAAGATGGCCGCGCGTGCGTGGAAGGGCATCCGCGCCCAGTCCTCCTTCACGCTCATCGCGTTCTGGATGGCCTGCTCCACGTGGCCGGCCTCGGCCTCGTGCAGCGTGGCCAGCACGTGCTTGTGCCGGTGGGGCATGCGCACGGTGTCCGTCTTGCCGGAGTGCACGTGCTTGCCGCCGATGACGACCGGGATCTCCAACTGCTCCCCGCTCATGCGCTTGAGCGTGGCCTGCAGTTCGGCGCGCTCCGGGGTGCCGGGAGCGTGGGAGAGGACGGGCTCGTTCTTGGGAGCCGGGACGCGGGGAAAGGCGTTGAGCACGCGAGGACCTCGGGAGGAAGGTGGGCGCAAGGTATAGCCCTCCCGCCGCTCCAGGTCAGCGCAAGAAGAGGCCAGGAGCGTCCGCGCCGCGACACAGGCCGCGGCTTCAGCCCTCCCGAGCTTGCGGCGGGCTTGCGGCGAGCTTGCGGCCGGCTCAGCCCTCGCCCGCGGCCTTGGCCGTGTCGACCCGCGTGCGCTGCAGCACCGCATGCAGCTGCGCGATGAGGTACGGCGGCTTCACCGGCTTGACCAGGTACGCGTCCGGTCGGGGCTGCGCGGGGTCCAGGTCCGCGTCCGCGCGCGGCGGGTAGCCGCTGACGAACACCACGGGCAGGTGCACCAGGGACGGCTCGGCGCGCACGCGGCGGCACAGCTCGTACCCGTCGATGCCCTCCATGTTCACGTCCGACAGCAGCACGTCCGGCGGCTCCGCCAGCGCGTGCGCCAGCCCCGCCTCACCGTCCGGCGCCACCATGCAGTCGAACTCCCCGGACAACAGCAGCCGCAGCGTTTCGCGCATGGTCCAGGAGTTTTCGACGATGAGGACCTTGGGCTTCACGGTGCTTCGACTCCCGGGGGTGGGCCGCGAACAGCAGGGGGAACTGGCGCCCAGCATCCCCCCACCGTGCGCACCGGGCAAGAGGTCCCCAGCTACCCCGATCAATTCCAGAAAGCCTCCTACTCAAGGCTTTGCCGCCCAGGTCCCTATTCCTCCGGTGGCGGGTTCACGAGCCCGCGCCTGGAAACCTCGGAGTCCGCCTCTTCGTCGCCGCGCGCCTCCCGCTCGGGCGTGTCTTCGGCGAGCCACTCCTCGCCGCGCTCCACGCCTGCCTCCCAGGCCGTCTCGTCCACCGGGCCGGGGTTGATGGGCTCCCGGGCCGCGGCCTGGGCGCGCTCATGGCTCAGCTCCGCGGTGGCGCGATCCTGCGCGTCCTCCAACTGGCCCCGGTTGCGAGGTTGGAAGTTCTTGGTGGGCCGCGCCCCCGCGGCCCGGCAGTGACGGTGCGGCAAAGGCCGCCTGTCTGGCCGTCCCAGGAACGGGGGCGGGGACGCAGCGCCCGTGTCGCGCCGCGCCATGCCAGTGCCGCGTTGCTTCAGGGCCAGGCGGGCATGCTCCGCGCCAGCGACTCCGGCGCCTCCCGCGAGAGGCGCTGGACCTCCGGCGCGACGTCGGCGGTGGGCGCGGCGATGCTGCACCGCGCGCCGCCGTGCACGAGCCCCACCACGCGCATCCGGGCGTCCACCAGGGGCGCCCCGGAGTCTCCCGGGATGCCGTGCATGGTGGTGAAGAGCGCGGCGGGCACGTCCGGCAGCGAGGGGCAGCGGCCCAGCCGCTCCAGCCTCACCTGCTGCGGCTCGCCGGGGCGATCATGCCGGCCCGTGAAGACGAGCAGCTCTCCGGGCGCGGGCAGTGCTTCGGCCAGCTCCAGCGGGGCCACGGGCGCCTTCGCCTCCAGCTCCATCAGGGCCATGTCCCGGCCCCGGTCCACGAACACGTAGCGGCCCTCCAGCCGCCGTCCGTCCTCGAAGTTCGCGAACGCGTGTCCTTCGGTGGGCGCGACGCAGTGGGCCGCGGTGAGCACATGGCGGCCGGCACCCACCACCACGCCCGCGCAGTGCCCTTCGTCCAGCGTCACCGTCGCCGCCGAGGCCCGCTCGAGGCCCTGCGCTTCCCGGGGCCCGGACTCGCCACAGGCCAACCAGGCCGTGACGGCCACGAAGGCCACCGCCGCTCCGCCCCGCTTCCATGCACGCATGCCGTTTCCCCCTCTGAACGCGGGCCCTGGGGATCCGAGCCCCGGGCCCCCGGGCCTGGATGAAGGGTGTGCATGCGTCACCGTGCGTTGGTGGAGGCGGCTCCCCAGCAGGCGCTCGAGCAGCCGCTGGCTGTCTGGATCCATGGGAGCAGGGGGGATGGGGGCATTGACGCGGGGGACCCCACCCCAGGGGGCACCTGATCGGATGTCCCGGAGGCGGTACCCCTGAAACGTGCTATGGCTCACACTCGGGAATCCGGCGCCGGGCGCCGGCCTTTTGCGCGTGAGCGACGACGAGAAGACGACGGTCCTGGACGAACGCACCCGGCCTCCGAGCTCCTGGGGGGAGCGGGTGCGCACGCCCATCACGCTGCCGGGGACGGCGCTCGGGGATCGTCGCTCGCTGGAGCCGGGCCTCATCGTCACCGGGCGCTACCGCGTGGAGTCGCTGCTGGGCGAGGGCGGCATGGGCCGCATCTGGCTGGCGGACGACCTCCAGGAGCGCCGCCGCGTCGCGCTCAAGGAGATGCACGTCCCGGCGGAGCTGTCCGAGGCGAAGGTGGAGGAGCTGGTGCTGATGTTCCGGCACGAGTTCTTCGCCATGAAGAAGCTCCAGCACCCGTCCACGCTCAAGGTGTTCGACTGGGGCATGACGGAGGCCGGCAACCGCTTCATCACCATGGAGGTGGTGGGCGGCCACGACCTGAGCACGCTGGTGCGTGAGGCGCCGCTGGACACGCGCACGCTGTACCGGGTGTTGATACAGATGGCGCAGGTGCTGGCCTTCATCCACTCGCGCCTGTACGTGCACTGCGACATCAAGGCCAGCAACGTGCGCATCACCGAGTCCGGCGCGGTGAAGCTGATGGACTTCGGCGTGATGCACCAGCTGGGCACGCCCAGCCCCGGCAAGCTCAAGGGCACGCTGGAGTACCTGGCGCCGGAGTGGCAGCGGGGCGCGAGCATCGACGGGCGCGCGGACCTGTACTCGCTGGGCGTGATGGCCTGGTACCTGGCCACGCGCCGGCTGCCCTTCAAGCGCAGCAACCCCGCGGTGCTGCTGGCGGATCACCTCACGCGCCCGCCGCCGCGCCCCTCCACCCTCTGCCCGGTGGATCCGCAGCTGGAGGAGATCATCCTCCTGCTGATGGCGAAGGACCCCCGCGAGCGCTTCCAGGACGCGAGCGAGCTGCTGGAGGCGCTCTGCCACGCGAGCGGCGAGCCGTCCCCGGAGGAGCCGCTGTCGGCGCGCGCCAGCTACCTGCACGTGCCGGAGGTGGTGGGGCGCGAGTTGGAGCTCGAGGGGCTGATGAACGGCCTCGCGGAAGCGGACTGGGGCCAGTCGCGCGCGGTGCTCGTGGGCGGCCCCGCGGGCGTGGGCAAGACGCGGCTGCTCCAGGAGTTCGAGCTGCAGGCGAAGCTGGCGGAGCTGCCCTTCGGCCGGGGCCAGTGTCGCGCGGAGGGGCTGGCGCCGCTCGCCCCGGTGGCGCAGGCCCTGCGCTGCCTGATGCCGCACACGCCCGGCGAGCTGATGGACCGGCTGCTGCCCAGGCTGTCGCGCCTGCTGCCGGGGCTGACGCCCGAGACGTCCGAGGGCGAGGCCTCCGAAGAGGCCCTGCGCGAGGGCACGGAGGAGAAGGGCGGCTTCTTCGAGGCGCTGACGACGTGGATGCACAGCATCGGCGGGCGGCAGTCGTTCGTGCTGTGCTTCGAGGACTTGCAGTGGGCGGACAGCGCGTCGCTGGAGGCCCTCAACGTCATCATCCGCGCGCTGCACGGCACGCGCGGCATGGTGGTGGGCACGTTCCGCTCCGCGGAGCTGTCGCGCCTGAGCCTCGCGTTCCAGACGGTGGACGAGAAGCTCACCGCGCGCATGGACCTGGAGCCGCTGTCCGCCGAGAACGTGCGCACGCTGGTGGACCTGGTGCTGCCGGGGCTCTCCATGCCGGAGGGCTTCGTCCAGCGGCTGCATGAGACGACGGCCGGCAACGCCTTCTTCGCCACCGAGTGCCTGCGCATGCTGGTGGAGGCGGGCGCGCTCAACCGCGTGGGCGGACGGTGGCAGGCGGAGGACGGGCTGGGGACGCGGCGACTGCCGGACAGCATCCAGGAGGCGGTGCTGGTGCGGCTCGCGAGCGCGCCGCCGGAGCAGGTGACGCTCTTGCGCAAGCTCGCGCCCGCGGGCCGCATGCTGGACCTGCCGCTGGTGCGCGCGCTGGCGGGGCTGCCGGAGGCGGAGCTGTTCGCGGTGCTGGACGGCATCGTGGAGCGGCAGTTCCTCCAGGACGTGGAGGGCCGCTTCGTCTTCACGCACGACACCGTGCACCAGACCGTCTACGACAGCACGCCGGAGCCGGAGCGCAGGAAGCACCACGGGCTCGTGGCGCGCGCGCTCCAGGCCCTGCCCGCGGGCCGCGCGGGGCTGGTGCGCGCGGTGGGCTGGCACTACGCGCGCTCGGACGCGCCGCAGGAGGCCATCCAGCCGCTGCTGGCGGCGGGACAGGCGGCCATCGAGGCGGAGGCGCTGCTGGAGGCCACGCTCCTCTTGAAGGAGGCGGCGGCGCTCCTGGAGTCGGCGCCGGACTTCCCGGGGCGCTCGGATCAGCTCCTGCGCACGTGGGTGTCGCTGGTGGAGGTGGGCTACTCCAGCGACCCGCCGACGTCGGTGGCGTACGCGGAGCGCCTCTTCGCGCACTGGACGGCCACGGTGGACGTGGAGGCCGGGCAGCGTGAGGCGGCGGCGCGGCTGGAGTCGGCGCGAATGGCGACGCCCGCGGAGCGCGAGGAGCTGCTCTGCCCGCTGTTCCGCGAGGTGGCGGCGGACGGGCGCATGACGCCGGTGGACGTCTTCTGGAAGCGCTCGGAGCTGCAGATCCTCCAGGGCATGGCGCTGGCCATCCTGGGGCGCACGGAGGCGCTGGAGACGCTGATGGGGAGCGTGGCCGCCGAGCACCCCGAGGACTCGCCCTACCGGGCCGCGCTGTCCATCGCGCGCGCGACGCTGAGCGCGTACACCGGCCGCTGGTCGGGTGGGGTGGCCGAGCAGCGCCGGCAGGTGGAGCGGCTGCGCGACTTCCGCGACGCGGTGGGGCGTCCGCCCCGGCGGCTCGCGTGGGCGCTGGGCATGGGCGGCTACCTGCTCAACGTGAACCTGGCCCTGCGCGGCGAGCCGCTGGACGAGGCCATGCTGCGCGACGGGCTCGCGGTGGCGGAGGCCCACGGCTTCACCGACGTGCGCGCCTACCACCTCTTCGCGCAGGTGGCGCGCGCGGCCTTCACCGGCGACGGCGTCGCGTTCGCGTCCGCGCTCGCGCAGAAGACGGAACTCATCCGCCGGCTGGGCAGCCCCCGGCTGATGGAGCGCAACCTGGCCCTCTTCACGCCGCCGTACTACCTGGAGCGCGGAGAGCACGAGCTCGTCGCCGCGGTGGTGTCGCGCGCCGAGTCGCTGGCGCGGGTGCTGCCGGAGGACCGCTGGCTGCAGGCGCACGTGCAGGTGTACCAGGCGTGCCGCGACGTGCTCTTCGAGGACGCGTCCGCCGCGCGCGAGTCGCTGCCCCGCGCGCTGGAGGCCTCGCGCCGGGGGGGGCTGCGCATGGAGACGCTGGTGCGCGTGTACCAGTCGCGCTTCGAGCGCGAGCAGGGCCGGCTGCCCGCGGCGCTCGCCGCCGCCCAGGCCGCCCTGGAGCGCGCGTTGGATCCGCTGCTCGCCAACCCCTGGGATGAAATCCTGGCCCGCCGCGCGCTGGCGCCGCTGGTGTCCCAGGAGGAAGGGGATGCGCACCTGCGCCACGCGCTCCTCCTGGCGGAGGCCACCGGCAACGTGCTGCAGATGGGGCTCGTGTACCTGCAACACGCGGAGCGGCACGGCACGCCGGAGCAGGTGATGCTGGAGCTGGAGATCGCCGAGCGGGCCTTCGGCACCGCGAAGGCCACCTACCTGCAGCAGCTGGCCAGCTCCCTGCGCGGCCCGCTGTCGCGCCAGTTGGCTGCCGGCGCCGTGAAGCGGAGCGCCTGACGGGCGCGGGCGTGGGTAGGATGGCCCCATGGCCTCCTCCCCCCTGCGCTTCTGCCTGGACTACCTGTCGCCCTACGCGTACCTCGCCTGGCTCCGGATGCCCGCCATCGCGGCGCGCCACGGGCGCACGCTGGAGCCCGTGCCGGTGCTGCTCGCGGGCCTGCTCAACGCGGTGGGCTCCGTGGGGCCCGCGGAGATTCCGGCCAAGCGCGTCTACGTCTTCAAGCAGACCTTCCGCATCGCGCACGAGCAGGGCGCCCCCTTCGCCCCGCCGCCCTCGCACCCGTTCAACCCGCTCTTGTCCCTGCGGGTGACGGCCGCGGTGGACGACGTGGAGGCCCGCACGCGCCTGGTCACCGCGCTCTACACCGCGGCGTGGGGCGAAGGCCGGGGCGTCGAGACGCCGGAGCAGGTGGGCGCGGTGCTGACGGCGGCGGGCTTCGACGCCCCGGCCCTGCTCGCGGCGGCGGCCACGCCCGAGGTGAAGGGGCGCGTGCGGCGCAACACCGAGGAGGCGCTGGCCCAGGGCACCTTCGGCGTGCCCTCCGTGCTGGTGGACGGGGAGATGTTCTGGGGCGTGGACTCGCTGGGCCACCTGGAGCGCTTCCTGGAAGGCCGCGATCCGCTCACCCCGGCCGACCTGGCGCGCTGGCAGCACCTGCCCGCCACCGCGACGCGCGGCCAGGACCGGAAGCCGCTGCCGTGAGCGTCCTCGGGCAGCTGGGGGTCGTCCTCGGGGGCCTGGCGCTGGCCGTCGTGCTGCTGCGGCTCAACTTCTGGCGGGCGCTGCTCTTCCTCTTCCCCGGCTCTGTCCGCATCGAGCCGGAGGCCCCCGCGGACCAGATGGACCTGCCGGACGCGCTCGCCCCCCTCGCCGGCCAGCTCCAGGCGCTGGGCTTCACCCCCCTGGGCAGCCACGAGGAGAAGCCGCTGCTCCAGCGGGCCACCCGCTCCTACGACTGGGCCCACCTCGGCGAGCGTGTCTTCGCCACGCTCCACCTGGGGACCGACGACCTGCCCCGCCTCTACCTGCTCACCCCCCTGGTCTCTGGCGACTCCGGGGGCTTCGTCGTCACCGCCAGCTACCGGCGCCCCGCGCTGGACCTGCCCGGCTACCGCTCCGGTTCACTGGAGGACGCTTCGCCGGAGCGCCTGCTGCGAGCGCATGTGCGCAGACTGGAGGGGTTGAGCCCCGGGGCCGCCAGCGACTTCACCTGGGAGGGCCGGGTCCAGGCCGGGCGGGCCTGGTACCAGGGCCTGGGCCGCAAGGAAATCCGCCGTCAGAACCTCCAGGGGTTGTTGTGGACGGCCATCGCGCTTGCCATCGTCGCCAGCTCCTTCCTGGGCAGGCGCGCGGGCTGAGCGCCACCCCGCTGTTTCCACCTCACGTCACGCGTGCACCGGGCGCCCCGGAAGAGTAGGGAGACGAGCATGAAGAGCGTATCCAAGACCGAGGAAATCTACTTCCTGTCCGGCAAGCGCACCCCGTTCGGTACCTACGGTGGCAGCCTCAAGGACCTGAGCGCCACCGACCTGGCCGTGGAGTCCGCCCGCGCGGCCCTCGCCCAGGCGAAGGTGTCTCCCGAACAGATTGAGCACGTGGTGTACGGCAACGTCGTCCAGACGAGCTCGGACGCCATCTACCTGCCGCGTCACGTGGGCCTGCGCACGGGCGTGCCCGTCCCGGTGGGCGCGCTGGGCGTCAACCGGCTGTGTGGCTCCGGCTTCCAGGCCTTCGTCACCGCCGCGGAGATGATGCTGACAGGCGGCGCGGAGTGCGTGCTCGCCGGCGGCACGGAGTCCATGAGCCAGGCGCCCCACGTCATCCGCGGCGCGCGCTGGGGCCTGCCGCTGGGCAAGGGCGGCCTGGAGGACATGCTCTGGACGGCCCTGACGGACAGCTACACCGGGCAGGCCATGGCCCTCACCGCCGAGCAGCTCGCGGTGGACTACGGCCTCACCCAGGACGACGTGGACCAGTACGCCGTGCTCACCCAGAAGCGCTTCGCCGCGGCCCAGGAGGCCGGCCGGCTGGGGGACGAAATCTCCCCGGTGACGCTCAAGGGCAAGAAGGGCGACACGGTGGTGTCCCGGGACGAGCACAACCGCCCGGAGACCACGGTGGAGGGGCTGCGCAAGCTGCCCAAGGTCTTCAAGAAGGACGGCGTGGTGCACGCGGGCGCGGCGAGCGGCATCTGCGACGGCGCGGGCTCCATGGTGATGGCCACGCGCAGCTTCGTGGAGAAGCACGGCCTCAAGCCGGTGGCCCGGCTGGTGAACTGGGGCGTGGCCGGGTGTGACCCGAAGGTGATGGGCATCGGCCCGGCGCCGGCCATCCGCAACCTGCTGAAGCGCGCGGAGGCGAAGCTGTCCGACGTGGACCTCTTCGAGGTGAACGAGGCCTTCGCGCCCCAGTACCTCGCCGTGGAGAAGGAGCTGGGGCTGCCACGCGACGCCACCAACGTCAACGGCGGCGCCATCGCCGTGGGCCACCCGCTGGGGGCGTCCGGGGCGCGCATCACCATGACGCTCACCTACGAGCTCAAGCGTCGGGGCGCTCGCTATGGTATCGGCTCTGCCTGCATTGGTGGCGGCCAGGGCATCGCCGTGCTGGTCGAGGCGCTCTAGGTCGTCATCCGATTCGGGGCTGGGGACGGGGTGTGGGGCAGACGACTTCCAGACGGGACGTGAGATGAGCAACGAGGTGGACGCGAAGACGGCCCGCGAGCGGGCCAAGGCCATCGCCGAGCAGCGCCGCGCCGAGCGCCGCAACCGCAAGCGCCGCTGCGTGGTGTGTGGCGTGGAGGAGAGCGACAAGACGCCCCTGACGGCCCATCCCGAAGGCATCGGTCCCGCCTGCAAGGACGAGGTGACGTGTCAGGCC
>NZ_RAWG01000148.1 GCF_003611735.1 Corallococcus sicarius | reverse complement strand
CCGGTCTCGGTGGCTCGGAGATGTGTATAACAGACAGCGGCAATTCGGGGCACATGCCCCGGAGATTGAAGAACGGCTGGCGCTGCTGGCGGAGGCCTCCCGGGTGTTGGCGGATGCTTCGCTGGAGCCGCCCGCGGTGATGGAGCGGCTGTGCGGGCTGGTGGTGCCGCTGTTGGGGGCGGCGTGCGCCCTGCGGCTGCTCACGGAGGACGGGCTGTGGCTGCGCACGGTGGCGTCGGCGTCGGCGGTGCCGGAGTCGCGGGCGCGCTTCCAGGCATTGCTCTCCCAGCGGGTGCGCGCGGACGAGGGCCTGGCGGAGGAGGTGCTGGGCACGGGCGAGGCGCAGGGCGTGGAGGCGGTGCTGGTGCTGCCCCTGCGGGCGCGGGGGCGCGCGCTGGGGACGCTGACGGTGTGGCGGGACGCGCCGGCGCCGTCGTCCTTCGAGCCGGGGGAGCAGCTCTTGTTGCAGGAGCTGGCGGACCGGGCGGCGATGGCGCTGGACGTGGCGCGGGCGTACGCGGCGGAGCGACAGGCGCGGCAGGCGGCGGAGGTGGCGGCCGGGAGGCTCGCGCGGCTTCAGCACGTCACCGCGGAGCTGTCGGAGGCGCTCACCGCGGCGCGCGTGGCGGAGGTGGTGCTGGAGCAGGGGCTGTCCGTGGCGGACGCGAAGGCCGGGGGCCTGTGGCTGGTGGAGCCGGACGCGACGAGCGCCCTGCTGCTGCGCTGCGCGGGCTGCACGCCGGACGCGGCGGAGCGGCTGCGGCGGATGCCCCTCACCGGGGACGCGCCGGGGACGCGCTGCCTGCGGGAGCTCAAGCCGGTGTGGCTGGAGTCGGAGGACGCGCTGGCCGCGGGGGGTGCGGAGCGGCCCGCGTCCTCGTCGGCGTGTCTGCCGCTGGTGGTGGACGGCCGCGCGCTGGGGGTGCTGGTGTTCACCTTTGGCCTGCCGCACGGGTTCGACGAGGACGAGCGGGCCTTCCTGCATCTGGTGGCGCACCACGCGGCGCAGGCGCTGGCGCGGGCGCGGCTCCTGGAGCGCGAGCAGCGGGCGCGGGCGGCCCTGCGCGAGGCGCACCAGACGTTGGAGGCCATCATCCAGGCGAGCCCCGCGGCCATCATGCTGCTGGACCCCGACGGCACGGTGCGGATGTGGAATCCGGCCGCGGAGCGGATGCTGGGGTGGACGGCGGACGAGGTGCTGGGAAAGGTGTTGCCGGTGGTGCCGCCGGAGCACTGGGAGGCGTTCCGTCAGAGCCTGGAGCGCGCCACGCGGGGCACGGTGCTGGACGGCGCGCCGCTGCTGGGCCGCAGGCGGGACGGCAGCGCGGTGCAGGTGGCGGTGTGGACCGGGCGGGTGCACCCGGCGAGCGGTCCGCCGCAGTGCCTGAGCGTGATGGTGGACATCACCGAGCGCCAGCGCGGCGAGGCGGCGCAGCGCTTCCTGGCGGAGGCCGGCGGGGTGCTGGCGGGGAGCCTGGAGGAGGAGGAGACGCTGGAGCGCGTGGCGCACCTCGCGGTGCCGGCGTACGCGGAGACGTGCGGCGTGTTCCTGGAGGACGAGTCCGGCGGGGTGCGGTGCGTGGCCACGGCGGGCGAGGGCTCGGACGCGGAGGTGCCGCCGCCGGGGCTCGCGGTGGTGGCGCGGGTCATCCAGTCGGGGCGGCCGGAGACGCGCTCGGGGCTGTCGGAGGGGGACCCGACGTGCGCGCGCGCGGGCGGGACGTGCGCGTACCTGTGCGTGCCGCTGCGGGTGCGGGGGCACACGCTGGGGGCGCTGACGTTCGTCACGTCGCGGCGCGCGTATGACGCGCAGGACCTGGCGCTGGCGCAGGAGCTGGCCCGGCGGGCGGCGCTGGCGCTGGACAACGCGAGCCTCTACCGGGACGCGCGCCACGCCATCCGCCTGCGGGAGGAGTTCCTGTCCATCGCGAGCCATGAATTGAAGACGCCCATCAGCGCGCTGCAGCTCCAGGTGCAGAGCCTGCTGGCGGGGCTGGCGCGTTCGGGGGCGCAGTTCGACCCGGAGCGGCTCAAGCGGGGGCTGGAGCGGGTGGACCGGCAGGTGAAGCGGCAGACGCTGCTGGTGAACGACCTGCTGGACGTGTCGCGCCTGAGCGCGGGGAAGCTGGAGCTGGTGCGGGTGCCGCTGGAGCTGGGCGCGCTGGTGCGGGAGGTGGCCGAGCGCTTCGAGCCGGAGTACGCGCGTTCGGGCACGCCGCTGGAATTGTCGCTGGCGCCGGAGGCGCGCGGACAGTGGGACCGGCTGCGGTTGGATCAGGTGCTCACGAACCTGATGTCCAACGCGCTGAAGTACGGGCGGGGCAACCCGGTGCGCGTGGAGCTGGAGGTGACGGAGGCCCGGGTGCTGCTGCGGGTGAAGGACGGCGGCATCGGCATCGCGACCGAGCACCTGCCGCGCCTGTTCCACCGCTTCGAGCGCGCGGTGTCCGAGCGCAACTACGGCGGCTTCGGGCTGGGGTTGTGGATCGCCCGGCAGATCATCGAAGCGATGGGCGGCCACATCGAGGTGGAGAGCGTCCTGGGCGAGGGCTCCACGTTCAGCGTGGAGCTGCCGCGCGGGTGAGGCGGGCCGTCAGCGGCGGAGGACGGTGGGGAGTCCTTCGGCGATGAAGCCGCAGCCCCGCTGGGGAGCGCGCGGATGCAGGGTGTGGCAGCGCTCCGGGGCGGCGCAGTCGCCGTCGCCTTCGCAGGGCTGGAAGCAGTAGCCGCTGGCCGCGTCGCAGGAGAGGCCCGGGGCACAGGGCGTGCGGTCGTCACAGCGGGCGCGACATTCGAAGGCCTGGGTGTCGAGGCTGGGCTCCGCGAAGCCGCGCAGGCAGTCCTGGTTCGCGGCACAGGGTGCGGCGTCCAGGCATGCGGGGCCCACGAAGGGGTGGCAGGACGGCACGTCGCCTGGAGCGTCCGCGGCGCAGCGCTGGCCCTGGGGACAGGGACGGTCGCGGCAGCTGGGGATGCAGGCGCCTCGCACGCGGTAGGCATTGGGTGCGCACTCGGTGCCGGGGGCGCAGGCGTCCGGGTCGTGCACGTCACAGGGCGGGCCGCAGCGGTCCTGGATGCAGAGCAGGCCCGGGGCGCAGGTGTTCTCCGGCTCGCGGGGAAACGTCGAGCAGTGCTCCCCGGCGAGGCGGTTTCCGGAAGGGGTGCAGCGGCGCAGGGATTGGCCCGATGCGGAGGTGTCCACGGCGTGGCAGGTCTCCCCCAGGTCGCAGTCCGAGGCCTCGTCGCAGAAGCCGCGCAGCAAGCGGCATTCACGGAAGCCGAAGTCCGGGTGGTGCGCGCACACCCTGCCCGGGGGACACGCATCGTCCGCGGCGCAGAGGTCCGTACAGGCGAGCGAGGCCTGGGTGTCGGCGCGGCAGTTGGTGGGGACATCCGGGAGCTGGACGCCGTTGCTCAGGACGACGACACCGGGAGGAAGGTCTCCAGCGGTTCCAGGCTCACCGTCAGGGGTGATGGGGGCCTCGATGCGCAGGCGGACGGGCTGCTCGGACAGGTCGGCCTGGGCGGTGAGGTCCGGTCCCGGCCACGCGAGCCACACGGCGGTGCCCACCGCGAACAGGCACGCGGTCAGGGCGATGAGCAGGGAGAGCCTGCGTGGATTCACTCCGCGCCCCGGTCGCTCATGGGCGCCCGCTTGCGTCGAGCACCTGTTGCATCCACTGCTGGCTCTCCTCGTCCCGGGTCACGAGTCCGTCGAAACGACCCGCGCGCATCATGTCCACGAGGGGGCGGTCCTGCGCGATGGGTTCAGCAGCCGCGAAGGGAAACATCACGGTGGAGCACCGACCTGGGACGAAGTCGGGCTGCTCTGGCAACAGGTCCATGAACTGTGCGAGTTGGGTGAACAGCCACTCCATGCTGGAGGCGACCGGGACCACGTGCGGCTCCTCCTGCACATCGATGTAGAGCACGGGCTGCACGCCTTGGGCATCCGCCAGTCCTGGCACGACGCCGTAGTAGTACTCGAGGTTCGCGACCTGCCCGAAGAGGACACAGGCTGGGAACGGAGTCAGCCCTTGACCGCGCATCCAGGCGTTCACGTCCAGTGCGCCATCCGCACCAGAGCCCGGGCGATACAGCACGAAGTCGCCCAACGTGGCACGCCCTGTCCGCGCATAGAGGCCGGCGAGCATCGGGTCGAGCGGTGCACCGAGCCACTGTGTTCCCGGGGGCGGGGCATCAGGAGCAGGCGGATCCATCCTCACCGGGAAACCGTGCCGGTGGCAGGCCTCCACCAGTCGCGTCCATCCCACTTCGAGCCCGGCCACGTGAATCCCTCCTCTCGAAACGCAGGCGCCTCAAAGGCCCAGCAGGACTTCGACTTCCCGCAGCGCGGCCTTCTGCGCTGAGGACAGGGCTACCGCGGATTTCGACGGATCGTACACGACGTGAAACCACTGTCCGAAGTGCTTGCGGGTGATGCGCGCGACTTCATCCACTTCGCTCGCGGAAACGCTTCTCGGACTCTTCCGAACCAGGGTCCAGACCGAATTGATGCCCGTATGGACCTCACGGGACACGCCCACCAGGTTGCCCGAAACATTGATGTTCCGGAGGGGGAACAAATGCGCGTACTCGAGGGGAACAAGATGGTGCACGGGATACGTCGTCATGAGCTCCGGCCCCAGTGTTCGCGCCAGCTGGGGTTGGAGCACGTCGAAGTACTCCTGCCGTGCCCACTCCCGGAGCTTGTTCTTCGCATATAGATCCTTGAGGGGTGCCCGCAGCCGCTGTTCCATGTCGCGCAGTAGGGCTTGGAGCTCGGCCTTCTCCCCCACCCCGAGCGCGGCCACGCCTTCCGCCTCCGCCTTCATCCAGATTCGCTGGAGCGCCTCGCGCTCCGCGGGCGGCGTCCGGATCAACACCGTGCGGAACCACTGCGCCGCCTTCGTTCCACCCCGACCGAGCACCGAGACCACCGTGGGCGCGACGGCCTCGAACAGCCCGAGCGTGCCCTTCGCGATGAAGCCCCCTACGTACCAGTACGCGAGCTGTTCGAAGGACCAGGCCCCCGCGTAGCGCGCGTTGTCCGCGACCTCCTGACGCCAGTGGCGCAGGATGTCCTCCTGCATCGCCCGGTATTCCCTCGCGATGTCCTCCATGGGCTCGGGTGGCGCGTCGGGCTCGAGCGTCTTCGCCGCCACCACCCGCCAACGTGCCTCGGCCTCGCCGCGCACGTGCCGTCCCTCCAGCTCCACTTCGACGGTGCGGCTCCCCACCGCGTTCCGGAAGGGCAGCAACGCCTGCACCACCGGCATGCGAGTGTCCCCACTCGCGGGAACACGCGGGCGCCCCAGCCCCTCCTGCACCTCGAAGAGGCCCGTATCAACCTCGTCCAGCAACCGCATGCCCTCGTAGTGGAGCCGTGCCCGCTGGCGCACCCGCCCCTCGCGGGAGACCCCCTGGGCGGGCACCAGATGCCGGGCCACCTTGAGCGCATCGGACAGCGCGGGCTCGGACGCCCCTGGCAACGCCTCCGGCACCGTCCTCGCGTGGGGTGCGGCCTGTCCCTGGACCGTCTCCAGGTCGAAGCGCCAGCGCTCCGGGTCGCGCTCCAACGTGAAGCGCAGGCGTCGGGGCTTCACGCCCACCAGCGTGGACAGGCTTCGCGTCAGCTCGCGGGAGAACCCGCTCCAGTTGGCAGTGCTACCAGAACCTTGTCCCCGCACCGTGCGACGGAAGGACAGCAGCGTCAGCGCGCCTCCGTGGGCCTGGTACTCGAAGCTCCACGCCTCGCCTGACACTCCGTGCTCACCCGCGACGGCCCACAGCTCGCGCACCACGCGGTCCGCTTCGGCCTGCCGGGCGCTCGCACCGTCCACGGACGTGGCGCGCTCCAGGGCCCCTTCCTTCGTGAAACCCAGCCCCGCCGCGTCTCCGACGGATGTCCCGCTCCGCTCCACGTCGAAGGCGCCATCGCTCGCGCACGCCGACAACCCGCACACCCCAAGCCATCCCAGCACCGGCAGCATCCGGCGCCAGGACTTCGCCACCGCCACCCAGGAAGGCCCCATCGCCTCCCGAGCCTACGGGGAAACTACAGCGCCAGGAGCAGCAGCGACGCCTGTTCCTCGGGCGAGGCCGCGTAGAAGCCGACCGGCAGCGTAATCACCGTGGGCGGCGTGAAGGAGCGGTCACAGCTGCGCTTGCCTTCGTAGACCCGGCCCTGCTCCCTCGCCTTCAGCCGGTACGTGCAGTCGTGCACGTACACGTTCAGCTCATCCGGCGACAGCTTCAGCGTCACGGGCCGGCTCCAGAAGCCTCCCTTCGCCTCCAGCACCCCGCCCTCCTTCTTCACGTCCAGGTTCACCAGCGATGAGCCGATGTTTCCCTTCACCTCCCCGTCCGCCAGCCGCAACGTCACGGGCAGGTCCGTCACCCGCCCGCGCAGCTCCCCCGGCAACCGGGACACCTGGAACGAGGGACCCGTCACCGTGTCCTCCGTGATGCGCAGGTTGAACTGCCCCCTCGCGATGCTGAAGGAGAGGTCCTCCTGGGCCACCGCGACCGCCCCGCCCGCTCCCGCGAGCAACCCCAGCACCACCCCACCCCGACGCAATGACTGGCTGAAGCGCCTCATGAACACGGTCCTCCGGGGCCCTTCCGGGCCCCCTGTCGTCATCATCGTCAATGTGTAACGTCCACTCCGAAGGAACGTATCGGTCGTACGTACAGTCACCGCGCGAGGAAGGCTACGTTCCGCCTGCCGCCCCGCTCCCCGGCCCTGCGGCCGGGCCCGCCAGGTGCTTCTGGAAGAACATCAGCGCCGTCGTCTGCCCCAGGTCGCGGTTGGCCTTCTTCTGGAAGCCGTGGCCCTCATCCGTGGCCAGCAGGTACCAGACGTCCGAGCCCTTCGCCCGCACCGCCTGGACGATCTGCTCCGCCTCCGACCTGGGCACGCGCGGGTCGTTCGCCCCCTGCTGCACGAAGAGCGCCGCGCGGATCTTCCCCACCGACCCCAGCGGCGAGATGCGCTCCTGCACCTTGCGCACCGCCGGGTCCCTCTCGTCGCCGTACTCCGCGCGCCGCAGGTCCCTGCGGTACGCCTGCGTGTTCTGCAGGAACGACGGCAACGACGAGATGCCCACCATGTCCACCGCCGCCTTGATGCGCTCCGGGAAGAACGCCGCCGCGGCCAGCGTCATGTAGCCCCCGTACGAGCCGCCGTAGACGCCCACCCGCGACGCGTCCAGCTCCGACCTCGTGGCGATGAAGTCCAGCGTGGCGCCGATGTCCGCCAGGCTCTGCTCGCGCTTCACGCCGTCATCCATGGCCCGGTACGCCTTGCCGTAGCCCTCCGAGCCGCGCACGTTGGGCACCAGCACCGCCATCCCCAGCTCCGCCGCCATCAGCTGCACCTGCGGGTTGAAGCTCGGCAGGCTCTGGGACTCGGGCCCGCCGTGGAACACCACCACCACGGGCAGCTTCCCCTTCACGTCCTGCGGCCGGTACAGGAGCGCCGGCACCTTCACCCCGTCCGTGGACGGATAGCGCACCAGCTCCGGCTCCACGAACGTCTCCGGCGACAGCCCGCCCGTCTCCGAGCGCGTCCAGCGCGTCGTCTTCTTCGTGCCCAGGTCCACCATGAAGATGTCCATGGGCACCCGCGCCGACGACAGCGAGAACGCCACCTGATCCGAACGCCCCACCGGGAAGCGGAGCTGCGAAATCACCCCGCGCGGCGTCTCCACCGGCGTGAGCCCCTGCGTGCGCGTGTCCAGCAGGTACAGCCGGCCATAGCCGTCCTCGTTGGAGACCACCGCCAGCTTGCGCCCGTCCGCGGACAGCTCCAGGTGATCCACGTTCCAGCGCACCGACTTCGTCAGCGACTGCGGCGCGGCCGGAGGCGTGCCCGTCAGCGGCAGCCGGTACACCTCCGCGAAGTCGCTGTAGCGGTCCGTGGACAGGTACACGCCCTGCCCGTCCTGCGTGAAGACGGCCTCCTCCACGCTGCCCTTGCCCTCCCGGGGCGTGAGCTGCGTGCGCGTGTTCGTCTTCAGGTCCACCACGCTCAGGTCCGAGTCGCCCGCCGCGCGGTACTGCCGCACCAGCAGCTTCGAGCCGTCGCGCGAGAAGTCCAGCGGCGCCCAGCTCCCCGGCACCTGCGTCACGAGCTTCGCCTGCTTCGGCTCCGCGGTGGGCGCCACGTACACGTCCGTGTCCTTGCCGTTGCGCCCCGTGCCCGCGTACGCAAGCCAGCGCCCGTCCTTCGACACCACCAGCTCCTCGTGCCGGCTCCTGCCGTCCGTCAGCAGCTCCGAGCGCCCCGTGAGCCGATCCAACCGGAACAGCTGGAAGAACTCTCCGCCGCCCTTGTCCTGGAAGTAGAAGACGTGGCGCGGGTCGCCCGGCAGGAAGCGCGCCTTGTTGATGGGCTCCTTCGTGAAGGTGAGCTGCGTGCGCGCCCCCAGCGGCATCTCCACCACGTGGAGCTGGTTCACGTCCGCGAAGCGCGTCGAGATGAGCACCTGCTTGCCGTCGCTGCTCACGTCCAGCAGCTGCGCGGCGCGGGACTCCAGGTACTGCTGGACGCGCTCGGTCAGCTCGGCCGGCACCTGCGGCACGCCCAGCGCCAACAAGTTGGGCCGGCCAGGCAGCGGCGCGATGCCCGGGACGGCCGAAGGGGCCGTCGCGGCGGCGGGCGCTGACTTCGGAGGCGTCGGCGCGGGCGTCTGCGCCGCGAGCAGGGACACGAGGAGCGGAAGGGACGCGAAGGTCATGGTGCCGCGGACCCTACCAGCGCCGCCGCGCACCCCGCCGCGCCGTGGTGCTGCGTGTTGAACACCGGATGGCGCGTGTTCAGCAGCCAGGCCCGTGATGCCCGGGGGTTGCGACGTGCTCCGGTGCACACCGTCGGGGGCGGACAATCCCTTCCGGTGGGGGGTAGCCCCGATGTGGGAGGCGTCCCACCCTACAGGCGTCGATATCGGTGTCGCGCCGCGTTCGCGGCCCGCCGAGGAGGGGACTTCGACATGGCCTGGATGCGGGGGAAGACACTGCTCGTCGTCGCGCTCACTTCGCTGGGCGTGCTCGCGCCCGCGTGCGGCGGAGGCGATGCGGACGACCCCGGCTCGGAGCCCACCCAGGAGGGGCCGGAGCTCGTGCCCCCCACCACGGCGCAGTTCCGGCTCGTGCAGGCCGCGCCGGGCGCGCCCGCGATGGACGTGTACCTCGCCGGCAATCCCACGCCCGTGGCCCGGGCCGTGGCCTATGGCGCCACCACGCCCTACCTCACGCGGGAGCCGGGCGCCGTGACGGTGGAGCTGCGCCCCACGGGCGCGGCCCCGGGCTCGCAGCCCGCCGCGTCCACGCCGGTGGGCCTGGAGGCCGGGACGCGCTGGACGGTGGTCGCCGCCGGCCGGGCCGGCTCCACGGACTCCGACGCGGCGCTGCGCACGCTGCTCCTGCGCGACAACACGGTGCCCGCGGATCAAGGACAGGCCCGCGTGCGCGTCGTCCACGCGGGCGCGGATGCTCCGGCGGTGGGCGTGGACGTGGGCAATGACGGCTCGGTGGAGGTGGCCTCGCTGCGGCGCTTCCAGGACTCGGGCGAGCAGGCCCTGGTGGTGCCCTCGGGCGCCGCGCTCCAGGTGGGGCTCGTCACCGGGGACGCAGGCAAGGTGCTGACGTCGTTCACCGTGCCCGCGCTCGGCTCCGGCACCGACACGCTCATCGTCGCCACCGGCCTCGTGTCCGAACCCGCGCGCGCGGGCGACAGCTTCTCGCTGCTCACCGCGGGCCGTGATGGAACGCTCGCCATCCTCCGGCAGAACCCGACGCTGTACGTGCTGAATGCTTCGCCGGACGCGCCCGCGCTGGACCTCTTCGCCAGCGACCGCGAGCTGTCCAACGCCCTGCCCTACGGCGCGCTGTCCACGCCGCTGCAGGTGCCTCCGGGCACCTACGCGCTGGACTTCTTCGCGAGCACGCCGGACGCTTCGCGGCCCACGGCGGCTCCTGTGGCCTCGGCCACGACGCCGCTGCTCGTGCCCGGCGAGCGCTACCTCCTGGTCGCCGCGGGCTACCTCACGCCATCCAGCCCCTCGCTGCCCGCGTTCACGCTGCTGCCCCTCACGGAGCGCTTCGCGAACGACCCCGGCAACCTGCGGCTGCGCTGGGTGCACGCGGGGTCGGACACGCCCACCGTGGACGTGGGGCCGCTGGGCTCGGAGCGTCGCGTGCTGCCGGACGCGCCCTTCCTGGGCGTGCCCTTCGCTTCCGCCACCGCGGCGGATGGCCTGCCCCTGCCTCCGGGCAGCACCGTGACGCTGGGCGTGGTGCCCTCGGAGGACGCCAACCGTGCGCCGCGCGCGCTTCAACGTGACGCCCAGGCCAGACACCCGCGTCTTCGCCGTGGCCACCGACCTGCCGGGCGCCGCGCCCGGTGCGTGGGACCTCCAGTTGCTGCTGGTGGACACCGCGCGCACGCCATGGACCGTGAGCGCGCAGCCTCGCGAGCCCTAGAAGGCCCAGCCCAGGTTGACGAGGACGCGATGGGTGAAGGCCCAGGTCGTCTGATGGGCTTTCTCCGCGGGCGTCTCACCCGTCCCGAGCCGACCGCCCGTGTCGTAGGTCACGGCCTGGCGCCGCGCGCCCAGGCCCACGCCGGCCTGCACGGTGAAGCCCGGCTCCAGCACCACGCTGTAGCCCACGAGCGCCGCACCTCCCAGGGACCAGAACTCCGGATCGTTTGAAAGCAGGGAGAAGCCGCCCGAGGGAAGGTCTCCCACGGGCGTGTCGAACGCCTGCCCACGGCTCACCTCCAGGCGTGGCGACACCCAGACCCCCTGGGGCGCGGGGCCCGTCAGGTAGAACCGCACGGCCGCGGCCAGCCCCACCTCGTATTGCGTGGTGTTCGTCCCCTCGAAGCCGCTGGCCGACGGCTCACCCAACCTCAACCGGTCGTGCCGGAAGGACCCGAACACCCCCAGGCCCAGGGAGACGTGCTCCCACACCACGCGCTCCCCCTCGATAGCCAGCTTTGAGTACACCTCCTCCAGGGGCAGCGACAACGACACCACGTTGCGCCGCGCCACGGGGAACGAACCCGTCGTGACGCCCTCCTGCGCGAACACCGTCGTCGACACCAACGACAGCAACAGCCCCCACTTCCGCATCGCCACCATGTGCTGAATCCCCTTCATGAATCCGGCCCCTCGCGGTTCATCGCGGGACCCTTTTCGCAAGGCATGTGCCAGCCCGTGTCCGGGCAAGGCCCCCCCCAGACCGTCCGCTACCGTGACAATACGTCCACGGCGCGCCCTTCTGGCTGTCATCGCTTCACGGCGCGGTGAGCGGGGCCCGGGCCTGCTCGCGGCGCAGCTGGAGGACACGCACGTCCGGATCCACCACCAGTCGCTCCGGCGCGAAGTCCGAGCGCACCGTCACCCGCGCCGCGACTCCCGCCACCGGCTCCACGCGCACCCGGGCCTCGTGGAAGTCCGCTGCCGGATTCGCTTCACCCGGGGGTGAAGCGCCGCGCTCGCCCTTCACCACCGCCACGTCCACGGGCATGCGGCCGGCGCCCACGTTCGTCACCGTCGCCGTGGTCACCCACTGCCCGCCCTCCTTCGTCACCGTCGCGTCGGTGACGCGGTACTCGGGCACCACCACCTCGAAGAAGGCCTGGCGGGTGAACGCGTCGAAGGCCGCCGCGTCCGGCGCGAAGGGGCGCATCACCGCGAGGAAGTCCTGCAGCACCGGGTGGTCCTCGTTGTTCATGTACCGCTGGAGGAAGGCCTGGAGCCCCGCGTGCATCGCGGGCCGGCCCATCAGGTCCTCCAGCATCAAGAACGTCCAGCCGCCCTTCTCGTAGAGGACCACCGTGTCGCCCTCGCGCGAACCGTCCAGCTTCACCAGCGGCTGCTCTCCATCCACGCGCCGTTCCTTCGCGTAGCGCTCCTCCATCCGCCGCGCGTTCTGCGCGCGCGCCTCCGCCCCGTCGAGCTGTTCGATGAGCTTCAGCGCCGAGTAGTGCGACAGCCCCTCCGACAGCACGTTGCCTCCCGGCCCCTTGCCGGGGATGAGCAGGTTGCCCCACCACTGGTGCGCGGCCTCGTGCGCGGTGACGAGCAACACGGCATTCGACTCCGGCGTCGTGCGCGTGAGGAACCCGATGGACTCCGAGAACGTGATGTCCGTGGGGAAGCCCTGCGCGTAGTCATCCAGGCCGGCGAACTCCGACAGCTTCAACTCCTTCCACGGGAACGGGTGGAACCACTCCGAGTAGTACCGGCGCGACGCCTCCAGCCCCCGCGACATCTCCTTCACGTTGTAGCCGTGCTCCGGGTGGTGGAACACCGTCGTGCCCGCGCCCTCCACCCGGGCCCACTTCCCCGCGATGACGTTGAAGAAGCTCACCGGGTGGTCGCTCCTCCACACCGTCGTGCGCCGCCCGTCCTTCACCGTGTCGCTCTCACGCACGCCCACGGAGTTGAGCGTGTACGCCTCCGGCCCGGAGACGCGGATCCGCAAGGGGAACGGCAGGCCGCTGCCCCACGCGGCCTCCGTGCGCCCCTCGTGGAAGTCATCCGGGTACACGCGCGGCTCGTAGCGGTTCTCCTTCGGATCCACGCCCCGCTCTTCCAGGTAGCCCACCACCGGCGCGAACGTGGTCCCCTCGCTCGTGAGCACCGCGCCCGAGGGCAGGATGAACTCGTTGAGTGAACCGCCCGCGCGGGACACGCCGTCCGGCACGCGGCCCTGGTACTGGAAGCCCACCTTCAGCGAGGCCCCGGGCACGAGCGGCGCGGCCGGCGTGAAGACATACAGGCCGGCGCGGTCCTCCGGCGTCACGTCCTTCCCCTCCAACGTCCAGCGCACGTCCGTCCACGCATCGCCACCACTCAGGGCGAACTGTTTCAGCGGCGCGTCGTGCCGGTTCACCAGCGTGTACGTGCCCTTCATGCGAAAGGCGCTCGCCTCCGGCTCCAGGTCCACGTCCAGGTCCACGTCCGCCAGCATGGGCTGCGGCGCGTCCTTCCACGTCGCCAGGTTCTTCTGCCAGTACTGCTTCGCGCGCTTCTTCGCCGCCGCGCCCTGGTGCCCCTGCCCCACGAGCACGCCCAGCCACACGAGCGCCACCGCGGGCACCACCCAGTACGGCGTGAGCCGCCACACCCCGCGCAGCAGCCCCGACGGCTTGAGCGACTCCAGCGTCGTCACGGAGTCCCGCGCGCGCCGGCCGTCGAGGCGCACCGCCAGCGCGATGAAGAAGACCGCCACGCCCAGCGTCGCCACGCGGTTGAGCACCAGCGCGACGCGGTCCACCTGGAACGCGCCCAGGTCGGTCCACCGCACCGCGTCCCACAGCGGCCAGTTCGTCACCCAGGTGAGGTCCTCGCGCACGGACAGGAAGCCCGTGAGCCCCAGCGCGCCCAGCGCCAGCGCGTATGTGCCGAAGCGGCCCCCCGTCACCGCGCGCGCGGCCAGGATGAAGGCCGTCCACAGGAAGAACGTGGGCAAGAGCAGCAAGCCCCACACGAGCACATAGGGCGTCAGCGACAAGGGCACCGTGCCCTGCGACACCTGCACCAGCGTGCCAGCAAGCCCCATGATGCCCAGCAACGCCACCGCGACGAGGCCGTTCGCCAGCGCCTTCCCCAGCAGTACCGACAGGGTCCGCACCGGCAGCGCGTCGTGGATGGGTGAGAAGCCAGACGCCTGCTCCCGCTCCAGCGACTCCACCACGTAGAACATCAACAACAGACACACGAGCACCGACGCCGCGTTCATCGAACGCACCGCGAAGCGCCCCGGCACCAGCAACAACTCCGTGTCGAAGGGGCCCACCGCCGTGGCGGCCTGGGACACCATCTGCACCAGGAGCAGCGGCAGGAACAGGTAGAGCCCCGGCTGCGACAGCAGGCCCCGCGCCTCCGCCCGCGTCACCGTCGCGAGCCCGGCCCAGAAACCCGGCGGCCTCACGACCATGCCCAGCGCGGCCAGGGGGGCTTCCGCGTGCGACAGCGCCACCTGCGCGGGGGGCGGCTCGATGAGGCGGTTGCGCACGGCGCGCGAAGGCCGCACCTTCACCTCACCCCGGAGCGCGCGGCGGAAGTGGCGCTCGCTCCACGCCACCGCGCCCAGGCCCAGGGCCATGAGCATGCACCGGCTGGTGACGAAGAGCGCGTCCAGCCCCACGGGCTGCGTGTTGTAGAAGTCCACGCCCCGGTCCACCTTGATCCACGTCTCCGTGAGCCAGCGGAAGCCGGCCGGATCCAACGCCATCAGCAACTGGTTCACGCGCGGATCCAACCAGCCGGGCGACCACTCCCACAGGAAGAAGACGCAGAGGAAGAACAGGCCCACCGGCAGGAAGTACACCGGCACCGCGCGGCGCGTGCGCTCGCCCATGGCGAAGGCTGCCCCCGTCATGAAGACGATGAGCGGCAGGCCGAACCACAGCGCGGAGCGCACGTAATGCCCCAGGGCGAAGGGGCCCCGGAACTCCGCGGACTCGCCCGCGGGCACGACGTGGTGGAAGAAGACGAGCAGCCCCATCAACACCGCGAGCGCCAGCACGTAGGCGCCCAGCACCGCGAGGAACTTGCCCCACACGTACTCGGCGGGCGTCAGCGGCGTGGTGTGCAGCAGCGGCTGCACCCGGGCCTCGTCGTCGGAGATGACGGACATGCCCGCGCCCACCGACACGAAGAAGCTGAACAGCAGGAAGGTGAGGAGCAGCACCGTCTGCGCGACGGCGAACTCGCTCGTCATCCACGCCTTCTTGCCGCCCACCTCCGAGCTGCCCGACGCGATGGTGACGCTGCCCGACGACAGGCCCCACACCACGCCCACCAGCAACACGAGCAGCACCCAGAACAGCGGGCGGCGCACCTGGTGACGCCACTCCGTGCGCGCCACGCGGGCCAGTCGCGTCAGGTTCATGCGCTCACCGCGGGCGTCTGCGTCGGGACGGCAGCGGGGGCCGTGGGTTCTGGCGCATCCTTCATCAGGAGCAGGTACGCGTCCTCCAGCGTGGGCGTGGTGCGCTCGAAGCCCGGGGGCGTGGGCGTGCCCGGTGGCAGGTGGATGCGCACGCGGTTGCGCCCCTCGAAGAGCACCGCCTGGGTGACGCGCCAGGCCTGCTGGAAGGAGGCCATGTCGGCCGGGGGGACGGTGCCCTCGAAGAGGGTGTCATGGAGCGCGGCCTTCGCCTCGCTGGGGCTGGTGATGGCGACGACGCGGCCCTGGCGGATGACGGCGAAGCGCGGGCAGAGCATGGCCACGTCCTCCACGATGTGCGTGGACAGGAGCACGGTGCGCTCGTGGGCGATCTCCGCGAGCAGCCGGTAGAAGCGCTGGCGCTCCTCGGGGTCGAGGCCCGCGGTGGGCTCGTCCACGATGATGAGCTTCGGGTCGCCCGCGAGCGCCTGGGCGATGCCCAACCGCTGCCGCATGCCGCCCGAGTACTCCTTCACCTTGCGCTTCGCCGCGAACGTGAGGTTCACGCGCTCCAGCAACTGCGCGACCAGTGCCTTCAGCCCTTGCGGCGCGGTGACGCCCTTGAGCTCCAGCAGGTAGCGCAGCATGTCCTGGCCGGAGAGGTACGGGTAGAAGCCGAACTCCTGCGGCAGGTAGCCCAGGTGCGGGCGCAGCGCCTCCGGGTGGCGCACGAGGTCCATCCCGTCCAGCGTCACCTCGCCGGAGGTGGGCTCCAGCAGGCCGGAGAGGATCTTCATCAGCGTGGACTTGCCCGCACCGTTCGGGCCCAGCAGCCCGAACATCCCCCGGGGCACCTCCAGGTCCACGCCACGAAGGGCCGTCACGGGGCCCGGGTACACCTTCACCAGATTGCGCAGGCTGAGCATGTGGCCCTTTCTACGCCAAAGCGGTGCCATGATTTCCGCCGCGAGGGCAGGACCTGACCGCGGGCCTTGCACTCTCACGTTTCGAGAAGGGCCTGTCATTCCCGTTGTATTGCATTGAAGCACGCTCACTGAATATCGTCCGCCCGCCTCCGTCGAGGGAGGCGCTCGCCGCGCGGCGGAGGTCTGCCACCTCCTGCTTCACCCCCCAGCGCGTGAACCGGCCGCGATGTCATGCCGTGTCGAGCGTTCTACCTTCAAACCACTTCTGGAATTGCTCCATGCGCTCGTCGCGACCGTCTCCTTGTGTGTTGTTGCTGGGCCTCGTGCTCACCCTGGCGGCCTGCAAGGGCTCCGTGGAGTCCCCCAAGCCCCTCCCGGATGTGCCCACCACCGCCCGCGTCGCCGGCAAGGTCACGCTGCCGAACGAGGCCAGCTTCGCGGGCATCGAGGTGTCGCTGACGGGCACGGCGCTGCGCACCACCACGGATGCCGGCGGCGCCTTCCTGCTGGAAGCGGTGCCGCCCGGCACCTACGAGCTCACCGCCTCCAAGGCGGGCTACACGACGGTGCGCCAGTCGCTGTCCCTGAGCGCGGGCGACGCCCCCACCCTGTCGCTGTCGATGCAGCGCGCCCGGGGTCGCCTCTCCGGCGCCATCACCCTGGAAGCCGCCAGCACCTCCGCCGGCATCGCGGTGACGCTGATGGGCACCTCCGTGGCCACCACCACGGACGCCGAGGGCCGCTTCGCGCTGGAGGACCTGCTGCCCGGGGCCTACACGCTCCGGGCCGAGAAGGACCTGTTCGTGGTGGGGCGGCAGGAGGTGGTGGTGAAGGCGGCGGAGGAGACCTCCGTCGCGCTGACGCTGCCGCGCATGAAGGGCGAGCTGCGGGGCGGCGTGTCCCGCGACGACGCTGGCGACCTGGAGAACGGCGGCATCGAGGTGTCGGTGACGGGCACGGACCTGCGCACCACCACCAGCGCGGAGGGCCTCTTCGTCTTCACCGGCGTCCCGGCGGGCCTCCAGGAGGTGCGAGCCCACCTGGAGGGCTATGCGGAGGACCGCGAGCCCGTACAGGTCCAGGGGGACCA
Organism: Corallococcus sicarius; assembly: GCF_003611735.1. Classification (GTDB taxonomy): domain Bacteria; phylum Myxococcota; class Myxococcia; order Myxococcales; family Myxococcaceae; genus Corallococcus; species Corallococcus sicarius. The sequence continues at coordinate 5,207 of NZ_RAWG01000148.1, read as the reverse complement.
GAGCGTCTTCACCGCGCTGACGCTGGTGCGGCTGCGCGGCCGGGTGGAGGGCCAGGTCGCGCTGTCGGACGGCGCCAGCGCGGCGGGCCTCACGGTGTCGCTCACCGGCACCACCGCGCTCGCCACCACGGATGCCGAGGGCCGCTTCACGCTGGAGGGCCTTCCCACGAGCACCTACGAGCTGGTGACGCACAAGGAGCGCTACACGCAGGAGACGCGGTCGGTGGAGGTGACGGCGGGCGCGACGGCGCGCGCGTCGTTCCTGCTCACGCGCCTGCAGCCCCCCACCGTGACGGCCTTCTCCGAGCGCGGCGTGCAGGGCGGCCGGCTGACCCTCACGGGTGAGAACCTGGACTACTCGCGGCAACCCTACGACGTGACAGTGGGGGGCGTGGCCGCGAAGGAGGTCCTCTTCCGCTCCAGCACGCGCATCGTCCTGCGCCTGCCCCATGCGGTGTCGCCAGGGCTGCGGGACGTGGTGATGAAGACGGAAGACCCCGCGCGGACGTTCTCCGCGAAGGTGCGGGTGGTGGCACAGACGACGCTGGCGGGCGGGCTGTTCTTCGCGCTGGGCATCAAGCCCGACGACACCCTGGGCTACTACTCCGGCTTCTCTTCCGAGCCGGTGCAGGACGTCCCGGAGCAGGCGAAGACGGGCATCGTCAGCGTGTCCACCGGGGAGAAGGATGCCCTGGCGCTGCGCGAGGACGGGACGGTGGTGGCGTGGGGGCGCAACAGCGACGGACAGAGCAACGTGCCCCAGGGACTGTCGGGCGTCATCGCCATCGCGTCGGGCTTCGATTTCAACGTGGCGCTCAAGGACGACGGCACGGTCGTCGCGTGGGGCGCCAATGACGGCGGCCAATCCACGGTGCCGGCGGGGCTCACGGACGTCATCGCCGTCTCCGCGGGTGCGTACCATGCCCTGGCGCTCAAGGCGGACGGCACGGTCGTCGCGTGGGGCTACAACACCTACAACAAGGCCACGGTGCCCGAGGGCCTCACGGACGTCGTCCAGGTGTCCGCGGGGCGCAACCAGAGCGCCGCGCGCAGGGCGGACGGCAGCCTCGTCGTGTGGGGCTACCCGCCGGTGGGCACGCCCCTGCCGCAGGGGCTGACGGGCGTGAAGACGTTCGCGTTGAGCCGCAACTCGGAAGTCTACGGCCTGGCCGTCACGTCGGACACGAGCGTCATCGCGTGGGGCGAGGCCGATGACATCCTGGGCACGGGCGTGCCGCCGCCAGTGCAGGCGAACGTGGTGGCCCTGGTCGCGGGTCCGGACTTCGCCTCGCTGGCGCTGTACCGCGATGGCTCCGTCGCCGCCTGGGGACTGAGCGCGGGCAGCTCCCTGGAGTTCCCGCGCGGGCTGGTGCTGCGCGTCCCGGTGCCCTGAGCGCGGCCCGCCGCGGCGACACGGAAGGCCCGGGCCGTCACGCGCTCTTCGCGCGTGCGGCCTGCCGTCGGGGCGCACCGCGCTTCACCGGGCCCAGCTGTGCGAGCACGCGGCCAATCTCCACCAGCTCCACGGGCTTGACGAGGTGCAGGTCGAAGCCGGCCTGCTCGCTGCGGACCCGGTCCTCCGGCGCCCCGTAGCCCGTGAGCGCGATGAGGTGCGCGTCCGCGGCCACGCGGGTGCGCAGCTCCTCCGCCACCTCGTAGCCGCTCAAGCCCGGCAGGCCGATGTCGAGGATGATGACGTCGTAGGCGCCCGGGGTCGCCATCGCGAGCGCCTGGTGGCCATCCGACGCGACCGCGACGGTGTGGCCCCACATCTGGAGCATCTCGCTCAGGCCTTCGCGCGCGTCGGGGTTGTCGTCGACGAGGAGGATGCGCCACTCCCCCTTCCGCATGTCGATGCGCTCGGGGACGGCGTCGGGCCGCGCTGGCTGTGTGGCCTCCGCGAGCAGGGGCAGCGTGACGGTGAACGTGCTGCCCCGCCCCGCGCCTTCGCTGAACACCTCCACCTTGCCGCCGTGCTCCTCCACGAGGTGGCGCACCAGCGTCAGGCCAATGCCCAGCCCGCCCCGGCTGCGCGCGAGCCCCGTGTCCAGCTGCGCGAAGAGTTCGAAGATGCGCTCCTGCTCTTCCACGGGGAGGCCGATGCCGGTGTCCTGCACGGTCACGCGCACGCGGTGCTCCCCGTCCAGGTGGGCGCCGACGGTGACGACGCTGCCCTCGGGTGAATACTTCGCGGCGTTGTCCAGCAGGTTGGTGAAGACCTGCTCCAGCCGCGTCCGGTCGCCGTCCACCCAGCAGGGCTCGGCAGGGAGGGATTCGCGCATGACGAGCCCGCGCTCCTCCATCACCGGCCGGGCGGCGGCGAACGCGTGTTGCAGCACGCTGTTGAGGTCCAGCCGGCTGCGGCGCAGCGAGTACTTGCCCCGGGTGATGCGGCTGACGTCGAGCAGGTCGTCCACCAGGTGGCGCAGGTGGTTGACCTGGCGCTCGATGATGGAGCGGCGGCGCTCGTCCGCTTCGGACAGGCCGTTCGAGTCCTTCTGGCCGAGCATCTGCACCGCGACGGAGATGGCGGCCAGGGGGTTGCGCAGCTCGTGGCCGAGCATGGCGAGGAATTCGTCCTTCTTGCGGTCTGCTTCCTCCAGGCGGGCCGCGTTGGCCAGGGCCACGCGCTCCACGTGGCGCAGGCGCAGGACACTGCTCACGGTGGCGATCAGCTCTTCGGGGTCGAAGGGCTGGGTGAGGTAGACGTCCGCGCCCGCGCGCAGGCCGATGACCTTCTTCTCCGCCGTGATGAACGTGGCGGAGGTGTGGATGATGGACATCTCGGACGTGCGCGGATCCGCCTTGAGGCGCCGGCACACCTCGTAGCCGCTCATGTCGGGCAGCTTCACGTCGAGCACGACGACGTCGGGGTGTCCTTCGAGCGCGACCTGCAGGGCCTCGCCACCGGTGGCGGCCTCCAGCACGCGATAGCCCGCCTGGCGCAACGAGAAGGTGCCCAGGTAGAGGCTCGCGGGCGTGTCGTTGACGTGAAGGATGGTGGCGGCAGCGGTGGCGATCACGAGCGACTTTCCCGGGGAGAAGACCGACCGGTTTCTACCGTGCGCAGGAGTGCGCGCGAACTTCGACCCGGACGGTTTAGTCATCCTCCAACGGGCCCTGTACCCGGGGCCATGATGAGTGTTGGGGCGCGGACACGGTTTCCGCCTGCTTCCCTGGAGGACAGGCGACCAGGTTCAGTGACGCACCCTCAGGACGCGCACACCGGGAGTACGGAGCAGCGAAATCTACGGAGGACCTGCGGGCGTCGCGCCTGCATCCGCGCTTCCTCCGTCGCGCAGGCCTTCAGGCCAGGGCCGCGAGGGGTCGTTCCAGACGGAGTCCAGCGCAGGAGCCACCCCGGGTTCCGCGGGGACGGCCTGGGAGTCTCCAGAACCTGCGTCCGCCGGGGCCTCCGCCATGCCGTCCACGACACGCCGTCGGATCCGCCCATCCCGGCTGATGGCGTACCAGGCACCTGAGTCCAGCGCCGGGTAGGTCTTTCCGCAGGCCGCGGGCTCCTCGGAGATGTGGATGAAGAAGAGGTCTCCCCGGCGCGTGGCCAGATACCGCTGGGACTCCGGCCGGTCCTGACAGGGCACGTCCTTCGACGCCGGTGGCAGGAAGTCGTTCGTGGCGATCATCAGCGCCTGAAGCAGCGCGCCCTCCAGCACATACGGGCGCTGCTCGGGCTGGAGCTCGATGACGGAGTCGTCCGTGAACTCCGGGAAGACGATGGACCTGTCGTCCTCCACGAGCACGGGCGGGGTCCGGGGACCCCGCACACAGCCCATGAGCAGGGCGACCATCAGGAGACGGAGCTGTCGCATCGTCATCGGGAGTCCAGGGCAGTGCTCATCGGCGCTGCTTCTTGTCGAGGCGATAGGTTGTCGTGTTGATCCAGGTCACCGTGCCCAGCGTCTCGCGGTCCCACCCCTTCGCGGCGCGGGTCCACTTCAGCATGTCGCGGGTCGCTGGAACGTACTGGTAGAAGCCATCGCATGTAGGGTGCTCGGCGTCTCTCGCGTTCGAGAAGAAGGCGATGATGGACAACAGCACCTTGCTGTCCCGCGTTTCGATGGCCCAGGCATGCACGCGCGCCATCTCATCCGTGAAACGGAGGTCGCCAGGAGAAGGTGGCCCCCCGAACGGATGGTTGTGCAGCGCGAAGATGTACTTGAGCTCGCCCGGCGCATAGCGGGCGTCCGCGACCGTCGAGGGCAGGATGCAACTTCGCTTGCCCGAGACCAGGTCGTCTGGCGCGGCTCGATCCGTCAACATGCTCATCTCGTAGAGATGATCCGGCGTGTAGTAGAGCCAGGCGCAGTATTCGGTCGACGCGCGAAAGGCGAGGCGCGGGTCCTGATGCCGCAAGTGCGCCGCGACCGCGTTGGGCTTCGAGAGGATGAACGGACACGCGGCCTGCAGCGCTTCGGAGAACGACGGAAAGGGGCCAAAGCCAGGCAATGGCCCGGAAATGGGCGTCGTTGGAGGCGCATTCGCCTCCGGCCGCCACACGCCAGGACCTGGACCTGCGGGCGAGCATCCCGCCAGGGCCATGAAGGAAGTCAGCAGGAACCCGCGCTTCATGACATTCCCCATGGACGCGACCGAGCGTAGCAGTCCCGAGGCCCTGGCGAGGACCTCAGTACATCAAGGCTCGGTCCACACCGCCAGCTCGTTGCCCGTGGGGTCCGCGAACTGGAAGCGCTTACCGCCGGGGAACGAGAACGTGTCCTTCGTGATGCGCCCTCCGGCCTCCAGCACCTTCGCGTGCGTCGCCTCCAGGTCCTTCGAGTAGAGGACAATCAACGGCCCCCCCTTCGCCACCGGCAACTCCACGTCGAAACCCCCGTTCAGCCGGCCGTCCATGAAGCTCGTGTAGGCCGGGCCGTAGTCCTCGAAGCGCCAGCCGAAGACGGCGCCGTAGAAGCGCTTCGCCTCCGCGATGTCCTTGGCGGGAAGCTCGATGTAGTCGATGCGGTGGTGCTGCTCTGCCTGCTGCGGGGCGGTGGACGTGGACATGGCGGGACCTCTCCCTGGTGAAGGAAACAGCCCCTACGTTACGCATCCGCCTCGCCGGAGGATTGTACGAATCCGACCTGCGCCTTCTCGCGCGCGTACGCCCCCGGCGTCATCCCCGTCAGCGCCCGGAACTCCCGCACGTGGTGCGCCTGGTCGTAGTACCCCGCCGCCAACGCCAACTC